>NZ_CP118605.1:2242500-2567500 GCF_029869925.1 Microbulbifer bruguierae | reverse complement strand
TGGAAACATGACGTAAGCGTTAGTCAATGCGCGTCCAGTCGTAAGTAGTCGTTTGTGTTGTATGGTCAAGCGACTAAGCGTATACGGTGGATGCCTTGGCAGCTGGAGGCGATGAAGGACGTAGGAGCCTGCGAAAAGTCTAGGGGAGCTGGCACACAAGCTTTGATCCTGGAATGTCCGAATGGGGAAACCCACCTGTTTACAGGTATCGCATAGTGAATACATAGCTATGCGAGGCGAACCCGGGGAACTGAAACATCTAAGTACCCGGAGGAAAAGAAATCAACCGAGATTCCCTGAGTAGCGGCGAGCGAAAGGGGATTAGCCCTTAAGCTCTTTATGTTTTAGTGGAAGGATCTGGAAAGTTCCGCGATACAGGGTGATAGCCCCGTACACGAAAAGGCACATTGAGTGAAATCGAGTAGGTCGGGACACGTGTTATCTTGACTGAATATGGGGGGACCATCCTCCAAGGCTAAATACTCCCAGCTGACCGATAGTGAACCAGTACCGTGAGGGAAAGGCGAAAAGAACCCCGGAGAGGGGAGTGAAATAGAACCTGAAACCGTATACGTACAAGCAGTAGGAGCAGACTTGTTCTGTGACTGCGTACCTTTTGTATAATGGGTCAGCGACTTATTGTCTGTAGCAAGGTTAACCGCATAGGGGAGCCGTAGAGAAATCGAGTCTTAATAGGGCGTTTAGTTGCAGGCAATAGACCCGAAACCCGGCGATCTATCCATGGGCAGGTTGAAGGTTGAGTAACATCAACTGGAGGACCGAACCCACTAATGTTGAAAAATTAGGGGATGACCTGTGGATCGGAGTGAAAGGCTAATCAAGCCGGGAGATAGCTGGTTCTCCTCGAAAGCTATTTAGGTAGCGCCTCGCGTCTCACCCTCGGGGTAGAGCACTGTTTGGGCTAGGGGTCATCCCGACTTACCAACCCCATGCAAACTCCGAATACCGAGGAGTGCAATCGCGGGAGACACACGGCGGGTGCTAACGTCCGTCGTGAAAAGGGAAACAACCCAGACCGCCAGCTAAGGTCCCAAATACCAGTTAAGTGGGAAACGATGTGGGAAGGCCCAGACAGCTAGGAGGTTGGCTTAGAAGCAGCCATCCTTTAAAGAAAGCGTAATAGCTCACTAGTCGAGTCGGCCCGCGCGGAAGATATACCGGGGCTCAAACTGGTAACCGAAGCTGCGGATGCAACTATGTTGCATGGTAGAGGAGCGTTGTGTAAGCCGCTGAAGGTGGACTGTGAGGTCTGCTGGAGGTATCACAAGTGCGAATGCTGACATGAGTAACGACAAGGGGGGTGAAAAACCTCCCCGCCGGAAGACCAAGGGTTCCTGTCCAACGCTAATCGGGACAGGGTTAGTCGGCCCCTAAGGCGAGGGCGAAAGCCGTAGTCGATGGGAAACAGGTTAATATTCCTGTACTTGCAATTGCTGCGATGGAGTGACGGAGAAGGCTAGGCCAGCATGGCGATTGGTTGTCCATGTTTAAGGTAGTAGGCTGGGGACTTAGGCAAATCCGGGTCCCTAAGGCTGAGAGCTGATGACGAGTCTCTTTAAGAGACGAAGTGGTTGATGCCCTGCTTCCAGGAAAAACTTCTAAGCTTCAGGCAATTGTGAACCGTACTCTAAACCGACACAGGTGGTCAGGTAGAGAATACCAAGGCGCTTGAGAGAACTCTGGTGAAGGAACTAGGCAAAATGGTACCGTAACTTCGGGAGAAGGTACGCCGCTGACGGTGATCGGACTTGCTCCGTAAGCTGTTGGCGGTCGAAGTGACCAGTTGGCTGCGACTGTTTATTAAAAACATAGCACTCTGCAAACACGTAAGTGGACGTATAGGGTGTGACGCCTGCCCGGTGCCGGAAGGTTAATTGATGGGGTTAGCGTAAGCGAAGCTCTTGATCGAAGCCCCGGTAAACGGCGGCCGTAACTATAACGGTCCTAAGGTAGCGAAATTCCTTGTCGGGTAAGTTCCGACCTGCACGAATGGCGTAACGATGGCCAAGCTGTCTCCACCAGAGACTCAGTGAAATTGAAATCGCTGTTAAGATGCAGTGTACCCGCGGCTAGACGGAAAGACCCCGTGAACCTTTACTATAGCTTTGCACTGAACTTTGAGCCTACTTGTGTAGGATAGGTGGGAGGCTTTGAAGCAGTGACGCCAGTCACTGTGGAGCCATCCTTGAAATACCACCCTGGTATGTTTGAGGTTCTAACTCTGGTCCATGATCTGGATCGAGGACAGTGTATGGTGGGTAGTTTGACTGGGGCGGTCTCCTCCCAAAGAGTAACGGAGGAGTACGAAGGTGCACTCAGCATGGTCGGAAATCATGCAATGAGCATAATGGTATAAGTGCGCTTGACTGCGAGTCAGACATGACGAGCAGGTACGAAAGTAGGTCATAGTGATCCGGTGGTTCTGTATGGAAGGGCCATCGCTCAACGGATAAAAGGTACTCCGGGGATAACAGGCTGATACCGCCCAAGAGTTCACATCGACGGCGGTGTTTGGCACCTCGATGTCGGCTCATCACATCCTGGGGCTGAAGCCGGTCCCAAGGGTATGGCTGTTCGCCATTTAAAGTGGTACGCGAGCTGGGTTTAGAACGTCGTGAGACAGTTCGGTCCCTATCTGCCGTGGGCGTTGGAGATTTGAGAAGAGTTGCTCCTAGTACGAGAGGACCGGAGTGAACGAACCTCTGGTGTTCGGGTTGTCACGCCAGTGGCATTGCCCGGTAGCTATGTTCGGACGGGATAACCGCTGAAAGCATCTAAGCGGGAAGCCTCCTTCAAGATGAGATCTCCCTGACTCCTTGAGAGTCCTGAAGGGCCGTGGAAGACTACCACGTTGATAGGCTGGGTGTGGAAGCGTTGTGAGGCGTTGAGCTAACCAGTACTAATTGCCCGTGCGGCTTGACCATACAACAGAGATGGTTACTAACGATTGACTGATCGAATGAGATCAGCGGATTGTGAGCCGAGAGACGCAGTGTTCGATTGATCGACTTGCGGTGTATTACTACAGAATGTTTTACCGAAGTATTTGGGTTGACTGTTATCGCTAAAAAGCGAGTGCAAACGGACAGTCAAGCGGCAGCGCAGGGCAAAGAGCCCATAAGACCAAGCCAACCCAAGCCAGTTTGCCTGACGACAATAGAGTTGTGGAACCACCTGATCCCTTGCCGAACTCAGAAGTGAAACGCAACATCGCCGATGGTAGTGTGGGGCTTCCCCATGTGAGAGTAGGTCATCGTCAGGCATCTAAAAAAGAAAACCCCCGCAGGGAATCCTGCGGGGGTTTTGTTTTTTGGATACGATGATTTTTTTTACTACCTCGCAGCGCAAAGTGCTGCCATGTGAAAGGCCATGCACCGAAGGTGCAAAGGCTAGGGCGCCGAAGGCGTCGCCCCGCGATGGCGAGCACCGCTCGCCACCCACTGTAGGTCATCGTCAGGTTTTATTCCAAAAGCCCTGATCGCTAACGCGGTCAGGGCTTTTTCTTTTTTACGCCGCCGTGAAAAAAACAAAGGGTCACCCGATCGGGTGGCCCTTTTTTATGTGCGAAAACCTAAGCCGAACAAACTCCCAACGTCGCTTTTTTATACGTTTTCCAATACCTCCACGCCATGCGGTCCACGCTTAATATCCCCGGCTTATCCCCAGCTCTATCCATGATTTCTGTGGGTAAACCGCGATTTAGAGAAGAAGCGGAGAGTAAAATTGGCGTAGTGGATAAATTTATCCACGAATTAAACGGACTCTGTGGGTATTTGTGTACAAATTTAAATGGGTAGAAAATCCCCGAGAAATACTGTGTATAACTCGTCGCCTACAACCGGCGCATGGAAAGCAGAGGCATGCTTTGGCGTACTTTTGTTAGTTTCTCTGCATCCAGAACGGCGGTTATGACAGATTCACCCTCACCGGCCTCTGCGAGAATCTCTCCCCAGGGATCAATGATCGCGGAATGTCCCCAGGTACGACGTTTAGGGGAGTGTGACCCGCCCTGGTTGGCGGCAATGATATAGCAGCCATTTTCAATGGCCCGGGCACGCAGCAGCGTCATCCAGTGTGCTTCCCCGGTGGTATATGTGAAGGCGGCTGGAACTAGAAAAACTTCGGCACCAGCCATGGCCAGGTGCCGATAGAGTTCAGGAAAGCGCAGGTCGAAACAGATTGTCAGCCCAAGCCCTGCCCAGGATGAGTTTGCTACACAGGGGGACTCTCCTGCTTCAATCGTTGCAGACTCCCGGTAGCGACCGGCAGCGTCTGCGACGTCCACATCGAACAGGTGCATCTTGTCATAGCGTGCCTGTAGATGGCCTTGATCATCGTACACAAGGCACGCAGAGCGACTACGTTCGCCTTCAGTGTGATTCCCGTCCGGGCGCTCCAGGAGCGGCTGCGCACCGCCTACCAGCCAGATCCCCAGTTCCGCAGACCACGTTTTTAGTGCGTATTGAATGGGATGAAGTTCGGCACAGGTATTTCCATCTCTGACAAAGTGCTCGGCAACAGAAAAGCTCCCCGTACCGGACAAATGCGCGAAGTTTTCCGGTAGCAATACTAGTTTGGCTCCGCGATTGGCTGCATCTGCCACCAGCTTTTTCGCTCGTATGAGATTGTCTTTGACGTTATCGCCACTCACCATCTGTACCGCTGCGACGCAGACATTTTTCACGCTGTTACTCCCTGTAAATCTGTGTTCAAAATTTTTTGGATGCTGTTTGTCAGATCAATTTAGAGAAACTTTAACCAGATTACTTTCTGCCAATAGGGACTTTACGAACAGTGCCCGTTCACTATGCTCGCTAAGGTCAAAGTTCAGTCGGAAACGATTTTTGGCAAGTGCTACGCGCTCGCTTTTGCCGTTACTCAGGCTGGCTCTGTGCATTAACGCCATATCACCTTCATGTGCGGTGAAATACAGCCAATCATCACGCACCTTCCAGCGATTTGGAGAGGCTGATGGCAGCTCAGCTATAAAGTGCGGGTTGTGGTCCTTCTCCATTAGCCAAGCTCTATTGTCGGCATCAATGCGTAAAAACCGTTCGTTGCTCAGGCGTATATCAGCGAGATAGCCCGGTATGATCAACGTGGATTTTCCTGATTTCAGATCATAGTTATAGAGCTTCACGGTTCCCTTTTCGTGCTTGGAAAACTGCAGGCCGCTCTCATCCGGTGACCAGTTGGGGAAACCAACGAGCTCAGCACCACTGGAAATAAACTCCAGGGATGGCGTCTCGAGGTTCATCACGAACACCCTATCGTTCAGGACACCGGCGATATGACTTCCTGCGGAATTCAATGTAAGTGCTGTCACCCGGGCATCAGATGAAAATTTATAGATCTCCACGGGACTGCCGCGATGGCTTCTGTACTTTAATTGGAGTTCAGATCCGGTATTGGCAAGAAAATAGAGCCCGCGCTGATCTGTACTAAATAATGGAAAGTCTTCCGCCCCTGGTAGATCAAGGTTGCGCGAGGCCATTAACGGGCGCTTCAGAAACGGATTCGGCTGCTCCTGTAGGTCGAGAAAATTTCCATTGTGTCGGCGCATATATACGCACTGAGGGCCGCAATGATGGAAAACGTCGTTGATACCGTCGGGTAGTGGGTTTAGCACGGATAGCACATTCGCCGTAAGTTGAAAAACCTGCATGGCGCCGAAAAAATTACTCATCACGACTTCACTGCTTTCTTCTGACCATGCCAGGTGATTCGCTGTAAGTTTGAGAATTCTGGTGTGCAGCAGGCTACCCGTAGTCTTGTCCAGAATGAGAAGCTCCTGCTTGCCTGCCTCCACTTCTCTGAGTACCGCAAGCATATTTCCATCCGGTGATTCGCGGGCAAATATATCCCCAGCGCCTTGTACGTTCGGTGCTGTAATCGTCTCTAATTTCCCGGACCCCAAATTAAGTATGGAAATACCTGCGGGTATCCCTGGGCGGGGGTCGTCTTTCAGGTATACCGCTCGTTCTGTTTGTGACCAGGAAAGCAGGTAGCGGCGCGTAGGCTGATCAGTTAAAAGGGGCTGTTCTGCAACTATCCCCTGGTCTGGATCGAATCTGGCGAGATAATGTTCCAGCTTACTGCCAAGGCTGCGGGAGTAAACGAGCTCTTGTCCATCTGGAGACCAGTGCGCATTGGCGTAATTAGCCGACTCCCAGGTTAATCGCTGCACCTGCTGTGTATCCAGATCTTTAACATACAGCTGAAGGAAGTCGTCTTTGTTGGATCGGTGAGAGAAGACCAGACGATTAATCGCGGGACTGTAGTCCGGGCTCACTTCTGAGCCTGTCATACGTGTGAGAAGTTCTACCCTGGTACTGCCCTGCTCGCGATCGCCAGTTATCCAGAGTCCAGCCAAAATAATGGCACAAACACCTAGGCCCACAATTATCGGGGAAGCCGTGCTTAGACGCCGCGGGAAGGATTTACTGTGTTTTGCGTCGCTGGTGTGGTGGGGTAGCACCGGCGCAATCAATCGATAACCTTTCAGGGGTTCGGTGCGGATGTAGTCAGGATCTCGTGCACTGTCATCAAATGCATCGCGCAACTTCTTGATCATTGCCCGCAATGCATCGTCACTTACCACACGCTCTGGCCAAATATGGTTGGTGATGGATTCTCGGCTCAGGGTGTCACCGGCGTGCTCCGCCAGCAATTGCAGTAACCCGTTTACCTGCGGCTCAAGCTTTGTTTCCGTGTCATCACGGCTCAGTATCCCGCGCGCAGGATCGTACAAATAATCGCCGATGTTGTATCTCTGGATCACCGCACCCGGACCTCAGTTAATTCTTATAAATCAGAAGGTTACACCCCATGTGAACAAATGTGACCGGCATACCGGCCAGATATTCACACAGGTTCACAAATGTTCCTTTGCGCCAGCAGCTTGGCGACCGCTATTTATTGGCCATTAAAACACAGCTATGGGTATCGGGATGGGCCCGGCAGTCGTGGCTGTGCTAACGATGGAGGAGATCCGTAATGGTCTCGAGATTCAGAACAGCGCTTTTGCTCATAATACTTTTTCACTGTCAGGTGTGGGCGGCGCCACCATTGAGTGATGAGCAGCACCGCCAGCTGGGCGATGAAATCGATCAGATATTGCGACGGACACACACTCCGGGTGCGGCAGTTGCGCTATTTGAGCCCGATGGCTCCGTTTGGCGCTACACCGCGGGGTTTAAAAATATCGAACGCCGTGAACGTGTAGAACCGGATACCATTTTCCGTATTGGCTCGGTGTCCAAGGTGTTCGTCAGTCTTGCGATCATGAAATTGGTGGCGGATGGCAAGGTGTCCCTCCAGGACCGCCTGGTGGATGTGGCGCCAGAAATCGAATTTCACAATCCGTGGGAAAAGGATCATCCGCTGCGAGTGGTGCATCTGTTGAACCATACCAGTGGCTGGGATGCGCCCCATGGACCGGAGTTGACCGGACGTGGTGGCGAACCGCTGAGCACAAAGGAAGTGCTTGCATTACACCCGCACTCCCGAGAATCCCGCTGGGTGCCGGGAACCCGCTCGGCCTATAACAATACCGGGCCACTGGTGGCTGCCTATGTGGTGGAAAAAGTCAGTGGTACGCACTTCGAGGATTATGTGCAGACACAGTTTTTCGGTCCACTTGCCATGGGCGACAGCGGATACTACTTCGATGATCAGTACCGATTGAATGCGGCAGACTTGTATCGCGGTAGCGAGCTACTGCCATATTGGCATCTTCCCAATCGGGCAGCTGGCGGTATGCATGGCAGCCTGGAGGACATGATTAAATTTGTGCGCTTTATGCAGAGCCCTAACCAGGCAGGGCCAGAAAGTATACTCCCCGAATACTTGGTGCGGACGATGGAGCAACCCAGTGGCTCCCAGGCCGCTGATGCGGGCTTGCAAGTTGGTTGGGGTATGGGGCTTACCTCATTCCATCATAAAGGTGTGGTGTTGTACGGACACGAAGGTGCATTGCCGGGCGCACGCGCCCTGGTCGTTTATGAGCCTCACGGTAATTTAGGGCACGTCGTACTGACTAACGGCAACAGTACCGCTACCGCGCAGATCCACAAACTGCTCACCGAATATGGTGATGGTGGGCAGGACACTGAGAACGTTGTAGTGCCGGCTGTGGCGACTAAAGCCGATTCCACGCTGGCGGGTTTCTATCGGTCAATCAGTCCGGTTGCTGATCGATTCCGTATTGCGAACAGTTTGATGCCCTGGAAAATTTCCGTGGCAGATTCGGAACTGGCGTTGTCGCCGGTACTTGGCGGTGCACCGCGCACATTGCAGGTGTCCGAAAGCGGCCAGTACCTACAGCCATTTACCGGCCGTGCAGCACTGGTACAAACCGAAGACCCGCTCGCTGGTCATGTCGTCCATTACGGGCCCATGACGTTACAGAAAACGAACGCCGTTACTGCACTGGCACCAATGGTGTTGCTGGCTACCTGGTTGGTGGCGATACTCGCAGGGCTGGTTCACTCACTGATTTGGCTGGTACGGAAGCTTTTCCGCCGTGGGTTATCGCGAGCAGATAGCAGTTTGCGGAGATGGTCACTGTTACCGGTAACGGGTCTGCTGATGGCCGGGACTGGTATCCTGATGAGCATAAGCAGCAGTGAGCCCTATGCGTTATCGGCTAGTGTCACCGTTCCCTCGCTGATGGTTTTCGCCGGCCCGGTGGTATTTTTAATAGGTTCGCTGTGGAGCCTGCGCATATGGTATCGCGAGCGGTTCGATGCGAAAGCTGGGTTTTGGTCCGGTCACGCAACGTTACTGATTTTTCTGAACGTCAGCCTGGGTTTATACCTACTCAGCTACGGTTTGATCGGTACTCGCTTGTGGGCTTGAGTTTCCGGCCTGAATCGGAAAGAAATTGACCTTCGGTTTGGGAGAGTGGCCTGCGGCATGGTGCCGCAAATACATCAGCGCAGGCTGCTCCGTTCTCGCCACCAGGTCATGCTCAGCAGTGCCAGTAGTGCGAGAGCAATCCAGGATAGTGGAATTGGTTTTGTGTCCGCCAATACCTGTTGCTGTGGGCCGAGGCGCGCGCTGCTCATCTGTGCGGACTCTGTGCGGGTGATTGCCGTCTGCCACTCGCTCCAGGCATCCTGCGCAAAAACATACAGTGCGAAGGATGTTGTACCGAGCTGGTACCACCCCGGTTGCTGGGGCCAGTAATTGTAACAGCGCCCCTGCTCGCTGCTGCTGGCAGCGACTGTTTGCAGTGGCTTGTTGCGCGCTTCATTTTCTGCGTTTTGATCCAGATCCAGTACCTTTAACTCGGGCGGTGTTTCGCTGAATTCACTACTGCAAAGAGTGAGTCGCTGCTGCGCGCGCGGGAGTGGTGTGCTCAGGGTAATTTCGCCATAAGTACCCCGCAACGCCAGTTGGTGGTCAAGCAGCTGCTTCCACAAAAGGGCAAACTCGCTGGCTAAACCTGCGGTTTGCCAGCGATAACTGTTGCGAAAAAACACGAATCCCAGGGATTGCTGCGGCTGTACCCGAGCCCAGTAAAGGGTGTGCTCACCCGTGGCAAGACGTGAATCGCCGCTGCGGATTTCTCGGGGCCTGAACCCGGCGAGCTGCAGAGTGGGTGCTTGTTGCGCTGTGGTAGCGGTGTCAGTCCCATAGGCCGCAGACGCAACGGCGATGCTGTCCAGCGGCATTCCCTGCGCGCTGGCGTAATCGATAAAGCCCCGCGGACTATCGTTGTCTACCAGCCACAAGAGGGACTTTGACTGCGAGAGCGTCGCGAGTTGTCGCCGCTGTGCAGTGCTCAGTTGTGGCCACAGGCGGCTATCCAGGATGAGCAGATCAAAGGGGCTGTCGGCCGCCAACAGGTCATTTTTACGCAATGGCTGACCGTTAAATGTCTCGCGCCGTTGCATCTCCGGTGCCAGTTGGGTAACTACCTGTGTAGGCGTAGCTGACTGGCGCAGCCAGCGCGCCAGCGCGCCAGTTTCAAACCCGGGGCGAGAGAGCCAAAGCAGCACACGCGGGTTTTGTGCCTCGCGCACGATTACCGGCAGTATCTCATTGCGTGCGACGATGGGGGTAACTTGTGTATCGGCTGTGGCTTCATCGTTTTCTGCGATTTCATCGATGCGCACCCGGTACTGCCAGTTACCGACCATCTTTGGCCACGCCTGCATCTTCGCATGGCGATCTTCCGCGCCCAGTTGCGCGCTATCCACTGCGCCACCAAACGGGTCTTCTAGGGTGAGTTTCAGCGGGCGCTGGTAACCGCCCTGTAGCGATATATCCAGCTGCAGGGGTTCCCCCAGGATCACCTCCCGCGACCACGCGACTTGCCAACCCGGTTTGTCTGTGACTTCCTCGCCCTGCAGGCGTACCGGTGGAAAGTCCCGCAACGCATCGCGGGACAAGCCATCTCCGGTAACGCGCAGCGACTTGGCCGCGGCAAGTTTTTCCAGGGGCGGTTGGGTGTCCATGCCGGGAGTCAAAGTGACCTCCTGGGTAACCGCTGTCTCTGGAGGCAGCAGCGAAGGGGGCTCGAAAAGCGCCCATACCAGCAACCAGATTGCAGACTGCAGCAACACACCGATGGCACGCCGGGATACAGGACCTCGCTGACGCAACGTCAACCACAGGGATATAGCCAATCCGAGTACACAAATAGCGGAGAACACGCTCATCGCTTTACTTCCCCCGCGGATTGCTGCAGCCACGCCGTGTAACTACCGGATGTTGTGCGGTGGCGGGGCAGGGTGGGCGTCGCCTTTGGTGCGGGTAACAGAGCGTAAAGAAACGCCGACAATTGCTGGCGGCAATCGCTGCAGTTTGGCTGTTGTCGGTAGCGACGCAGGTGCTTGGCCAGTGTGATCTGTAGGGCGTTGTCCTGACGTAGCGATTGCAGTTGCCACAGCGTACTTTCAATTTGTTCATCAAGGGGCTCGCCGCGCTGTACCTGCGTCAACATCGCCAGTAGCTGGTCGCGTTCGGCGTGTTCACCATCGCGATCGACTCTTGGCGGCGGAGTCTGATCGTGTTCGCCAGAGAGTCGCCGGGTTTCATCCAGAGGTGGGGTTTCAAAGCCGACCCGCTGCAGATAAATACGGGACGCCTGCTGCACCTGCTTGATATAACGCAGCGCGTTGTGCTGATAGGGCAGGGAAGCGCGGGGCTCGATCACCGAGAGGTCCCGCCATGCACTCCACATGGCATTGAGGGCACTGCGCAGTAGTTCCTTGGTTTCCGGGTCGAACAACGTGGCATGTTCGGAACTGTCGTGCGCGTGGCCGACGGCGGCGATCACACCACTGGCATCGCCGAACTGTTGCGATGTCGCACTGGATTTTTCGTGATTGTCGTGATGAGCCTCGCCATCATCGTGACCTTTTTCAGTGTGACCTTCTTCGTCCTCGTGTGCGTTGGCAGTGGCCTCATGGGTATCACCGCCGTGTTCCATGGCTGAATCCTCCTCGCCGAGGAAGCGACCGTAGCGCATGCGCAGTAGGTTCTGCTCGTAGGCAAGAGACTCTGAACGTTTGCGGAATTCCTGAGCGCTGATACTTTCCTGATCTGCCAGCAGAGCTTCAGTATCGATAATCAGCTGTCGCTGACTGCGGAAATATTCCGGCAGTATCTTGATCGCCATACCTTCGGTATCGCTCAGGCCAAAAATTTCCTCCTGGGGCCAGCGCAGGATGAAATGCTGACTCTTCACCACGTTTGCGGTGGGGGTGCGATTGTCACTGGCCTCCAGATACCAGTAGAGCTCATCACCGGGTTCAATTTGATAGCGATCTACCGGGATGGCAAAACGGTAAGCTTTCTGTGTGCCATTAACACTCTGGGGGTGGAGCTTTATTCGTTCATTGCGAAAGCGCACATTCTCACCGCTCCCGCTAGCCAGGGTCAGTAGCAGGTCTGTTTCCACCACCTGGAAATCATCGGTCACTGCAACGCTGACATTCAGTAGCGAAGATTCTGCGCCTGGTTCCAGATTGACGATGGTGACGTTGTCCTGAGGATAGTCGAATGCGAATTCGGGGCCCTGATCGGCCGTGATATTGATATTGTACAAATCCGGTAACAGAACCTGACCGCTATCCCCACTCTTGGCGACCGCGGGTGTGATTGCCAGCTGGTAGAAGTCGGACTCGGTCAGTGTACGAGTCAGTTGCCAGTGGCGGCTGGGCAGGGCATCGGCAGAGTTAAATGACAACGTTTCCTCTGCGGCCAGCATCTGTAGTCCGTCTGCCGCGCTATTTAGGGTAATACGCCAGGTAATGCGCGAGCTTTCCACCGTTTCCAGTTCCAGCGTGCCGCTGTGGGGTGCAAGTCCGGTGTAGGCCGGGGGTTCGATGCTTGTGCTGGCGTCGCTGATCGGGGATGCCCCGGTTTCCCCGGGGCGGGCTTCATGGCGGTTATTGTCGATAGTATTGCCAGTGGCCAATCCGCTGAACTGTCCGGCAATTGAATAGAACAGCAGGCCGATCACTGCACCGGCCGCAGCGAGTAAGGGACTGCGCAGCTGATGCGGGCCGAACGCTTTGAGGGCACCGCTTTCCGTCAGTTGCTGCAATGCCGCGATTGCGCGTCGCTGCTGCAGCCGGGCTACCGGGGCCAGGGTTTGTGTATCTGCCAAAAGCAGGTGGCAACTGTCCTGTAGTGCGGGGTAGCGCGCGTCCAGTCTGGTGCAGATTTGCGAGCGCGATGGCCGCCATTGGGGATCGCCAAGTAATGCCAGTGCTACAGCCCCCAGGCTTGCAGGGAGAATCCACGCTGGCATTGATAAGTATTGCTGGCACAGCCAGGCGACGCCGCCGCCAAGGTAGCTGAGAAAAACATAGGGCAGCAGGCCGGACAGATACCAGCGCCATAGAGCCTTGTTCAGCACGGGCGAGATGTTGCGATTAAGCACCTTACTCACGTTCGCCACCTCCAGACACGGCAGCGGATCGAGAAAGTGCCACCGAGCGTTCAAGCATTAGCAACAGCGCGAACGCCAGTAGCAGGGCATTGCGCAGGGGGCTCGCAAACTGCTGCATTACCTCGGAATCGGCAACTGCGACTCCCGGGAATCCCTGAGCGGTGTCGATCGACCAACGGCCGCGTGAATCCCGTAGCCAGAGCCAATCTTGTGTGGACCAGTGCCGCCATAATGACGGCGGCAGTTGCGCACGTTGAAAAAAATCTTCGCGGTGCCAGTCGCCGCGGTAGCGCAGCCAGCTACCGCGTCCGATCGCACTGGCCTCGAGTTCGCTGTCTGCTTCCCGTTCGAAAAATTTCAACGCCGTTGCACCGGTTACCCGCCTATCGGTAATTAGCAGGCCGCCGTTCTCCACGAATTGGTGCAGGTGTTCCGGCAATGCGCCGGGCGTATCGTAAATGACCCAGTCAATATCCTGTGCATCCAGCAATGCGGTAGCGGGATATTGTTCCAGTGCAAGCCCAGGCAGCGGGCCTTCTGCCAGTTGTTGGATCACCGGTGCCAGCCATGTGGGGCCCTCGCCCAACTGGGCAATCCGGGGTGGCGTGGGGGCCGTATCTGCGGCATCGGTCTTTACCGAATGCCACTGCCAGTGGGGACTGACGCGCAGGGTATCGTATCCGTCTGGATTCACTGCGTTGTGCAGCAGGATATGCGCGTACCGGAATTCGCCGACGCCAGCGAGCTGTGACAGCGTCTGCCAGAGATCTGTCGCCTGCGGTCGCGCACTGGCGGTGGCGGTGGGCGTTGCCTGCAGCCAGAAACTTTTATGTATCTGGGGGTGCTGCGACAGAAATTTTGCGAGAGACTCCGGAGTAACTTGCGGATCCACCAACAACACCTGGTCTGAAGGCTGCGCATCCCGCAACAGAAATGGCTGCACCAGCAGGAGAATCAGGAGGAGGAGCAGCAATAGCCGCAGTAGCAGTAATAACGTGTCGCGCAGAAACAGTTTCTTCCAGCGTCGGTGGCGCTGTTGTTGCAGCCAGTGCACCGCCGCAAAGGTAATTTCCCGGGGGTTGCTGCGGCGCAACAGGTGAATCACTACCGGGATCGCAAGTGAGGCGCATAACCACAGCCAGACGGGGGACTCGATCAACAAAACGTGGGGCCACGACATATCAGCCGACTCTCCCGTGTGCGCTGATAAATGTGTGTAATGACTGCTCTATGGGTGTCTCCACGGTGGTGGTGGTGAGCGGGCATTCCCGCGCGGAAAAATGCGCGGTGAGTCTGTTCTGGGCAGTGGCGAATGCGGACAGGTAATCCGCCCGCTGTTGCCTGGCGCCGAGCTCAATAATGCCCGGTGCCTCTGGATCGCGGATTTTCAGGTCGCCATCGAAGGGAAAAGTCTGCTCCGCCTCCACCAGTATCTGCACCGGCAGGCAAGGCCGGCCGGCGGCGAACAAACGCGCGGCGAAATTCCTGATATCGCCCTGGTCATGGTGTTCGAAGAAGTCACTTACCAGTACTACCTGACAGGGGTGTTCGAATCGGGCCCACACCGGCGCCAGCTGTGCATGCTGCGGCCAGTGGCCTGCGGCTTCAAGCGAATCCAGCTCCAGCGCGATACGGCGGTGATGGCTCTCGCCCTGGCCCTCGGGAATATGGCGGTTACCGCGATCATTCAATGCCAATAGAGAAAAACGATCGCCCTGGTTTTGTAGCAGCCAGCACAAGGTTGCAATCCAGCACTTGGCATATTGCAGCTTGCTCAGTTCCGGGTAGGTAAAACTCGGTTGTGCCATGGAGGCACTGGTATCGAGCACGATGCACACGTGCATCTGACTTTCCTGTTCCGCCTCGCGCACAAAATAGCGGTCGGAACGGGCAAACAGTTTCCAGTCGATATGCCGGATGGCATCGCCGGGTTCATAGCTGCGGTACTGCTGGAACTCGATACCGGCACCGCGACGCTGGCTGTGTTGCATACCCAGCAGCATGCCTTCGGCGATGTGCCGGGATAGCCATGCGAGGTCGCGGATACTCGCCAGTGTGAGCGGGTTTGTCAGTTGCACGGACAAGGTCCCCGTCAGTCCCGTCCGGGTTCCGGCACGATGCGCAGTAATTCCTGTAGCACCTGCTCAATATCGATACCGTCGGCCTGCGCGTGGAAGCTAAGCAGAATACGGTGGCGCAATACCGGCAGCAGTAACGCCTGGAGATCAGCGCGGGTCACCGCCAGCCGGCGGTGCAGGAAGGCGCGTGCCTTGGCGGCAAGAATCAGTGCCTGCCCGGCGCGGGGACCGGCACCCCATTTGATCCACTGGGCGAGGCTGTCTTCGCGGTTGTGACTGCGGGTCGCACGCACCAGCTGCGCGACGTATTGATACAGGCTGTCGCTGACGGACACCTCGCGCACCAGGTTCTGCATCGCCTGTAGCTGTTCTGCATCGAGGCACGGCTCCGGTTTTGCACCGGCGGCGCCGGTAGTTGCGCGCAGGATCGCCACTTCTTCCTGTTCCTGCGGATAATCGATATGGATATTCAGCAGGAAACGGTCCAGCTGTGCCTCCGGTAGCGGATAGGTGCCGGCCTGCTCTATGGGGTTCTGGGTCGCCAGCACGAAGTAGGGTTGGGGCAGCGCCATGGTCTCACCGGCCACGGTAACGGAATACTCCTGCATGGATTCCAGCAGTGCGGCCTGGGTTTTTGGCGGCGTGCGGTTGATTTCGTCCGCCAGCAGAATATTGGTAAAAATCGGGCCCGGCTGGAATTTGAAAAAGCGCTTGCCGGTGCTGTGGTCCTCTTCGAGGATTTCACTGCCGAGGATGTCTCCCGGCATCAGATCCGGGGTGAACTGTACGCGCTTGAATAACAGGCTGGACGCATCCGCAAGGGTCTTCACCAGCAGGGTTTTGCCGAGGCCGGGGACACCTTCAAGCAGCACGTGGCCGCGGGCAAGCAGACATACCAGCATCTGCTCCACTACTTCCTGCTGGCCGACAATAACCTTGCCGATCTCGCCACGCAGCCGCTCCAGCGCACGATGTTGTTGTTCGATCATTTGCTCAATCTTGTCGGGCGAGGTGATGTCCATGGTGTTTCAGCTTGTAAGTGCGTAGATAACAATGTTGACGGCGAACCTGGTGTTGTCGATGGCGAGCCAGCGCTTGTTGCGGTAGTCATAATCCCACTCGCAACCAAAGTCCTTGTTGCTGTAAAGCACCGCGATGCGGCCGTTTACCACTATGGCTTTGAGGTAGTCGTGTACCAGATCATCGCCCCAGCCGTTCAGTTCAAAACTGGTTACCGGAAGTTCGTCGAACTGGAAAAAGCAGCGATACAGGTCGTGGTCGTCGGGTAATTTCTGCAGGCAGTCTTCGCCAAACAGCTTCACCATTTGCGCCTCGAAAGACTTGGCGAAAAGACCGTCGATATCATGGTTGCAATCGTCGACAAAAACAAAACCACCGCGGTTGACGTAATCGCGGAAGTTACCCGCTTCCGCTGCGGTAAATTCCACCAGCTTGTGTCCGGTCAAGTAGCAGAAAGGTGCCAGCAGCATTTCCGAATCCGCGAGCGGAACTATGCGTTCACTGGGGTCGACCTTCAGGTTCGTATATTCGATCAGGGAGTTGAGCACATTGGAAGGCATGCGCTGGTCCACATCCCAGTCGCCGGATTCATACATCAGGCGGGTGAAATAAAAATCGTACTGCGGTGAATTGTCACCCTGCGCACGCACCGCGCCCGACATGGCGAAACCGCCACCGGCCAGCAACAGGCGCTGCAGAAATTGTTTGCGGGTGAGTGACACGGATACAGCTCTGAAACTTCTTATTGGATCGGCCGGTAGTTGCAATCGCCATGCCGATAGCGACATGGCGATTGCCATACCCGGTATTATCCGAGTTTGCGTTTGGTATTGATGACGTTCACACCATCGAAGCGCGTGGTGGAACTGCCGTGAGAAACGGCACTCGACTGGCTTGGTTGCCCTTTACCGTCGAAGAAGGAGCCACCGAGACGGTAGTCGTTCTTGTCACAGATCTGCGAACAGGAATTCCAGAATTCCTGTGTGTTGGACTGATAGGCAACATCTTCCAGCATGCCGGTGATTTTGCCGTCCTCGATCTCATAGAACAGCTGGCCACCAAACTGGAAGTTATAGCGTTGCTGGTCGATGGAGAAGGAGCCATCACCGACGATATAAATCCCTTTTTCCACGTCCTTGATCATGTCGTCAACGCTTAACTCTTTCTCACCGGGGAGCAGGGAAACGTTGGCCATACGCTGGAATTGCACACTGGACCAGCTGTCGGCATAACAGCAACCCTGGGATTCCTTTTGTCCCAGCATGTGCACCTGGTCGCGAATCGCCTGGTAGTTGGTCAGTACGCCTTCCTTCACCAGATCCCAGCTACCTGTTTTCACACCTTCGTCGTCGTAGCCGACCGCACCCAGTGAACCCGGTTGCACCTTGTCGGCAAACAGATTGACCTTGTCACTGCCGTACTGGAATTTTCCGCTCTGCCACTTGTCGATGGTGGCGAAGGACGTGCCAGCGAAGTTGGCTTCGTAGCCCAGCACGCGGTCCAGTTCCAGTGGGTGACCCACAGACTCGTGAATGGTGAGCCATAGGTGTGACGGGTCCAGCACCAGATCGTACTTGCCGGGTTTAACCGACTTGGCTTTGAGTTTTTCCTGGGCCTGTTCGGCAGCCAGGCGTGCATCTTCGACCATGTCGTAGGAGTCACTATACAAAACAGTTTGTGACTGCACTTTGTGTTCCGCACGGCCATCGAGATATTCGAAGCCGCGGCCCACTGGCATGCCGAGACCGTCGCGAGTGCGGAAGCCGCCGTCTTTCTTGTCTACTGCAGTGACGCTGAACGGCGACCAAAGACGGTGAACATCCTGGTCGATGTAGGAGCCATCGGTAGAGGCAAAATACTTCTGTTCATTGACCAGAAACAGCATGGAATTGATAAAGCTGGCTCCGGCATCCAGAGCAGCCTTGTTCACTTCCATCAGCAGATCAACCTTTTCCACCAGGGGAATGGTCATGGCATTTTTCTGAATCGGTGTTTTCCAGCTGACTTCACCGTGGCCTTTTACCGGGGCGAGCTGCACCGGCTCTTTCTGGTATTTGGAATTCGCCTTGGCGGTGGCAACCGCCTGCGCGGTAGCGCGGGCGATACCATCACTGGTCATATCGTTGGTGGCAGAAAAGCCCCAGGTACCGTTGGCAATGACGCGTACGCCCATGCCGATGGATTCGGTATTCACCACGTTCTGAACATTCATTTCACGGGTGATGACGTACTGGTTCAGGTAGCGGCCGATACGCACATCCGCGTAGGAAGCCCCCAGCTTGGTGGCGGTATTCAGTGCAGCGTCCGCCAGTTCTTTTTTGACGGCGACATCCAAGCCGCTCTGGGTGAGTTTGCTTTCGGCGATGACGTTGCCAGACAGTGGCAGCATGGAGACGCCGAGACCGGCACCACCCAACTGCAGAAATTTTCTTCGATCCATTGTTCGCTCCTAATATTTTTCTGCAGTAGTCATTAAACAGCGTCGGAAAGGCTGCTGAAGGTAAAGTCGCGCACTTTCAGCGCGGGAATCATCGCTGAATAGCCAAACCATCCCATATTTACACGCTCGGCGCGGCCCATATCTTCGATATTGTTAAGCATGATCACGGGGCTTTCATTGAAGCGGAAATTCTTGATCGGGTATTTGATCTTGCCGTTCTCGATATAGAAGGTTCCGTCCCGTGTCAGGCCGGTCAGCAACAGAGACTGCGGATCAACCATGCGGATATACCAGGTGCGGGTTACCAGTACACCGCGGCGGGTATTCTTGATCAGTTCTTCGGTGGACTTGTCGCCACCTACCATAATCAGGTTGTTGGGCTCTGGAGTTGCGGTGCTCTTGGATTGCTCCGCCCAGTAGCGGCTGCAGGGAAGCTTTTCAACCACGCCGCCTTTGATCCAGTCCACGCGCTGCATGGCCATATGGTCGTCATCGGACCAGGGTTGCGCAGGTACGCTCAGATCAGAAGGATCAGAGTAAAGGTGCACACGTTTGTCGAACATTTTCTCGCCAACCCGATTGCCACCGCCTTTCTTGCTCAGGAAGCTGCGACCTTCGTCGGCGCTGCGGGTGTCGAAGTTGCCCATCATGTAGGCCAGCAGACCGGAAACCGCGCTGGGTTCGAGGATAACGGTGTACTTGCCGGGCTCCAACGCGCGCGCTTCCTGGGACAGCACCGCCTTGTCGATTGCGATTGACGAGCTGGACGCAGTATTCATGTCACCGATATCGGTCACGTCACTTTGCGCCCAGCCGGAGCCGAGACCGTTTTCGGTGCGCATGGTGACGGTAAAGTTGGCGGAAGTGGACGCGTGGTAGCCGAACAGTCCGTTGGTGTTGGCAACGGCGGCAAATGAGCGGGCGTCTTCCAGATAGCCTGCGGCGATTACGTCTTTCTTCATCGCGGCCTGGATGGAATCGGCGGCGGCCTTGGCGCGCTGGTCCGGGGTGATGTCGGCGGTGGACTTGGCGAAACCGTTTACCGCCATGTATTTCTGTTCACCCAGCAGTGGCATGGATTCGGGGTTGTCGGGGGAGAGCTTGGCCAGCTCTTCAGCGCGGCGCATCACTTTTTCCAGCGAGGCATCGCTGAACTCGTTAATGGTGGCGGTGCCGGACTTTTTACCGAAGCGTGCTTCTACTGCCAGTTCGATATCGTTGACGATACCGCTAGTGGATACACTGTTGCGCGCGTAGCGGATGTTGCCGGTCTCCGCACCGGAAAGCTGTGCACTGGCACCTTCCGCCTTGCTGTATTTCAGCACCTTGTCGAGAATGTTTTTGGCTTCACTTCTGGATAAAATTGCCATCTTGTCTGCTCCAAAAATTTATTGTTTTTCGTTTAGCCGATCTTACGCTTGGTATTGATCACGTTGATTTTGTCGAAGCGACTCGTCGCACAACCGTGCGAAACTGCGCTTACCTGGCTGGGCTGCCCTTTGCCATCGAAAAAGGTACCGCCGAGACGGTAATCGCTGCTATCGCAGATGGCACTGCAGGAATTCCAGAATTCCTGTGTATTCGACTGGTAGGCGACATCCTCTACCTGGCCGACAATCTCCCCATTCTTGATTTCGTAAAACAGCTGGCCGCCAAACTGGAAGTTGTACCGCTGCTGGTCGATGGAGTAAGACCCGCGGCCCACGATGTAGATACCTTTTTCGACATCGCGAATCATTTCTTTGACCGAGTATTTTTCCTTGCCGGGGGCGAGAGAAACATTCGGCATACGCTGGAACTGCACACTGGACCAGCTATCGGCGTAGGAGCAGCCGTGGGATTCCTTCTGGTCGATCATATGTACCTGGTCGCGGGTGGCCTGGTAATTCACCAGCACGCCATCCTTGATCAGATCCCAGCGCTTGGCTTGCACGCCTTCGTCATCGTATCCCACAGCGCCCAGTGAGCCGGTCTGTGTTCTGTCGGCGAAGATATTGACCTTGTCGCTGCCGTACTTGAACTTGCCGCTGCGCCACTTGTCCAGGGTTGCGAAAGACGTGCCAGCGTAGTTGGCCTCATAGCCGAGTACGCGGTCGAGCTCCAGCGGGTGACCTACAGACTCGTGTATGGTCAGGCGCAGGTGCAGTGGCTCGAGTACCAGGTCGTATTTGCCCGGCTCAATGGATTTGGCCGACAGTTTCACCTTCGCCTGCTCTGCTGCGAGCACGGCATCCTCGGCCATATCGTAGGAGTCTTTGTACAGGGTGGTGGGGCCGGCAATCTTGTCGTCTTCGCGCCCGTCGAGATATTCGTAGCCCATTCCCACCGGTGTACTCAGGCCATCGCGGGTTTTGAACTGCCCGGAATCCTTATCCACCACGGTCACCTGCATTGGCGCCCACAGGCGGTGAATGTCCTGGTCGATGTAGGAGCCATCACTGGAGGCAAAGTATTTCTGTTCGTTGACCAGATACAGGGCAGAGTTGATAAAGCTGGCCCCGGCTTCCATTGCGCTCTGGTTCACGTCCATCAGGAAATCTACCTTTTCACTGATGGGCACTTTGATCGCGTTCTTCTTGATGGGCGTCTGCCAGGAAACCTCCCCAACGCCTTTTACCGGTGCCAGCTGCACCGGCTCGGTCTGGTATTTGGAATTTGCCTTGGCCACCGCCACTGCCTGGCGCGCTGCACGGGCAATACCGTCCTCGGTGAGATCATTGGTCGCGGCAAAGCCCCAGGTGCCATTGGCGATTACCCGGATACCGGCCCCGAAAGATTCGGTATTGACGATATTTTCGACGTTGGTCTCGCGGGTGAGCAGAAACTGGTTGAGGTAGCGGCCGATGCGCACATCGGTATAGCTGGCGCCGGCTTTGCCTGCGGCGTTGAGTACGATGTCGGAAAGGGCTTTTTTCCTGCCTACATCAATGCCGCCGTTGATAAGTTGCCCGGCGGATACCTGTGCCCCATAGAGCGGCAGCGCAATGCCTCCGGCACCGACACCGGCGAGCTTGATGAATCGTCTTCTATCCATGGTCCTCCCCGCGCACCCACACCATGCATGCCGCTGTGATACGGCGTTGTGGCGGGATGTCTGTTTATTTTTATATCCGCTGGATCACAGCGGTCCAGCCCCACAGGAAATCGCGTTGCGGCTCTTTTGTAAAGCAATGAGTCGTTGAATGGAAGCATGGCGAGGCTGAATGGTTACCGGGCACCCGCTTGGTGCATGTGGCGAGAATCGGTCGATAAGCAGGATATTTCACTACACCGGCCCGTCTGGTCGACAGCAGCCGTCGTTTAGCCCTGATGATGCGCCCGCGGCCTCTTTTCCGATAGCGGCCATGGTAAAGTTGCGCGCAAAAGTACCATTCGCAATAAAAGCACATCGGAGAGATCCACCATGTTCCGACTGTCCCGGGCGCAGCCGCTGCGGCTGCTGTCATTTCTTATCGTAATCGCCGCGCTCGTCGCGCCCGCAGCGCAGGCGGCGACCGCCGCCGAGCAGTTGCAGTCCATCATTGATGACCACTGGCAATACAGTCTGCGTGAAGACCCCATTACCGCCAGCCGCATGGGTGAAAAGGGCTACAGTGATCGCCTGCCCGGCGTTTCTGAAAAGGATCGTGCCCGCCGCCTGCAGGCGGAAAAGGCGTTTGTGGCGCGCCTGAAGAAGATCGACAGCAAACAGCTGGAGGAAGCCGAGCGGGTCAACAAGGACCTGCTGACCTGGGTGCTGACCAACTCGATTGAGGGCAATGAACTGTATCTGGACCGTATTCCGGTCAATACTTTTTACAGCTTCTGGAGTGCAGCCCTGGACGCCAGCAGTGGCCTCAATATGCCAAAAGTGTCCGACTACGAAGACTACATCAAGCGCATCAAGGATTTCGGTCGTTACTTCGATGAGAACCTGGCCAACATGCGCGTGGGTATAAAGGATGGCTTCGTGCTGCCCAAGATCGTGGTGGAGGGCATCGCACCCACGGTGCGCGCCCAGGTCTATGACGACCCCACAAAGAGCAGCCTGTACGAGCCGTTCCAAAACCTTCCGGAAAACTTCTCCTCGACCGATAAACGGCGTCTGCAAAAGGCCGGTGCCGCGGCGATCAAGGAGCATGCCATTCCAGCCTTCGAGCGCGTGGCGACCTTCCTCGAAGGGGACTACTTGAGCGCAGCGAGTGAATCCCTGGCGGCGGAAGACCTGCCCGGTGGCAAGGACTACTACCGCCATACGATCCGCACCTATGTCACCCAGTACATGGCGCCGGAAGACATTCACAAAATCGGCCTCGCGGAAGTAAAGCGCATTCGCGAAGAAATGAACCAGCTGATTGGCGAGTCCGGATTTGATGGCAGTTTTGAGGAATTCACCGAGTTCCTGCGCACCGATCCGCAGTTCTATGCCAAGACTCCCAGAGAGCTGCTGAAGGAAGCATCCTACATTGCCAAACGCATTGACTACCGCCTGCCGGAATTCTTCGGCAAGCTGCCGCGCCTGCCCTATGGTGTGGTGCCGGTGCCGGACGAAATCGCTCCCAACTACACCACCGCGTCCTACAATCCGGCAGCCATTGGTGGTACCCGCGGTGGTGCTTACTGGCTTAATACCTACGCACTGGACCAGCGCCCGCTATACGAGCTAGTGGCGCTGACCCTTCATGAAGCGGTCCCCGGCCACCACCTGCAAGGTGCGCTTTCGCTGGAGCTGGAAAATGTGCCCAAGTTCCGCCGTAACCTCTACCTCAGTGCTTATGGCGAAGGCTGGGGGCTGTATTCCGAGCGCCTCGGTACTGAAATGGGGGTGTATGAAACTCCGCACCAGGACTTCGGCCGACTCAGCTACGAAATGTGGCGGGCTTGTCGCCTGGTAATCGACACCGGTATCCACTCCCAGGGCTGGACCCGGCAGCAGGCATTGGATTTCCTCGCCGACAATACATCCCTGTCCCAGGCCAACGTGCGTGCAGAAGTGGATCGCTATATCTCGTGGCCGGGGCAGGCGCTGTCGTACAAAATGGGGGAAATCAAAATCCGCGAGCTGCGGTCAATGGCGGAAAAACAGCTGGGCAATAATTTCGACCTGCGCAAGTTCCACGATGCGTTGCTCGCCAATGGTGCATTGCCTCTGTCGATGCTTGAACTACAAATACATCGTTTTATCCGCAACCAGAAAAACTGACACACCTGCCCCTGGAACCTCCGCCCCGGTAAAACACCGGGGCGTATTCATCTCAACGAAGTATTGCTTCGCTTTATCGCACAATCGCCTCCCACGTTTCCATGTCGCCGAACTGGTGGCACACATGTTGCTGTTTCCACTGTAGTCCCCTCGCCGGGAAGCAATGCTTGTACAGAATGCTGCTACAGATTGTCCTGCCGACGGGATGCTGCGTATCGCCGCAGCAACTATTTATTACCTGAGTGGGGAAGGGCATATGGCGAGCAACACAAAATCGGCTGCGTATTTACTGGCAATTTCCGGAGCGCTAACCGCATTTCCAACCATCGCGGCAGAGCAAGCCGCTGAGTCGGGACAAATGGAAGAGGTGGTGGTGCAGGCCAAGCGCACGTCCCAGGCCGACCTCGCGATCGGTGAAGACAAAGTCAGCAATACCGTCGGTGTGACCCGCGACGAGCTGCTCTCCGCTCCGGCCGGTATCTCCGGATTGAAAATGCTCGAGAGCCTGCCGGGCTTCAACGTGCAGACCGATGGTGCTCTGGGGTTGTATGAATTCGGCAACTCGGTACAGGTGCGGGCGTTCAGCCTTGCCCAGGTCGGCTTTGTCCTGGATGGCGTACCTATGGGGCGTTCGGATGCCTTCGGCGGCAGCCCGATTTTCCGCTATGTCGACAATGAAAATCTGGGATCCGTGCTGGCCTCTCCTGGTGCGGGGGACGTTTCCATGCCCAGTTATACATCACTCGGCCCCATTGTTTCCTACAACTCCATCGAACCCTCTGATCAGGCGGGTGCCTTTGTCTCACTGACTTCCGGTGATGATAATCTGCTGCGGAGTTTTGTCCGTCTTGAGACCGGTGACATCAATGGCTTTTCTGCCTATGTCAGTCGCTCAAAAACCGACAGTGATCTCTGGCGTGGTCCAGGCACCATTGACCGCGAGCATATCGAAAGTAAAGCAAGATACGAATTTGACGAAGACACCTATGTCCAGGCCAGCTTCATCAGCAACGACTTTTACGATTATGACTCACCGTCAGGTACCGAAAGTACGTTTGACGCGGACTACTACTACGCCTACCTCAGCGAACTACCCGCAGGCTGTAATAATCCGATGCCTGGGGTCTACGACTTTAATGGCGATGGCAGCATCGACGATCAGGACTTCACTCCGGTCAACACCGGCAGCAACTGTACACTTTACTATGAAGACCGCGTCAATATCCGCGACGACAAACTCTATACAGTTTCTCTCGCCACCGACCTTACTGCGGATGTCTACCTGAATTCTACTTTGTATTTCGAAGACAAAGACGGCTACGGAGTATCACCGGACAGCTACGGCAACTCGCTGTCGATTTATGAGCGTCAGGCGGCGGCTGGTCTGGATGTAGTACATCCGCGCGGCGTACAGTTTGGTTACTCCGGTGTGGGCGGTGAGCGCCAGGGTCTGGTCACTGGAATCGAGTGGCAGCTCGGCGACCACAAGCTGCAATTCGGTGGCTGGTTTGAGGATGAAACCTACAACCGCTCGCAGTTGCGTTACAACAAAACCGATGGCAGTGCCGATGGCAAGGTGATCTGGGATGAGGTGGCCTATTACCGTAGAAATTACACCAGTACCCGGGAAACCATGCAGTTCTATGTAAAAGATAGTATTGCACTGATGGACGAGCGGCTGAATGTCGAGGTTGGAGCGAAATCGCTCACTGTCGATTATGCGCTCGAGGGTTACCGGGACTACGCCGACTATGAAATTGGCGGCATGCCGGGTTACGGCCCGCAGTCTGTGGGTGCCAAATATTCCGACAACTTCATGCCCATGGTTGGTGCGGTGTATAACCTGAATGATACCGATCAGGTGTTTGGCTCCATTTCCGAAAACTTCGCCC
The DNA here is from genome assembly GCF_029869925.1 of Microbulbifer bruguierae. Lineage (NCBI taxonomy): Bacteria > Pseudomonadati > Pseudomonadota > Gammaproteobacteria > Cellvibrionales > Microbulbiferaceae > Microbulbifer > Microbulbifer bruguierae. Next base: position 2,541,960 of record NZ_CP118605.1, on the reverse strand, counting down.
TGCCGAAAGGCGCGGACGATATTTTCTCTATTGCCACCAGCTTTGAGGCCCCGGCGCCGAAAGGGGAGACAGCGGAAAATATTGAAATCGGTTACCGCACCAGTCGCCCGCACTATAACGGTGCCGTGTCCATGTATTACACCAGTTTCGACAATCGACTGGTCGCGGGTAACGTACTGAACCCGGCCACCGGCGAGCCCGAAGCTTTCTATACCAACGTCGGCGAAACCACCGCATGGGGTGTGGAGCTGTCCGGTGTGTATATGCCAGCAGTATTTAAAGATTCCGTCTACTTCAACGCGAACGTGAGCTATAACAGCGCCGAGCTGTCCGATGGCTTTGGCAACAATCCGGCCGGCAGTAAATTGGCGGACAGTCCGGAATGGCTGCTGACCGGCGGCGTCACCTGGGAACCCACCGATTGGGCGGTTGCCAACTTCTCGCTCAAATATACCGGCAAACGCTACGCGGATTACGCCGAGATGTTCGAGATGGATGATTACACCGTGGCCAGTGCCTATGTGGATTTCAGCGGAGAGGCAATTGGCTTGAACAACGCAAATCTGCGTTTGAACCTGGATAACGTATTTGATACTCAGGTGATGTCATTCGTGTATGCGGGCTCCCCTTACTACCGTCCGCTGAGTCCACGCACTTTCCAGGGCACGGTGACTTATAGTTTCTAAAAGCTGGTTTCTAAAAGCCAGTTATTAAGCGAAGTTTGCAAACGGAAAAATTATGTATAAAAAACTGAATATTGCTCTTTGTGTAACCGGCGCGCTGCTCGCCGGTTGCGCGCGGGAGGATGGCGCGCCTGTTGCTGTTGAGACTGTCGAGAGCATTGAGAGCATTGAGAGTGCAGCGCCGGAAACCGTTGAAACATTCCATCAACGTTTGCTCACCATGGATACCCACGTGGATCTGGATGTGAGCAATTTTACCGACGATGTGAATTACACCCAGGGGCTGCAAACCCAGGTTGATCTCGCCAAGCTCGAACAGGGTGGTCTGGATGCCATCTGGTTTAGCGTCTACACCGGCCAGGGTGAACTCAGTGAAGAGGGCTATGCCGCTGCACTTGCAAACGCCCTTGCCAAATTCGAAGCGGTACATCGTCTGACCGATGAAATTGCGCCGGATCGAATCGGTTTTGCGACCACCGCGGAAGAGGTTAAAGCCCTGACGGACGCGGGCAAACTGGTGGCATTGATCGGGGTGGAAAATGCCTATCCGCTAGGGACCAATATCAGCCTGGTGCAGGATTTCTACGATCGTGGTGCGCGCTATATGTCACTGGCACACAACGGCCACAGCCAGTTTGCCGATTCCAATACCGGTGAAAGTGACGGAGTGTGGCTGCACAACGGTCTCAGCGATCTCGGGCGGGAACTGGTTGAGGAAATGAACCGGGTTGGAATTATTATCGACCTGTCGCACCCCTCAAAACTCGCGAACATGCAGACACTGGAACTGACCAAGGCGCCGGTTATTGCTTCCCACTCTTCCGCGCGCGCGATGAACGATCACAGTCGTAACCTGGACGACGAAGAACTGATGGCGATCAAGGAAAACGGTGGTGTAGTGCAAACCGTTGCCTTTGCTGCGTACCTGAATGGCGAAAAATACGATGCCTGGAAAAACAAGGCATTTGAAATCATGGCCAGGGAAGCGCAAAGCAGCGGTTTCAAAATGCTGGACTGGTCGGAAGTCGCCAAGCTGGATCACGATGCCCGTCATGAATATATGCATGGCTTTATGCAGCTGCGCGCACAGGTGGCGCCTATTGTCGAGAAGGAGGTCGACCCGGTGACGCCACCGGTAAACGTGCAGGACTTTGTCGATCACATCGATTATCTGGTGCAGAAGATCGGCATAGAGCATGTGGGTATCAGCTCTGACTTCGACGGTGGCGGTGGTGTTTCCGGTTGGAACGATGCCTCGGAAACTGCGACGGTGACCGAAGAACTGCTCAAGCGCAATTACACTGAGGAAGAAATCGGTCTGCTGTGGAGCGGTAATCTGATGCGGGTGATGGGCGAGGTACAGGCGGTAGCCGCGTCTTTGCAAAAATCCGAGGGGTAATCTGCAAAAAAAAGGCCCGCCAATGGCGGGCCTTTTTTTGTGGTCGGTGTGTAAGTCAGAGTGTAAACCAACCTGGTTTAACGGCCGGCAGATTCCGCGGCCGCAGCCGCTTCTTCACCTTCCTTTGCTTCCTTCGCTTCCTTCACTTTCACGTAACCATCTTCATCCAGCTCCACTACCGGCATGCCGAGGGCCTCGATGTTCCCGCGGATGCTGGCTTCATCACCGACGATGACGATTGCCTGTTGCTGTGGATTGAGCAGGCCGCGGATCACCTTGTTGACGGTATCGCGGTCGGTCTCCTGCAGAATGGCGTTCTGCTGGCTGCGGTAGTCCAACGGCAGGTCATAGCGCAGGATGTTGCTCAGCAGGCCGAGCTTGGCACCGGGGGTTTCGTAGCTGAGTGCTTCCTGCTGGCCAATGGCAGAGCGCAGGTAGTCAAACTCCGCCTGGGTCATACCGTCGCGGTCGTAGGCTTCCAGTTCCTGCAGCACTTCCTTGAGCGCATCTGCCGTAGCTTCTTTCTTCACTTCGGAACCAAAGCTGTAGGTGCCGTCTTCCGGACCACCCTGCAGGTAGGTGCGGGCACCGTAGGTGTAGCCCTTGTCTTCACGCAGGTTCAGGTTGATGCGGCTGTTGAAGTTACCGCCCAGCGGGAAGTTACCCAGGTAAGCGAGGTAGTAGTCGCCGAGGGCGTCATAGGGCAGGCCGTGCTGGCTGGTGCGCAGGCTGGATTGGGCCGCGCCGTCTTTATTGACGATATACACGGTGCGCTCTTTTATTGCCGGCGCGGTAAATGCGATGGCGGGGCGCGCTGCCTGTGTCACCTTCAGGGTTGCCAGGCCATTCAGCGCCTTGATGGTTGCGTCGTGTGGCAGGCTGGTGCTGACGGTGACACCGCCAAGGTGCGCGGGGAAGTGAGCCTTGTAGTAACCCTTGATATCGTCGAGGGTGATGTTTTCCACCGTGCCCGGCAGTCCGCTCACCGGGAAGCTGAGCGGGTGCTCGGGACCGCGCATCACGGCGCCCAGGGCGCGGGTCGCCAGGCCCTGAGGGGTCTTGCGGTCCTGTTGCAGGCCTTCGATGGTCTGCTGCTTGATACGGGCAAAATCTTCCTCGGTGAACTTGGGCTTGAGAATGCGCTCAAGCATCAGCGGCATGGCCTGGTCCAGGTGCTTGGTCAGTACATTCAGGGTAACGGTGGTTTCGTATTGACCCGGAGAGATACTGATGGAGGCACCCAGGCGGTTCAGGGCCTCGGCAAATTCCGCCGCACTGCGCTCGCTGGTGGCTTCGCCCATCAGTGAGGTCAACAGGGACGTCAGGCCGGCTTTGCCACGGGGCTCATCCCGCTGACCGATGTCGAACACCGCGCGCACGGTAACCGTCGGGGTTTCCGCGTTTTGCACCGCCAGCAGGCGCACGCCATTTTCCAGTTTGCCGTCCCAGATGCTGGGCAGCTCTACCTGGGGGTTTACTCCCGGGGTGGGACGCACACTGCGATCGAAACTGTCGCTGACCGGACGCAGGGCCAGGGCCTTGTCGTCATCGCCGTAGCTTTCCGGAACGGTGCGCTGCCACTGGTAGTTCTGCGGTGCCGCTGCCAGCTCCGGTTTGCCGTTGGGAACCACACTCAGCAGCGTTGCCGGTTTGCCGGCGATGTACTGCTCGAACACCCGGGTTACATCGGCGGTCTCGACCGCCAGATAGTCACGGATTTCCTTGTCGATGCCCTTGGGACTGCCGGTAAAGGTTTCGAATGCAGCCAGGGTGGATACCTTGCCGGAGACGGACTGCAGACCGAATACCCGGGAAGACTCATAACCGGCCTTGAACTTGACCAGGTCGTCCTCGCTCACCCCGCGCTTGGCGAACGCGTTCAGGGTCTCGCGCACGGCCTTTTCCATTTCTGCCAGGGTTTCGCCGGAGGCGGGATTCTGGATCACGATAAACCACATTTCACAGGCCAGTTCCCGACAGGAATGGGAAACGCTGGCCTGTACCGCGCGACCGGTCTGCACCAGACTCTGGTAGAGCATGGAATCCTGACCCTGGCCGAGGATCTGCGCCGCCGCGTCGAGCGCTGGCTCGTCTTCGTGTGTGCTGTAAACCGTGGGGATCATCACCGCCAGCGCCGGCAGGTGGATATTGTCCTCCAGGGTCACATAGCGGTCGGCGTCGAGTTTGGCCGGTTGCTTGGGCTGGTTCTCGACCTCGGGACCGGCGGGAATGGAGCCGAAATATTTCGCCACCCACGCCAGGGTCTGGGCCGCATCGATATCACCGCCAATGGTCAGCACCGCATTGTTGGGGCCGTACCAGCGCAGGAAGAAGCGCTTCAGGTCATTGAGGTCTGCGCGGTCCAGATCTTCCAGCCAGCCGATGGTCGGCCAGGAATAGGGGTGGCCGTCCGGGTAGGTACTGGCGGCGAGAGTCTCGAGGGCGCGCCCGTAGGGACGGTTGTCCACCCGCTGGCCGCGCTCGTTTTTCACCGTCTCGCGCTGGACCTCGAATTTTTCCTCGGTCACCGCATCCAGGAATACCCCCATGCGATCCGCTTCCAGCCACAGCACGGTTTCCAGCTGGTTGGCCGGTACCGTCTCGAAATAGTTGGTGCGGTCGGTATTGGTGGTGCCGTTGAGGGTACCGCCGGATTCCTGAATGATCTTGAAGTGTTCCTCGTCGGCAACGTTCACCGAGCCCTGGAACATCATGTGCTCAAAGAAATGCGCAAAGCCGGAGCGGCCCGCATCCTCGCGGCTGGAGCCCACATGGTAGGTCACATCCACATGTACCAGCGGATCCGAGCGGTCCTCGTGCAGCACCACGGTAAGGCCGTTGTTCAGGCGGTACTTGCTGTAGGGGATGGCGATCTCCGCGCCGTCACCGTCAAAGGCTTCCACCAGGGTGACTCCCTCCGGCAGTGTGTCCGGGGCCGACTGCGCCGAGGGTGCGGCCGGGTCCTTGCCACAGGCCACAAGCAGCAGGGCGGTAATGATAAGCGTGAATTTTGTCCGGTACATGGTGGGTGAGGGTTCTCCCTTTTGTTCTGGAATAAACTGCTGGAATGAAGTTCTGCAATGACGTGGTGAAATAGAACGCTGGAAATGCGCTCCCGCCGCGACGCAGAGTGAACGGATGCTAACACAGGGAAAAACCGGCGAGTTGTATTCGGCGTCGCGCGCGCGACAAACCTCGGGAATGTGCCGGATGGCGTATTCAGCCGGATGTTTCACGTTCGCGCTGTAGGTTTGCGCGCAGGGATCTGCCCAGGCAGGCAAAGTATTCAGCGAAAGCGCAGTTGATGCGCTGGCGATGGGCGCCGGTGGGATAGAGCCCGAGTTTCGCCTCGTCGCTGGCCTTGGTGCCCGCCACCAGAAAGTTGTTGCTGATACTGGCATCCTGCACGAATGCCTCGAACGCGCGCGCGCACATTTCCGCCGGATCGGCGAAATAGACACAGCGATTGGCTTTGTCGACTTCCCGGGAGATGCGGAACATCTCGCTGGGATTGTCCCCGGACTTGTCCAGCATGACCGCGCTGAAGCAGGCAAACAGGCGGTCGTTGATCGGGTGTGGATTGGGGGTGGCGTCCCGCAGCCAGGCTTCGGAGGCAAACATATGGCCAGAGACATCACTGAATGCCTTGTCGGCGAGGTAGTGATCCAGGGCGTGAAACCACTCGTGAGCAATGGAGCCAGGGCCGGCATTCTTGGCCAGGGAGAAGGTCCGGCTGGCGGGTTCGTAGTGGGCCATAACCCCGGGGCGGCCGCCGGTGCCGTACTGGAATGCGAGGGTGCCGCGCAGGGACACCAGTAGTTCCGGTCCCTGCAGAATCGTCATCAGGTCTACCAGCGCGTCGTAAAACAGCCCTGCCGCGCGATCCCGCTCGGCCTCAGTGACCCAGCGACCAATGCTGATGGAGCGGAAATCAAAGCGTTTGCGCACATCACTGAAAGTGACGCTCTGCTGGCTGCGCTGCTGCGCACTGCGGCGGTAGAAATTGCGTGTGAGTGCCATAGTCGATTTAAAAAATGGTACCGGTGGAAAAATATCCGAAAAAATAGCCGTGAAAAATCAGCCGGGTCCGTTTTCTGTTTCCTGGTCTGTGGTCGCCTGCCAGAACTGCGCGAGTTGTCGGGACAGTGCTTCGCCATTATCGCAGGTCTGCGGTTGCCAGTGCGCGGGAAAAAGGTCGCGATAAAATGGCTCGGTAAAGCGTGCGTCCGCGAGCACCACCACACCGCGATCAGATTCGGTGCGGATCACCCGTCCCGCGGTCTGCAGCACCCGGGTCAGGCCGGGATAGCGGTAGGCCATATCAAAGCCGCTGGCGGTTTCGTTATCGCTGCTCCAGGCCTGGCGCAACAGTTCCTGCTCTACATTCACCTGCGGCAGACCCACGCCCACCACGATGGTTCCGACCAATTGCTCACCCCGGTAGTCCACCCCTTCACCAAATACACCGCCCATAATCGCAAAGCCCAGGCTGTGCCGGCCGTCGCTGAAGTGCTGTAAAAATTCGCTGCGGGCGCGTTCGCTGGCACCGGGTGTCTGCTGTACCAGCGCGATGTGTGGTTGCCGCCGGGAAAACTCCTCTGCCACCCGCTGCAGGAAACGGTAGGAGGGGAAAAACACCAGATAATTGCCCGGCCGGCTTGCATACACCCGCGTCACCATCTCCACCAGTGCGCTGATCGCGGCATCTCGAGCACGATAGCGGGTATCCACATAGGGGCAGAGAAAAACGCCCTGCTGCGCTGGATGAAACGGGGACGGTAACGTCAGCAGTGGTGAATGCTGTTGCAGCCCCAACTGCCGGTAGATGAATGCCGCTGGCCGCAAAGTGGCGGAAAACGCGATCACCGCGTGAAACTGCCGGTAGCTTTGCTGCAGAAAGTCCGCGGCGTTCAGGCACAGTAATTGGACCTGCTGTTCCTGCCATCGGTCACCGCGGGTTTGCACTTTTGTCAGGCAGCGATGCTGGTTACCCAGTAACTGCTCGACCGTGATATAGCGGAACAGGTTTTTCAGCCAGTCTCCCAAAACCTCCGGAGGCCGCCGCGATTGCTCCCACAATGCACTGACGACGGCCAGTACCTTGTGCACCGCGCGACTGACGGCAACGGGAAGCTGCTCGGGTACAGAGGGATCGCCGAGCCAGTGCTGCGCCGCCGGATCGTCCCCGCTCGATCCTGGTGCGAACGTCCTGCTGTTATGTGATTGCGACTGTGCCTCTGCCCAGTTTTCCAGGGCCCGCACCAGGGACTGAATGCTGCGTCGCAGGGTGGGGTGGGTACTTTTGCAGTCAGCGGCGGCGCGACGACAGCTGCTGCGCTCCAGTGCCGCGCTGTACATGGCGCGTGCGCGCTCCCCGAGATTGTGGGCTTCGTCGACCAGCAATGCGCGTTTTCGGCTCTGATCCAGCAACGGCTGCATACGCACCAGGGGATCGAATACATAATTGAAATCGCACACCACCAGATCCGCCCAGGGCAGCATCTGCAGAGAAAGCTCGAAGGGGCACAGTTGCAGCTTGTCCGCCACCTCCGCCACTGCCTCGGCGGTTAATAGCGGTTTGCCCAGCAGCTGCCGGCGGGCTTGCGGCAGACGGTCGAAAAACCCCCGCGTGCGCGGGCAGATTCCATCCGCATCGCGGCTGCACAGGCCGAGGTTGCAGGCACAGGTCTTGTCCCGCGCCTGGATTTCCAACAGCGACAGTCGCAGTCCACGTTGATGAAACATCTGTGCGGTCTGGCGCACCACTTCGCGGCCGGAATTTTTTGCGGTGAGATAAACCAGCTGGTCTACCTGCGCTTCTGCCAAGGCCTTGATGGCCGGGAACAGGGTGCTGACGGTTTTGCCGATTCCCGTAGGTGCCTCCACCGCCAGTTCGCCACCGTCGCGCAGGCAGCGGTAAGCGGCTACTGCCAGCGCGCGCTGGCCGGGGCGATAATCCGCAAAGGGAAATGCGAGGGTGCGGGAGGTTTGCCGGACCTGCGTGCGATGCTGTTGCCACAGGCGGTGCCACTGCACGTATTCACGCAGGGCGGTGAGGGTGAATGTTTCCAGCTCATCCCGCTGGTACTGCGTGGACTCACTATAGGTTTTTTTCTCTTTGAGGTTGTGCCACAACATCTGCAGCGTTACAGCGTCTTCCGCGACGCTTCCGTCGCAATCGTGCACAGCCAAATACTGCTGTTGCTGCAGATAGCAGAAGCCGTAAATTTTCAGCTGTGCCCAGTGCAGGTCACGTACAGACTGCGACAATAAATCCGGTGCGCAGTAGGTGGTTTTGATTTCGTCCAGCTGCGCCGGCCGGTGCAGATCCGATTTTGGATGCAGGATATCCACACGCCCGCTGAGCGAAACCGGCAAGCCATCGCACACAAGGTTTACTTCCAGGCTGAATTCCGCCTCACTGCCGCGGGGGCGCTTTTTCTGCAGTTTCTGGTGTGCGCGGATACCCTCCTGGGCGCTGGGACCGGGGGTGCGATCGCCGATCAGATCACCGCGGCGGCAGGCAAAGGCCACCAGCTCGCCCACGGAAAGCCGCAGGGCTTTCTTTGCGCTCAGGGCTGTTTTTGCGCTCAGCGCTGTTTGTTCGCTCAGGGCTGTTTCCTCGCTCAAGGCTGCCACTCCACATGCACAACACGGTGGGGGATTTGGTGGCGGGCGAAGAAGCGCAGCCAGCGCTGTTGGTTCTGTTGCAGGCGATCGCCGGGCCCTTTGACTTCCACCAGTTCATAGCTGCCATCGGCGGGAAACAGAATCAGATCCGGCAGACCGCTGCGGTGGTTGCCGATATCCGCCAGCAGGCGACGGAAAATCTGTTGCCAGTGTTGTGGGGAAATTCTTTCCAGTGCCATTTCCAGCAGGGTTTTCGGGAGTGCTTCCCAGGTCACCAGGGGGTTGGCGATACCGGATTTGTTCCGATAATTTTCCCACACCCGTTGCTGCAGGCTCTGCCGATCCAATTCCGACAGGCGTTGCTCGAACGCCGTGCGGCGCTGGCGATAAAAGTCCCCGGTGCGAAAATCGCTGGGTGCGATCTGAAACGGATTGAAAAATGCACCGGGTATCGGCGCAAACACAATGTCCCATACATACAGGCCGAGTACGCCGTTGAACAGGGTGTTTTCTACATAGAAACACTGCGCAGGAGGCTGCATATCGTCGCCGGTTGCCGATGACTGTGCGAGATGGGACGCGGCCTGCAGCTCGACGCATTCGGGTCCCGGTTGCAGGGAAACGGTTTCGGTCGGTGGCCGGTATTTTTCCGGCGCCGGCCAGTCGGTTCGGTGAATCGTGGCTTTGGCGGTCCGGTAGCCGAATCCCTCGGCGAATTCCTGCTCCGCCTCATCCCAGGGGGTTGCCATGATTTCCCGGCAGAGCGCCAGGCCGCTGCCGGTATCGCCGCGCTGTACCGCAATACGTGCGCGACGCTCCCGCGCCGGCGGCCGTGTGCATTGGCCATACAGCTGTTCTGCCGCGTCCAGTGCGTCGAGGCGCTCGAGCTGCCGTGCCAGATGCAGGCGCAGGCGATCTACCCTGCGCGCCAGGGTCGCATCTTCGCCGTTCGCTTGCGGAAGTTTTGCTGCAAGCTGCTGAATGGCGTCGCTTCCCGACTGCATCGCCGTTTCTGCTTCCGCCAGGCACTGGTAATAATGCAGGTGTTGTTCGATCTGGGCGCGGTGTTGAAACGGCAACCGTTCCCGCTCCAGGGGATAGCGCTCGTAGCGCAACAGCCCCAGATCCCGCAGCACGTAGTCGGTCAGATCCTGATTCAGGTTGCCGAAAAAGCACAGTTTGAAGGTCTCGAAACATTCCGCTGCCTGTACAGCGAGCAGGGATTCACCGCTCAGCAGGCGATCGGCGACCGCTTCCCCGGCCTGCGCCAGCAGCGCCTGCTCCAGTGCCGGGCGCTTAAGTGTTTTTGCCAGTGGGGTTTGGCTGCTGGCAAGTAACTCCGCCTTGGTAAACAGCGGTAACAGGGCTTCCACCGACAACACGGGGTTACGCTGCAGCAGTCCGGCCTGTACCAGTTGAGCCGCAGCGGCGGGCAGATCGCTAATCTCCACGTAAACGAGCTTGCTCTGGCGAAAAAGTGCTCCCGCCGGCGAGGGAACCCCCTTGCGTGACAGCAGGCGCACGTACAGTTGCTGGCTGTCCTTATCCAGTCGGTGAAACCTCGCGCAAAACTGTCGCTCCTCCTGTGATAGAAGTGCTGCGTAGCGTTCCGTCACAAACTCCATCAGCGAAAGGAAGTTATTCAGGTAATAGTTTGCGGGTAATTCAACGACAGAAGTCATAAGACTGGTCAGGTGTTTGCATAAAAAATGGCAGAAGAAGATTTAGATGCACTCGCACTAGAGATCCAGGGCATCGGGAGCGCTTTTGGGTGCTGTATGGTTATACAGCATTGGGGGTGGAGCGGACAAACCCCGGGCGCGACCGGTGGGCCATAGCTCTTTCGCGCTATGGCAGTGAGTCTATGCAATGGGTACTCTCTGCGGCTGCATATCACATCCAAATCACATCCAGGAACGAGCGATAACAGGGAATGAATCAGACTCGGCGCGTCTGGCGCACGGAAAAAGCCGGAGCCATCAGCAATCTGCGACCGGTGCTGGAGGAGCTGCGGCCCCTGGACGAGGACAAGATTCGCATCGACGTCAAAGCGGTGGGTCTGAACTTCGCCGACATCTTTGCGCTGACCGGGCTTTACTCGGCAACCCCGGAGGACAGCTTTGTGCCCGGGCTGGAATTTTCCGGTATCGTCAGCGCGCTGGGGGAACAGGCGGAAACGGACCTCGAGGTGGGCGACAGAATTTACGGTTGCACTCGCTTCGGTAGCTACGCAGACACCCTCGACGTACTGCCGCAGCACTGCCGCAAGCTGCCCGAGGGCTGGTGCTTTGCCGAGGGCGCGGCCTTTCCCGTACAGAGCCTGACCGCGTTATACGCGCTGGGCGACCTCGGCGGGGTGAAACCGGGCCAGGTCGTGTTGATCCACAGTGCTGCCGGTGGCGTCGGCCTGCAGGCCATGCGCATGGCGCGGCAGATGGGAGCGGTGCCCGTGGGTACGGTGGGCACGGTGGCTAAACAAGAGTTTCTCGCGGAGCAGGGCTTTAACGAAGTTATCCTGCGCGGCCCGGATTTTCCCGCCCAGTTAAAACACCAGCTCGCCGGTCGGCCATTGCACGCGGTACTCGACGGAATCGGCGGCAAGGTACAGCTACAATCCTTCAACGCGCTCGCCCCCATGGGGCGCCTGGTCGTCTTCGGCGCCGCCGAATTTACCCCCGGAAACCGACCCAACTGGTCCAAAGCCGCGTGGCGCTACATGAAGCGGCCCCGTTACGATGTGCTGGACATGATCAGCAGCAATAAATCCGTGCTTGCTTTCAACCTGATCTGGTTGTGGCATGAGCAGGCGCTGTTCGATCAACTGCTGAACGGCACCGCCCAACTGGGCTTGCCGTCTCCCCACGTAGGTCACAGGTTCTCCTTTGCCGAAGCCCACGAGGCAATCGAATGCCTGCGCAGTGGTCAGTCGGTGGGCAAGGTTGTGCTGGAAATTTAGGGTTCACCTGTGGAAAGCCGTTATCTCTGCGTACCATGAATCTCTGCGTAACCCCATCCTGTAGCACTTCCTCCGGCTACGGCTTAAACAGTATCGGATGTGTCGCCGCTGCTGCCCCATTTTGGTAATCTGGCGTACTAATTAACGTATTGGGGTTGAACAAGGCCACACCAAAGCTCGGCCGTTGTGGCCAGCCGCAGACTTTGCGTGACCAATGAGTCAAAAGTACCAATACAAGACGTCTTCCGAACAATCAGCCAGAGATACCTATGGCCAAAGCAGTCAAAGGCAGCGCTACCGGCACCAAAGCCGCCGCCAAGAAGCAAAAATCCTTCGAACAAACCCTGTGGGACACCGCGGACAAACTGCGCGGCAGCGTGGAATCCTCCGAATACAAGCACGTGGTGCTGTCGCTGATCTTCCTCAAGTTCATCAGTGACAAGTTCGAGCAGCGCAAGCGCGAGCTGATTGCCGAGGGGCAGGGCGACTATGTGGACATGGTGGAGTTCTACACCATGAAGAACGTCTTCTACCTGCCGGCGGAATCGCGCTGGGACTACATCGCCCAGAACGCCAAGCAGGACGATATCGCCATCAAGATCGACACCGCCCTCTACACGGTGGAGAAGAACAACAAGGCGCTCAAGGGCGCGCTGCCGGATAACTACTTCTCCCGCCTGGGGCTGGATGGCAGCAAACTGGCCGCGCTGATCGACTCCATCAACAATATCGACACGGTGGTGGAGCAGGAGGGCGGCGCGGCGAGCGAGGTGGACATCGTCGGCCGCGTGTACGAATACTTCCTCGGCAACTTCGCCGCTACCGAAGGCAAGGGCGGCGGCGAGTTCTATACCCCCAAGTGCGTGGTCAACCTGCTGGCGGAAATGATCGAGCCCTACCACGGCAAGATCTACGACCCCTGCTGTGGCAGCGGCGGCATGTTCGTGCAGTCGGTGAAGTTCGTGGAGAACCACCAGGGTAACAAGAAAGACATCTCCATCTACGGCCAGGAGCAGACCAGCACCACCTACAAGCTGGCGAAGATGAACCTGGCCATTCGCGGCATCAGCGCCAACCTGGGCGAGGTGCCCGCCGACACCTTCTTCAAGGACCAGCACCCGGACCTCAAGGCCGACTTCATCATGGCCAACCCGCCGTTCAACCTGAAGGAGTGGCGGGGCCCCGACGAACTCACCGACGACCCGCGCTGGGCCGGTTACGAGGTGCCGCCCACCGGCAACGCCAACTACGGCTGGATCCTGCATATGATCAGCAAGCTCAGCGAGAACGGTGTCGCCGGCTTTGTGCTGGCCAACGGTTCCATGAGCACCAAAACCAAGGGCGAAGGGGAAATCCGCAAGAAGATTATTGAGAACGACCTGGTGGACTGCATGATCGCGCTGCCCGGCCAGCTTTTCTACACCACTACAATTCCGGTGTGTCTGTGGTTTATCACCAAAAATAAAAAGGCCGCAGTCATCCCCGGCCACGAAGGCAGCAACCACCGCAACCGCGAGGGCGAGACGCTGTTTATCGACGCGCGCAATATGGGCAGCATGATCAGCCGTATCCATAAGGAGCTGACCGTGGACGATATCGCCGAGATCGCCCGCACCTACCACGCCTGGCGCGGCGAAGCCAAAGACGGCGACTACCGGGATATTCCCGGCTTCTGCAAGGTCGCCACGCTCGAAGATATCGCAGCCAACGACTATGTGCTGACCCCCGGCCGCTATGTGGGCGCCGCCGAAGTGGAAGACGATGGCGAGCTGTTTGAAGAAAAGATGCGCGAACTGACCCAAACCCTGTACCGGCAGATAGCGGAGGCCGAGCAGCTAGATGCGATGATTAAGCAGAATCTGGTGGGGTTGGGCTATGGAAAGTGAGTGGCAGGAACTCCGACTGGGTGATGTCGTCGAGTTCGTAGCTGATAACCGAGGCAAGAACCCTAAGGCATATGCTGAAACAGGGATACCAGTTATAGATAACTATTTGATCACTAGTGATTGGCGAATCAACATAAATGATGTTCGCAGATTTATTGATGAGGATACATACAACTCGTTTATCAGAAAGCATATTAAAGAAGACGATGTGTTAGTTACGCTGGTCGGCAACGGATATGGTCAAGTCGGCATTACCCCAAGTTGTAGGTGTGTAATAATTCAGAACACAATTGGATTGCGTTGTAATGAAGAACACGACAATAAATACCTTTATTACCTGCTTAAGTTGAATCGCCCATCCCTGATGAACCTAAATATTGGCGCTGCACAGCCAAGTATAAAAGTGGGCAATTTATTGGATTTAATTTTTCCGTTCCCTCCGCTAGGAGAGCAGAAAGCTATTGCCCAAATACTCGCAGCTCTCGATGACAAAATCGAGCTCAATCGCCAAATCAATTCCACCCTGGAGTCCATGGCCCAGGCGCTGTTTAAAAGCTGGTTTATGGATTTTGATCCGGTTATCGACAACGCCCTGGCCGCCGGCAATCCCATCCCCGACGCCCTGCAAGCCAGAGCGCGCGCCAGACAAGAAATGCGCAGCGGCGCCAGCACCTCCGCGCAGCCCCTGCCGGCCGAGATTCAGCGGCTGTTTCCCAGCAGTTTTGTATTTTCTGAAGAAATGGGCTGGGTGCCAGAAGCATGGGAGGTCGTTTCGCTACGCTCTCTGACTTCAAAAATTGGTAGTGGTTCTACCCCTCGAGGTGGTAGCCAAGTATACGTAAAAGACGGTGTATCTTTAATTCGAAGCCAGAATGTATATGACTCCGAATTTACCTGGGATGGATTAGCTCATATCAATAATGAAGCAGCAAAGCAGCTTAAAGGAGTTACTCTAGAAGAAGGCGATGTCCTTCTCAATATAACTGGTGCTTCTATTTTGAGAACTTGTATCGTTACCCCCGATGCTCTGCCGGCAAGGGTTAATCAGCACGTTGCAATTGTTAGGCCCATTACTGGGGTTCCCTCCAAGTATCTGCATCTTCATCTCTTAAATGGAAAAACTAAGAGCTACCTGATGGGCCAAAATGCGGGCGCATCTAGAGAAGCGGTGACAAAAGGTCATATTGAGTCGGTTCCAACGTTAAATCCGGGTGAACAAATTCTTTTCCAGTTCGAAAAAAATGTATCTCCCTTTACTAAAAGTATTTTCGGTCGCAACTCAAATGTAATGACTCTAACTGCACTTCGGGATTCTTTGCTTCCAAAATTGCTTTCTGGCCAGCTTCAAGTCCCCGAAGCCGAACACCAGCTTGCCGAGGTGATATAAGCCTATGTCCAAATTCACGGAAGAAAAGTTGGAGAAAGCGATCATTGCCCTTCTGGAACAGCGGGGCTTTCCGAACACGCCCGGCGGCCAGTTGCAACGTGCGCCCACCGAGGTATTGATCAAGGACGACCTGCGCCGCTTTCTCGCCGGGCGCTACGCCGAGGACAAGATCACCCCCGCGGAAATCGAGGCGGTGATCACCGAACTGGAACGGCTGCCCACCACTGGTTTTAACCAGTCATCACAATCAATTCATTAAAAATGTATTTATTAAGCCAAACGGCAACTGGCCGAAGTGATGTAGCCGGATGGATAATTTGAGTCGTAATCAGCGCATGCAGATCGCCGTGGTGGGGTCGGCCAGCAATCAGCTGAGCGAGGTACAGCGGATGCTCGCTTTTGACGTGGGCAAGCTGCTGATCGACAGCGGTTACCGGCTGATCAGTGGCGGCATGGGCGGCGTAATGGAGCAGGCGGCGCGCGGGGCCCGCAGCTCGGCCCGGCACCAGCCCGGCGACGTGATCGGCGTACTGCCTTCCTACAACAAAGCCGAAGCCAATCCCTACATCGATATCGCACTGCCCACCGGCTTGGGCGTTGCGCGCAATGCGGTATTGATGGCAGCCTGTGATGGCGTCATTGCCCTGGATGGTGGTTCCGGCACGCTGTCCGAGATTGCACTCGCCTGGCAGATGCGCAAACCCATAGCCTGTGTGGGCGGCGAGGGCTGGCATACCCGCCTGCAAACATTGGCGCTGGACGAGCGCCGCGAGGAAGCCATCGCCCTATGCCCGGATATGGACGCGTTAAGTCGCTTTTTACGGCACCTGCACGGCCGCAACCTGCCGGCTTATCGGGGGATAGCGGCCAGCGCGGTTAAGCAGGCGGAACAGCGCGATTACCTGCAGGCCACGTTTGCCGATGCCCGGAACATCGGTGCGCCAGAACTTCTCGGGTATGGCTCCGAGGGCACGGTGTTTCGATGCGGTCAGCGCATCTGCAAGATTTTCCATCCTACCGATTTCACCATACTGCTGTTTACGCACCTGAGCGGCATCGCGCAGACCCTTGTACAGTCTCAGGCGACCGTTGCCCCGGTACCGTTGTTCGAAGTGCATCTGGGAGATTATCTGGTTGTCCACTACCCGGACTTTGCCTCGCACGCCTACACGGGCGGCCAGAGGCAGCCGATGGTGGCTTTCCTGCGCGCCATGCGTGCCGCTGGCTGTTGTCTGAGCAATGTGAAGGCGGAGAACTTTCGCTGCACTGACGACAATCGCTTGGTGTGCATCGATATCGGCCGCGATTTGATGCCGTATAGCCATGCACTGTTTCTCAGCATGTGTAAACGCGCGTTTCTGACCGTGTATTACAGCGCGCATGCGGATTTCAAGCGTATGTGTCGCTACACCAATGACCACGATGATTTTGACGGTATTGCCGCCTGCGAGGGTGTTGCGCACAGCGCATCAGAACTGGCGAGCCGGTTTGATCAGTTTTACGCAGAGGTAACCCGTGCTGACGCCGTACCTGGATGAGTTAACCGATTTTGTCGCACTGCCCACCGTTGCCGGCGACGAACAGGCCAATCGCGCCGCCGTGCATTATCTGCGCATGCGCCTGCTGCGGCTGGGGTTTGATGTGCAAGTAAAGGGAGTGGCGCGCACTGATCAGCCGTTGCTGGTGGCAAGGTTTGGGGATTCCGATGGGGCGCCCCTGATCCTGTACAACCATTATGACGTGGAGCGGATACGGCCGCAGGAGGATTGGCACTCGCCGCCGTTTCAATTGACGCAGCGGGATGGCCGCCTGTGGGGGCGCGGCGTTGCCGACAACAAGGCGGTACTGCTGGCCAGGCTTTCGGTGATCGAGGCCCGCATCGCGCGAGGAGAGGCGTTACCCAATATGCTCTGGCTGATTCAGGGCGAAGAGGAAGTCGGTGCGCCCCTGGCCCACGCGTTATTTCCGGCGGAACTGGCCCCTTTGAAAAACTGCCTGTGCGTGGAGGAGACCGGCTACTATCGCGATGGTGCGCCACTCATATTCCAGCACGGCGCAGCGCTATCCGCTAGCGAGCGCGAGACATTGGCCTGTTCGCTCAACAGTGTGTTGTTCGATGGCAAAGCGCGCATAGAGACCCGCACCCTGTCTAAATTCGGCCCCTGCCCACTGATCGAAAACCTGCCCGATGGCAGCCTCTATCTGGGATTTGGACCCAACGATTACTCGGCACGTATACACCGCGACAATGAATCCATCAGTGTGGAATTGCTGGAACAATATTTCCCGTTGTTCGACCGCTTTTTGACCTGGTGCAGGCATCGAGTCGCACAAGTAGAGGCACCATGTGCGGCCTAGTATTACTGCATGGTCCTCGTGCAGCCGAACGACTTCCGGCGTGCCTGCAACGCATTGCCCACCGCGGCCCCGATGCCCAGTACCACTGGCACAGCGGTGCACTGAGCCTGGGATTTGCCAGGCTGGCGATCAATGATAAATCTCCTGCCGGACAGCAGCCCTACCGCTCCGGCAGTTATGTCGCGGCGATCAATGGCGAAATCTATAACGCGGCCGAGTTACGCGAGCGCTACCAGCTGAAGCTCGCGTCGAGCAACGACTGCCATGTGGTGCCGGCCATGCTGGATAAGCTGGGCGTGGCAGCCCTGGAAAACCTGGACGGTTTTTTTGCCGGAGTCGTGGTAGACGAGCGTGCGCAGCGCCTGCTTGTATTGCGCGATGCCATGGGCAAAAAGCCGCTATTTTGGGGTCGCTCCGGCTCGGAACGGTTTATCACCAGCGAATTGAAGGCGCTTGACCGCGTCGATGATTTTACGGCGTTGCCATCCGGCGTGAGTGAAATCAATCTTGAAAACGGTCACTGCACAAATCTCTCCGCAATGGAGCCGGAGTGCGAGGCGAAAACAAACCTTCCAAGTCCGCAATCACCGGCCTCCAATAGCAAAGCCAGCGCGCTGCGTACTTTGCTGGCCTTGGCTGTTGAAAAGCGCCTGCCGGCAGCTGGTGAGCCCGTCGGTGTCTTTCTGAGTGGAGGGCTGGATAGTTCAGCGATCGCGGCTCTCGTTCATCACCGACGTCCCGACGCACGCTATTATTGCCTGAGTGCACCGGGCGCTGCGGACCATGACCACGCGCGGCTATTGGTCGATCACCTCAAGCTTACGAACGTGCGCTACTTGACCCTTCCGACTGGTAATGCGCTGTCACAGCTAATTCACCAGCTGGTCTACGTCGCCGAAAGTTACAACCCTTCCGTTATCAGCAATGGCCTCTGTACTTACCTGCTCGCAGAGGCCGCGCGCGAAGATGGTTTGAAGGTGGTTCTGTCGGGCGAAGGGGCCGATGAATTGTTTGGTGGCTATCATCACTACCGCAATACCGATCCCTGGCGGGAAACTCGTGAACAGTTGCTGGCTAACTTGCGCAGTACCGAGCTTCGCCGCATTGACCTAACCGGTATGGCCCATGCCATAGAGACGCGTTGTCCATTTCTCGATCGCGACCTCTATAACTGGGCATTAGCGCTGGACTATGACGACCTCTATCGACGGAGTGAGGACAGCCGTAACAATAAAATTGTATTGCGTGAAGCCGTCAAAGAGCTGTTGCCAGAGCAGATAGTTTTGCGCCGCAAAACCTCGTGTGATGTCGGTAGCGGTATGCGCGCATTGGTGGTTCGGCACCTGCGCAGGAACGGTTGCACGGAACGGGAAGCTCTGCGCCTAATCTGGCGCCACCACTTTTTGGCGAGTTTCGATGGCCGGAATTTTGAAACCCATCCCTATTTTTCCGCCTACCCCGTTTTTGACGAACTCATCGATCGGCGCGGGGTGGATCACAAATGAACAAGGGCGCTCTTTCAATTCATGAAATCGAACAACTGATGCTGGACGAGTTTCGGGCCACGCCTTTCCACAATCTCCTTTATTTGGGGTTATGCGGCCCTTCTTGCGCGCTCGAAGGGGGGACCTGCTCCGACAAGGTGCTGGCGTTCCAGGCACGGCTACAGAGCGCTGGTGTCAGTGCAAGGCTGCATAATGCGTGGATAAATCATCAGTTGTGCCATCGTGTGCTGGCCTTGGAGCTGGATGACGGCGTCTATTACGCAGATGTTGGCAACGCTTGGCCGAGTATTCGCCTGTTTCCCGCGGCTCGAGAAGTTCGCTATCGGGCTTTCGGCATTGTATTTCAAACTCGGCTCCGCGATGCGTTCCTGGATGTATATCAACTCAAGCCGGGGAGCGAAACCCTGTCGCAGAGTATACCGCTAAGGCTGGAGCCGGAATCGGCGGTAATCACGGCAATTGCACGGCGCTTTAGCGGGGAGATGAACTATCCGTTCAGTGCCGGGCTGAGATATGCCCAGGTTATTGGTGACAAATTTCTGTTTCTTAAAGGGGATGAATTGCGAATTTTCTCCGATCATAAGGCGACGCGTAGTCTCCGCTTCACGAGCCTCTCCAGTCAGTTGTCAGCGTTGCGCAACTATTTTGGCCTGGATTTGGATGATTGCGGGCTATCGGAAGGTAGGCTGGGATCTGTGCGTGGGAACGTGGAGCATGCATTATGAGCGTATCCATTGCCGTGATTATCGCAACTTCAATGCGGCGTACTGATTTGTTGATTGAGCGGTCGCTTAGATCGGTGTATGCACAGGAAAATGTGATTCCTTGGCGTATCTATGTCGTAGATGATAATGCTTGCCAGGAGGAATATCTGTCGATTAGGCGGCGGGTAAAAAGGCTCCGGGACACATTCTTTTCGACAAAATTCCCGCACGGCGTGCCGGACCACTGGTACAAAACCGAGGTAATCCGAAATTCACGAACACGGGGGCGTTCAGGCAGTGGCGCCTGGAATAGCGGTGCTATGGCAGCCTGGCAAAATCGCCCTGCTGACAATCCGCTCTATTTCGCTATTCTCGATGACGATGATGAATGGTATCCCCAGTACCTGGCCAGCTGCTGTCAGCGGTTGGCCGAGGAGGATTTCTATGCTGTGGCTGTGGTCTCCGCATTTCACCGTTACGAATTTGGCCAGGACCGACCCATCCACCTGCTGCCAGAACATTTGACGCTGGATGAATTTTTTATTGGCAACCCCGGTTGGCAGGGCAGTAACACATTCATTGATGCTGAAACTTTTTGGCGGGCTGGTGGATATGACGAATCCATGCCCAGCACCCAGGATCGGGACTTCGCGATTCGTATTCTGGAAGTCAGTGAGTCACGTGGCCAGAATATTCTGGTCAATACGCGACCGTTGCTCCGTCACCATGCGCACACTGGTGAGCGGGTCACTCGGTGTCAGGCGGGCAAGCACAAGGGGCTGGACCTTTTCTATGATAAATACGCATCACGTATGGATACGTCGATCCACGAAGCCTCGCTAAAGCGGGCTGAACGCCTATTTGGCTACCGAAGGCAGAGTGTTAAAGAAACCGCCCATGACGTTGCGCACTACCGAACCTATGAAGATGAACCGCCGGTAAAGTTAGTGATTGGTGTGGCCTCGTCTTGTGCACGCAACGTCAAAAACCAGCTATCCTCCCTGGAACGACAAATTCAGCAAGAGCCGAAGTTCGTCGGCCAGTGTCATTATTTATTGTTGACCAATGGTGATCGTGAAGAGGCAATCAAATTTGCCTTGCAGGCAGTTTCTCCGAAAAATTTCTCTGTTCGTATTTTAGATCTTGCTGAACAGAAAAGGCATTATTCTCGTTTTCCTTACCACTCGGTGTTTGAGCTCAACGCAATTAGTCGGAAATCAATAGCGTTCTCTAGAAGTCTGCTTCATTTTTTTTGCTGGGAAGAAGCGAAATCACAAGGGCCGGACTGCAGGGTATTAATTCTCGATGATGATCTACAGTTCGAATCCCTAAGCATAGAGAATGGTGCTCTAGAAAGTAAAAAATTAAATTTTCTTGGTAAGCTCAGCTGGCTAATTAAAAATTGCGATGCAGATATTATTGTGTCGCCCTATTCGGATGCGCCGGCCCTGCCGTTCTACAGTTCATTGCGTACACAGTTGCTGGACCTTTACTATTCACTGCTAAATTTCGTTCGTCTTGATCCCGACACAAATTACGCTTCGAATGTTCGCTCGCTCAAAGAGGTGAGCGGTGGGGATGATTATTACTACGATTTTTCCTCTGCCCGTTATGATCACCTTGAGCGACCAGTTGCGTGGCAGCCAGTATCGTTGTCGGATGGGCATAAAGTCGCAGAGATTTTTAGTGCGTTTCTCACGGATATTCAATATCTAAATGAGCAGGCGAATATTACCCGGCCTCTACTGGCGTCAGCAGAAGCCTGGAACGCTAACACTGGCCGTAACAGCCACAGGCGTGGCGGTATAGCGTTGTATCGAAATTTGTCACTGCTTGTCGAAGCTCCCAATCTATCACCAACAATCGACCGGGGTGAAGTATCGACGCAGGTTAGGCGCAGCGATTTTATAACGGCAATTCATATGGTAAAAAACATGGGGGTCAAGATCGAAGAGGTCTCTCTCCCCCTGCGCCACCATCGAAGGATGCAGAATGGCCCTGGTGAAATCAGTGCGACAAAATTGGCGGACGATATAATTGGCTTGTGTTTTTACCGAGTGTTTGAAGAATTCTGCGATGGGAAGTTTTCCAGTAAGCGGAGCATTCAGGACCGGTTTTCCCGAATGGTGGAAGACTACCTGGAGAGGATTACCATTAACCACCTCCGGGCTGATCAGCTGATCCTCCAACTATGCAATTTGTTGACGCAGAATGAGCGGTTGATGAACCATTCTGCAAATCTTCATAGCCAGGTCATAAAAGTGGCGAAAACGGCATTGGAAGACTTTCGCCTTGATCATCTGAACGGAAAAGTGCTAGAGCAAATCGAAAAGGTCAGGGAAATCACCGGAAGCTACGATGTGGCGTCTCAGATACGTCAAATCGACCAAATTTTCGCCAGAGCGGTATCCAGTGGTGCAATATATGCTCTAAATGGTTATAAGTTGTGGTCAGTTATCAATGGCGCACGCCCAGTTGGTTCCGTAACGGATATAACACCGGCTGAAGCCGCAGAGTTCGTATGATCATCGTCCATGGCACTAAAAAACTTCTGGCAAAGCTGATTATCGACGATGATGGCCATTTACCGTTGTTGCCCCGCAGCCAGCACCTGGCGGAATCAGCGGGCGCTGATGTCAGCCCCCTGAGCGGCTGGCACGCGAATTTTTTGACCATTCAGAGGCGTAACTGCGTGCTGCTTGTGCACGATGAAACCCGTTTTCCCCTGTTTATCCCGGCGCTGACCAAGCCCGATCTCGCGGAGCTGGATTGGTGGTTTGGGGATGCGCTGATGAATACTCTATTGAAATGCAACGCCAGCCAGGTGCAGCTGGATACAGTCGCAGCACACCTGTCACGGCTGAGTTTCGACAGTGACTGTGACCGTTCGGTGCAAGGCACTATGAATCAGATGGCGCAGGATGCCGAATACAGCCTATATCACCATGGTGTTCATGTGGCCGAGATTACCGGACACCGTTTGGCGGCGTGGCTGGCCGACCGCCCGTGCACCGTCAAAGGCCGCAAAAACGCTGTCTGGCCGGTAAAAGCGTTTCTGCAATTGCTGGATGGGCTGCCCCGCGCAATACAAAGTCCTGTGCCGGTACTACAACGGGAAACCGTACTGCCGGGCAATATCGTCAACTTGTTGGAATTTCGCAAAAAGAATAAATAAGGCGAATGGAAATGAGCTTTACCGAGGCCAAATTGGAGCAGGCGATCATTGCCATGCTGGACCGGCAGGGTTTTCCCAATACCCCGGGTGGCCAGCTGCAGCGATCGCCCAGCGAGGTGTTGATCAAGGACGACCTGCGCCGCTTTCTCGGCCTGCGTTACGCCGAGGACAAGATCACCCCGGTAGAAATCGAGGCGGTCATCACCGAACTGGAACGGCTGCCCGCCGCCGATCTGTACGACAGCAACAAGACCATCCACAAGCGCGTCGCGGATGGCTTTCTGCTGAAGCGCGAAGACCGCAGCCAAAAAGACCTGTACATCCAGCTCATCGACTACGCGGGCCTGCCGGAGCAGCGCATGCCCGCCGAGGGCGAGGTGGAAACGCTGGTGGCGGAAAAGCTACGCGGCTACGGTGAGCGCAATATCTACCGGGTCGTTGACCAGCTGGAAATCGAGGGGAGAGAAAAGCGCATTCCCGATGCCATCCTGTATATCAACGGCCTGCCGCTGGTGGTGTTTGAATTCAAGAGCGCGATCCGCGAAAACGCCACCATCTATGATGCCTGGAAGCAGCTCACCACCCGCTACGCGCGCGATATTCCCGAGCTGATGAAATACAACGCCCTGTGCGTGATCAGTGACGGCGTCAACTCACGCATGGGTTCGCTATTTGCGCCCTACGATTTCTTCTACACCTGGCGCAAGGTCACCGGCGACGAAACCATCGAGCAGGACGGCATCAACGCGCTGCACACCATGCTCGAGGGGCTGTTCGACAAGGCGCGCCTGCGCGAGGTGATCCGGCATTTTGTCTACTTCCCGGATGTGTCCAAGCGCGAAGACAAGATCGTCTGCCGCTACCCGCAGTTCTACGCCGCCACCCGGCTGTACCAGAACATCCTGCGGCACCGCAAACCGGACGGCGACGGCAAGGGCGGCACCTACTTCGGCGCCACCGGCTGCGGCAAGAGCTTCACCATGCTGTTCCTCACGCGCCTGTTGATGAAGAGCGTGGAGTTCGCCAGCCCCACCATCGTGCTGATTACCGATCGCACGGATTTGGATGACCAGCTCTCCGGCCAGTTCACCAACGCCAAGGGCTATATCGGCGACCAGCATGTGGTGAGCGCGGAGAGCCGCGAACACCTGCGGCAACTGCTGAAAGGCCGCAATAGCGGCGGGGTGTTCCTGACCACCATTCACAAGTTCACCGAAGACACCGAGCTGCTGACCGAGCGCGCCAATGTGATCTGTATCAGTGACGAGGCCCACCGCAGCCAGATCAACCTGGACCAGAAGGTGCGCGTGACCGACAAGGGCGTGAAGCGCACCTACGGCTTCGCCAAGTACCTGCACGACTCCCTGCCTAACGCCACCTATGTAGGCTTCACCGGTACCCCCATCGACGCCACCCTGGATGTGTTCGGCGAGGTGGTGGACAGCTACACCATGACCGAGTCGGTGAAGGACGAGATCACCGTGCGCATCGTCTACGAGGGCCGCGCCGCCAAGGTGATGCTGGACAACGACAAGCTCAAGGAGATCGAGGACTACTACGCCGAGTGCGCGGAAGCCGGCACCAGCGACTACCAGATCGAGGAGAGCAAGAAGGCCAGCGCCAATATGAATGCGATCCTCGGCGACCCGGATCGCATCAAGGCGCTGGCCAGCGACTTCGTGCACCACTACGAGCAGCGCCTGCAAGAAGGCGCCACCATCAAGGGCAAGGCGATGTTCGTGTGCAGCAGCCGCGAGATCGCCTATCGTTTCTGGCAAGAGGTGATCGCGCTGCGGCCCGCGTGGAATGCCGTGCTGGCAGCGGAAGAGGGCGTGGAGCTCACCGACAGGGAGCGCAAAGAGATCAAGCCCATGGCGCGGATCAAGATGATCATGACCCGGGGCAAGGACGACGACAATACGCTCTACGAGATGCTGGGTACCAAAGAGTACCGCAAGGAGCTGGACCGCCAGTTCAAGAACCCCAAATCCAACTTCAAGATCGCCATTGTGGTGGATATGTGGCTCACCGGCTTCGATGTGCCCTTCCTGGATACCATCTATATCGACAAGCCCATCCAGCGCCATAACCTGATCCAGACCATCTCCCGCGTAAACCGCAAGTACGAGGGCAAGGATAATGGTCTGGTGGTGGACTACATTGGCATCAAGAAGCAGATGAACCTGGCCCTGGCCCACTACAACAAGGCCGACCAGCAGAATATCGAGGAGATCGCCCAGTCGGTGATCGTGGTCAAGGATCACCTGGACCTGCTGAACAAGATTTTCCACAAATTCGACAGCAAGCCCTACTTCACCGGCAGCCCGCTGGAGCAGCTCAACTGCCTGAACATGGCCGCCGAGTATGTGCAGCTCACCGACAAGATAGAAAAGCGCTTTATGGCGCTGGTGAAGCGTCTCAAGGCCGCCTATGACATCTGCTGTGGCTCAGAAGCGGTCAGCCAGGCTGAGCGCGACCTGATTCACTTTTACCTGGCGGTACGCTCGATCGTATTCAAGCTCACCAAGGGCGATGCCCCGGATGTGGCGCAGATGAATGCCCGCGTGCGCGAGATGATCGCCGAGGCGCTGAAGGCCGACGGGGTTGAGGAGATCTTCAAGCTGGGCGAAGACGACGCCGGCGAGACGGATATCTTTGCCGACGACTACCTGGCCAAGATCGAAAAAATCAAACTGCCGAATACCAAGATCAAATTGCTGCAGAAGCTGTTGGCCAAGGCGATCGAGGATTTCAAGAAGATCAACAAGACCAAGGGCATGGATTTCTCGGAGAAGTTCCGCCAGCTGGTGGATCACTACAACGAGCGCAAGGAAGACGATGTGCTGGTGAGTGAGGTGCTGGAAGATTTCTCCGATGAGATTATTGACCTGATCCAGGCACTCAAGCGGGAGAAAGAATCCTTCAGCGATCTCGGCATTGATCTGGAAGAGAAAGCCTTTTA
The DNA here is from genome assembly GCF_029869925.1 of Microbulbifer bruguierae. Classification (NCBI taxonomy): domain Bacteria; kingdom Pseudomonadati; phylum Pseudomonadota; class Gammaproteobacteria; order Cellvibrionales; family Microbulbiferaceae; genus Microbulbifer; species Microbulbifer bruguierae. The sequence goes on along the minus strand of NZ_CP118605.1, from coordinate 2,516,315 downwards.
CGACATCCTGAAAAAGCTCGCGGTCAAATACGATTTCAGCTATCCGGAAGAAAAGCTGCTGGAGTTATCCAAAGCGGTGAAGGACGTGGTGGATGACAAGTCCAAGTACACCGATTGGAGCCAGCGCGACGACATCAAGGCCGAACTGAAGGTCGGCCTGATTCTGGTGCTGGCGAAACACGGCTACCCGCCGGTGGATCGCGATGAGGTGTACAAGGAAATCTTCGAGCAGGCGGAGAACTTCAAGCGCTACCAGGGCGATCGCGCTGGAGCGATTTGAGTTGTTCCATTTCCGCTGGATGAAGACGCCTTATTAGGCGTCTTTCATTTCATCCCAGAAATCGGCGTCCAGTTTTTTCAGTTCGATCACCTGTTCCACCTGCATGCCCAGCCCGTAATCGTAGATATAGCGGGCCAATTCCATCCCATCGATTAGCACCACATGAGTGCTGCCGTTAAGGCTGCGGGCATATTCCTTGGCACCGCTAGTGAATCGGGACGTGGTAATAAACACGCCCTTGTTAGATTGCGCCACCGCCAGCGCGCCGACAAAGCCCTGAATATCTTCACGCCCCACGCTGTTATCACGGGCGTAGCGTTTTACTTGAATATGCACGCGGCCAAAGCCGAGCACGTCCTCTTTGATAATGCCGTCGATACCGCCGTCATTACTCGCCTGGGTGACCTGTCCGGAATCCTTGATCTGGCCGCCGTAACCCATACGTCCCAGTAACTTCACCACCAACTTCTCCAGCTCATAGGGTGACTTGGAGAGGATGGTATCCAGAATGTTTTCCAGTGTTTCCGTGCGGATGGCGTCAAAGGCGGCGTTGAGGGTGTCTAGCGGCGTGAGGTGCTCGGCCGACTCGGTAAGCATGGGGCCTGCGTCGCTCACTTCACCTTGCTCGCGCTCGCGCTGCTTCCTCGCAGTGTGCTCCGCGGCCTTTTGCCGTACAAAGGTGCGCAACGCCATGTCGTCTTCAAGATAAGACTCTGCGGCCGGCGCCGCCTTGTAGATGCCGCGCCCCGGCTTTTCCACCAGGTTGGCCATATTGAGATAGCTCAGCGCCCAGGAGATACGGTCCAAGAAAACGGTGCCGTTGCCAGACGCGTAGGGCTTTTCCAACTCTTCCTGTGTGAGCCCGAAATAAGCAGCAAGCGGTTGTTCAAGATCGCGGTAACGGGTCTCGCCATGCTCCGCTAGGTAGCGCAGCGCATGGGGGATGATTTCATCGTATTTTGGAATCGTCATAGTCTATTGATGATTATTCGTTGGTAAATAGTGACGCTAGCCACGGGTGTATCTCTGGGTACTTTTCGGTATCCAATACAAATTCTTGTCCGCGTGCCGCGGAATTTAACCGGCAGTGATTTTCTTCCAATTGCCAGCGTTCCGGCTTCTGGTGATAGGTTAACGCGGCTTCCATTGAGGGTGGATAAAAAGCCTGGGGCAAGCGCCACTGGCTCGGTTTGCGACTTTCTTGCGCGCTGAGCTGTCGCGCTGGCTGGTAGTGGTTGAAGATGCCGTAGCCGCTCACTTCGGGCCGATTGCCATTGGGCAGCGATAGTTCCTGGCTCGCTTCATAGAGGGTATTGAGCGGGCCACGCTCGCCGGAAAAATGGGGGTGGTAGCGCGCCCAGGGTAGGGCCGCTGGAGCAAGCTTGGACACCGAATACACCGCGCCCACCTGTAACCATCCCCAGATAATATGGCGGGCTGGTTCGGCTTTTATAAACTGCCAGCGGCCATCGGCGTCTTCAACGGGCCGGAAGAGTCCAAAGAACAGAAACAGGTCGCCGACCGTTACCCCCTGGTTGCGCAGGTGCGCCTGTGCCGTGCTGTCCTGCCCCAGCAGACCGCGCCAGTTGGCATCGCGCGGTAGCGCTCTGCGATCCACATCCGGGTCGATATGAGCGAAATGACCGGCGCGCTTGGCCTCGCCGGTTAAATCAGTAACCAGTTTACCCGCGTTTTCTCCATTCACAGTGATATCGCAATAACGCCAGGGTGACTGCTTATCGGGAATGGGCAGGCTGCACAAACGGCCGTCGGGCAGTATTGGGCTGGGGCAGCCGCCCGCGGAAGAGTCGAAGCCCTTACGGCTTAAGATGAGCCGCATGTCGCTCGTGATGCTCTTGGTTTTTGTGGAGAGACTGGCTTGGCCGCGCTGCAGGATTTTATACCGCAGCTATTGGTGTCTTCGGGCCATTGATGGGGGACTCCATGTCGTCCCGGCTTATAGTGCTTGCGGATGTAATCTACGCAGCGTTGTGCCAGCGCTTCACTGGAAAGTTTGCCGGCACCTGACTGCCCTCGTGGAACCGCCGGTCTTACATCAAAGGGTAGGGCGATTGCATTGCGGCCGAAATAGTAAAATTCATCCGCGATCAATACAGATCGACCAGAGAGATCTCGTAGTAAATCAAATTGGCTGGGGCCGTTGCCCGCCCAATGATTGGGGTTTTCCAGCTGTTCGAACTGTTCCGGTAATACCGCTCCAGGCCCAAGGGGGCGATAGATGTTATCGCCTGCCTTGTATTCGGCGCCCCTGCGACCAAGTTGTGGGATTTTGTCTGCAAAACGTGGGTCGTGGAAATAATCAGCAATGGCTAACTTTTCTCCCACTCGCATCAAGTAAATCAATCGTTCTTCGCCTACCGCCGTTCCCGAGAGCTCGATCGAAGTAAAGCCTGCAATCCAGTCTCCGACATGCTTGTGCTTACGGATTAATGGTTTACAAGTCGCCAGTGTCAGCGTTAAGCCAAATGGATTGGGGGCAAAGCCTGTATCGTGGGTCTGTTTATAACTGAAGAGCCGCATTCTCAATTGCCTTTTGTTTTATTTATTGGCGTTGTCGGAAGCGATAATAGTGCGTCTTTTGCGAGTATCAAGTAAAGACCCAGGATAAATTGGCTGGGAAAATTCGCACTGTGAATTCAGGTGTTGTGCCCAAGTTCGGCTCTATGGCTCCGTAATATTGCTAGGTAAAAATAGAACTCGGATAGCAAGCCCCCGTTAGATTCGCGGGGATGAAATATTGCCTGTTTATATACGGTAGGGCACTACACCGTGAATATTGCCGCCCGGGGCATAGTTGCAGGTCACGATGGTTCGGTAGCGGCCTTTTTCACAGCGGTAGACTCCACAGCCGACCGCGCGCGGTACCTTCTTGCCGTTTTCAATCGTATCGATCGTATTCCAGATTAGCTGGCTGTAATGGCCGGTCTTCATCACCTTAAAGGGTTGGTAGCGATAGTCCCTCGCTTCTGTTGCCCAGGCGGCGACGGCGCGGGTGAGGGCGTCGGTGTCGGAAAGTGACTCGCTGGCGAAATAGAGGTTTTCTCCCACCCAGGGGTGCGCCGGGTTGCCGCCGTTGGCGATAAAGTGCGCGCGCCGCTGGTCATTGTGCCCTCGCCGCCCGCTGCACTGGGTAGCGGACCACTGGTAAGCGGTGCGCGCGAGTGCCCGGTCGTAGACCAGCATGGCCACTGGCGGGCTGGGTTGTGGGCTGTTGGGAAGGCGTCCGGCGTTCAGGTCTTTGCGCACCTGGTTGTGCAGGTCCAGCGCCAGGCATTCCCCTGGCGCACCGCATTCAGGCTCGCTGGCAGCTGAGGTGTGAGCGCTCAGACAGATGGCGATTGCCATTAAACCTGCCCGTATGCTGAATGAGGTTTTCACAGGATCGTCCTCCCGGTGGAATTGGCCATTTGGCAAATGGTATTGCCGTACATGGCCGGATCCACGTTCACAAGGACTTCAAGTAGCCGCTGCCACCAAGCTGGCGTACCTGTCGGTTGATGGTCTGGCCGCGAACATGCGCCGGGGGCCAGGTAATGCAGTGGCCAGTAATCAGCGAAGTTAAATGTATGTTCGTTTTCCTGTCATAACTTTTCCCTAGGCTGAGTGGTCAAACTCAATTACCAGGGGGGATCAGGGGATGCGCCAATTTACCCGACGCAATTTCATCCAGACCGCACTCGCGGCTGCCGGCGGCGTGGCCGTCTCCACACCATTGCAGGCCATGACCCGGCCGCAATTGCCCTCCGAGGTGGCGTTCGAGCACGGCGTAGCCAGTGGCGACCCGCAGCAGGACGCGGTGATCCTGTGGACCCGCGCGACACCGGCAGCGGGCACTGAGCCCACCGGGCCGACGCGGGTGACCTGGGAGCTCTCCAGCGATCTTGAATTCAGCGAGATCGTCCGCCGCGGTGGCGCGGAAACCGATCTCGCGCGGGATTACACGGTCAAGGTCGACGTGCAGGGACTGCAGCCAAACACTGCGTATTACTACCGCTTTATTGGCGCCAGCGAGCAGAGCCCGGTAGGGCGCACCAAGACATTGCCGGAAGCGGGCATAGAACAGCTGAAGCTCGCGGTATTCTCCTGCTCCAACTACCCGGCGGGTTATTTCAATGCGTATCAGCTGGCCGCCGACCGGGGCGATTGGGATGCGGTGTTGCATCTCGGTGATTACATCTACGAGTACGAACAGGGTGGTTACGCTACAGAGCGCTCTGCGGAAATTGACCGCGCGCTGCCGGAAGATAACCGCGGCGAACTCTATACCCTCACCGATTACCGCAAGCGCTACGCCCTCTACCGCACGGACCAGGGATTACAGGCACTGCACGCCGCTGCGCCGTTTATTGCGGTGTGGGACGACCACGAAATCGCGAACGATACCTGGAAGGCCGGCGCGCAGAATCACAGTGCTGACGAAGGTGACTTCTTTGCCCGCCGCGTCGCCGCCGTGCAGGCCTATTACGAGTGGCTGCCGATCCGCCCGCCCATGGGCGAGCGCAATCCACAGATCTACCGCAGCTTCAGTTTCGGCGACCTGCTGGACCTGCATATGCTGGATACCCGGGTGGTTGGTCGCGATCAGCAAATTGATTTCCAGAGCTTTATGGACCGCGAAGGCAATTTCGACGGTCATGCCTTCTCTGCCGCCCTGGCAGATCCCGCCCGTTCGCTGCTGGGCAAACCGCAACTGCAGTGGCTACAGGAAACCCTCAGCGCGTCCACCGGCCACTGGCAATTACTGGGTCAGCAGGTGTTGATGGGCAAGATGTTGCTGCCGACAGAAATGATGAACAGCTTTCACCGGGGCGGTAGTCCGGACCTCACCGCAGAATTGATCGGTCTCAAGGCGGCCAGTTTGCAGGGCAAGCCGATCACTGACCAACAGCGCGCACGCCTGGAAAAGGTAGTGCCCTACAACCTCGATGCCTGGGATGGCTATGCGGTAGAGCGCGAAGCTGTGTACGAACAGGTAAAAGGTCTGGGCAAAAACCTGGTGGTGGTGGCGGGGGATACCCACAACGCCTGGTACTCCCACCTGCACGACGTCAGGGGAGACATGGTGGGGGTGGAGTTCGCGACCCCGAGTGTGACCTCGCCGGGTATGGAAACCTATCTGAAGCTGAACGGGAAAGCCGCGACCGAGCTGGCTGCGGGCATGCCGGTACTGGTGGACGAGCTGCAATACTGCAACCTGCACCAGCGTGGCTATATGGCGCTGACCTTCCGTCGCGATGGGGTGGAAGCCGAGTGGAACTTTGTGGATAACATCGACAGCCCCGAGTTTGTTGCCGTGGATAGCCACCGCATCGTGCATCGCCTGGTGTGAATTGGCTGGTGTGAATTCGGTGGGTGCAGTAAAAGTGACGCAATTTCGACCGCGGCCACGAGATGGACGCGGTTGCTGGGCTGCGTCGGGATATCCAGTAGATATGCACAGGTCTGTCCCGAGAAGCTGTGGGCAAAAAACTTGTGGATAAAGTGTTTTTGCCCAATCGGTTTTGGCAGTCTGTGAATAAGTAAGCCAGTGCATAGATGCGCTGGCTTACTGTTACCGGTTTCGCTCTGGCTCGGGATCAAAACGCCCCGAAGCGCTTGCTGAACTCCAGGCTCAAGGTACGCGGCGCACCCTGGATATAGGTGGGGTAGCCGAAGGAAGAACCGGTATTGCCCGCATCCATGATGTACTCCTCGTCCAGCAGATTGCTGGCTGCCAGGGTCAGTGCCCAGTTGCGGTCGCTGGCGGCGATACCGGCGCGCAGGTTGAGCAGGTCTACCGCGTCTTCCTCAAACTGGTTGGCGATGTCGAAGTACACCGAAGAGCGATAACTCCAGCTGCCGCTGCTGGTAAACAGCAGGCTGTTGCTGATGGCTGTTTCATAGAGATAGCTGAGGGCACCGGTCAGCTCCGGCTGCAGGCGGAACTGGTTGCCGGCGTAGGTACCGTTGCCGGAATCATCGTCGATACCCGCATCGATGTAGGCCATATTCGCCAGCAGCTGCAGGTTTTCCGTGGCACTCCAGCGCAGTTCCGCCTCGAGGCCGGTGTTGGTGGCAGAACCGGCATTTTCCGTGCGGGTCTGGCCGCTGTCCTGGTCGACCACATTCACCTGGAAGTTATCGTAGTTCTGGTAGAAGGCGGCCACCGCATAATCCAGTGGTGTGCCCGCGAGGCGGCCCTTGATACCCAGTTCGTAGTTGTCGATCTCTTCCGCCGGAATCAGGTTTTCGAGTCCGGACGACATGTCGATCACCTCCGAGCGCTCACCTTTGGAGAGGGTGCCGTACAGGTTCACGTTGTCGTTCAGGGTATACAGCAGGTTGAAGCGCGGCAGCACTGCGGAATTATCGGAGTCCCCGCGGATCATCTCGCCGTCGGTGTTGAGGGCCAGGCCAAAGAACAGGTCAGTCATCATCCCCTGGGAAGCCCGGATCTGGGAAACCGGCAGGGCACTGGTGTAACTGGATTCACGCTTCTCGCGCACCAGACGGGCGCCCACGGTGGCTTCCAGTTGCGGGGTCACTTGGTAAGAGACATCGACAAACAGATTGAGGCTGCTGTTGTCGGCGCCGTTAGCGTAATAGCTTTCGTAGGCCAGCGCAGTGAGGGTGCCGCCAGTCAGCAGCGCGGTGCTGTCTGCGTTGCAACCCGTAATACCGATACCCGAGAGCGCACCCGCGCAGCTGAGGAAAGTCCCCTCTTCGGTGGCAAAGCCGACAAACTGCGTCGCGTCTTCCTCGAAATAGCTCGCACCCACAAAGCCATTGATACGCTCGCCGCTGAAGTTCAGGCGCAGCTCGTGGCTGGACTGGTCGCCGCTGGCCAGTTCGGAAAAGTTCAGCATCTCGAAACCGGTGCCGTCCGCATCAAAGGCTTCCAGAGAATCGTGTTCCCGCTGCGCGCCGATATAGGTGAGCGACAGCTCGTTGCCCAGTTCCCAGCTCAGGGTCGCATTGAAATCCTTCACCGTGCGCTCCACGCCGATATCGTTCATGCCCAGCACATTGTTGTCCGGTACGCTCAGCGCGGCGTTATCGGTAAACAGAACGTCCTGGCTGACAAAAGCCGTGCCCGGGTCACTGGCCTTGTCGTAGTTGTAGACAAGGTCGATGGTGAGGTCGTCGCTGGGGGTGAATCGCAGACTGGGACGAATGGCCTCGCGCTCGTAGCCGTTCAGGTCCGCCTCGCCGCTGGTGTTTTCCACATAGCCCGCGCGCTCGCGGGTGACGAACGCCAGGCGGCCCTGAACGGTTTCATTGCCGCCGGTCAGCATCCCCTCCAGCTTGCGCAGTTCGAAATTGCCGGCGCCCACGGTTAGAGACGAGGCAAATTCCTGCTGCGGCCTGGCGGTAATAAAGCTCATCGCACCGATGGAAGCGGCCGTACCGAACAGGGTGGCCTGTGGGCCCTTCACCACCTCGATGCGCTCCATGTCGTACACCTCGAAATAGGAAGTGCGCGAGCGGGAAACATCGGTGCCGTTCAGGTACACCGACACCCGCGCCGCCCCCGGCGCGCTGCCGTCGTCGGAGGTGATACCGCGGATCACATAACCGTTGTTGTTCACGCTCTGCTGCTGCACCACAAGACCCGGAACCAGGTCAGACAGGCTGTCGAAGCGATCGATACCCAGTTCATTCAGGGTATCGCCATCCAGGCTGCTGACGGTCAGCGGCACATCCTGGATCGCCTGTGTGCGCTTCTGCGCCGTGACGATCACTTCCTCCAGTTGTGTGTTTTGCTGTGCCTGAGCCTGCAGGGCGAAAGCGGAAATAACACAGGCCAGGGTGGAAAGAGGAAAATTCGGTTTCTTGTTTCGGTTCATGGGGACTCCAGCGCTTTTCTGAGTAGATATATGTGCTGGATGCTAGCGATGAACTAATACGGTGTTATTACCGAATGGCGACAGCCGCTGCTGATCGCCCTCTGGCGAACCGGCGACACAGTATTTCTGCTGGAAGGCGAGGGGTGGGCGTCAAGTGGCGAACGCTGCAACGCGCTCGATTACCCAGAAAGCACTGACCGCGCCGATGGTATAGGGCGGAATTTTACGTGCACTGATGGGCCAGTGCGTTTTGTATCGGAGTATGTAAATCAGCAGCAGGACGGCGCCGACAAACACCAGTTGCCCCAATTCCACCCCGATATTGAATGCCGCCAGCGCCAGTGGGATATCTGCCTGAGGCAAGCCGATTTCGGTTAGCGCGCCGGCAAAACCAAAGCCGTGGAGCAGGCCAAAGGTAAACGCTACCAGCCACGGCATCTGCCCGGTCAGCGTTTTCTGGCCATTGATGCCGCGCAGTATTTCCAGCGCCAGGTACAGGATACTGAGTGCAATAATGGCCTCCACCGGCGGAGCGGGCACTCTCACGTAGCCGAGAGTTGCGAGCCCGAGCGTGATGCTGTGGGCGAGGGTGAAGGCGGTTATGGTTTTGACGATACTGGCGAATCCACGGGTCAGCATGATCAGCGCCAGCACAAACAGCAGGTGGTCGATACCGAGCCATATATGCTCCATACCGAGCGCAGTGTAAGTATTCACTATCTGCCATTTGCCCGGGGCGCGCGGGATGGCGATCTGGTTGGCGGAGGGGCGCAGGAGGAAGGTCTGCTGTTCTCCATTAAGCGTTCTCAGGTTCACCAGTACATCAATTGTGGTCTGGGTGAGGTTGCGGATGCTGAGCGTTGTGCCCGGAAGCCCGCCCTGTCCGCTTAACCGATAGTGGTACACCACATAGCCATCGAGCAGGGTTTCACGGCCCCCTTTCAGCTCAAAGCCGTCAGCGAAACGTGGCTGGATGTCTACCGCCGACATGCCGCGGCGCGGCACCTTCCATAGTAGACCGTAGCTGTGTGTCGCCGTTTCCTCGATCTGCAGATAGGCGGGCCGGATTTCATGGGCGTTACTGGCGACGGCCAACCCGAGCCAGGTGAGGGCGAGCAGGCCAGCGAGTATGTTTTTCATGGCTCGGCGAAAGTGACTGGTTTGCTTGCTGGGGTGTTGATTGCGGAAGTCGTGGTTACCGGCTTGAGATTGCCGGGTATCCGTTCCGCTGTGATTTCTACCTGGTAGCCAGCGAGTAACTCGTTGAAGACGCGGTCCTGGGCTTCCAGTCCCGACTCGTATTCGTACTGGCGCGCTACGAAGTCTTTTACCTGCGCGAATTGAGGCATTGCCGGCGGCTGGTTGGTTTCGATATACACCAGGTGCCAGCCGAATCCGGAGCGGATTGGCCCGGACCATTTGCCCACAGGCAAGTTAGCCAGTGCCGATGCGAAGTCTCCGCCGAACGCGCTGTCGAGTTCACTGAGTGACGTCAACGGCCAGTGGTTGTCGAGCGAGAGCTTGTTTATGCGGCTTTCAGGAAAATCGGCGCCGTCGCGCAGGGAAGACAGCTGTGCCTGCACCTGTACGGTGTCCATTTCCTGCGGCAGAAACAGCACCTGTTGTAGGGCAAAGGACTGTGGCAGTGTGAACAGGTCCTCGTGGCTCAGGAAGTATTCCCGGAGCCGCTCATCGGTGGGCGGTTGCATCAGGTTGCCCAGATCGATGGCAACCGCTTCCATTTTTTGCGCGAGACGTTTCTTGATGATCTGATCGTTGTGATCCAGATTCATACGCAGGGCTTCGCGATAGAACACTTCCTGGCGCAGGTGGCGATCGATGATTGCCTGCAACTCACCGGCATCGGGTTCCCGCTTCCACTGCAGTTTCCACAGGCTGATCAGGTGATCGAGCTCCTGCTGGTCGATGACAATACGATTATCCGCATTTGCACTTTCGCTGTCGGGCGCATTTCTGTTTATCCAGGTGTATGCGGCAAAAATGACCGCACCAAGCGCGACGAAGTGAATAAATGGCTCGCGGAGCAATCGCAGGAGCATGGGCAATTATTATTCCTCGCGCTCGACTATTTTGGCTCGTGCCAGATGGGTGAACCCCAGGCCCGTTCGACAATCTGTTTCTGCACACGCTCCGGGAATTTCACACCTTTGCGGATTTCATCGTACAGTGACCAGCGCGCGGTCGGCAGTTGCAGGACGCGCACATAATAGTAAGCGTGCTGCTTGGGATCGTAGTCCGGGTCGGTCCATATGCCCATAAGCTCAGGGCTGCCTTTTTGCGTATTGAACTGGCCGGTTTTCAGGTTGATGGGCGCATCAATGGGGGTGACGCTGCCGTCATTCTGCAGGCGCTCGCCGGACGCGACCACATTGTAGATGGTGTCCTTCATCTCGCCATCTTCCACCCAGCCCTTGATGATCTGGATGCGATCCAGGTTCGGGCCGATGGGGTCTTTTACCGCCCACACCAGAATCTGCGGCGCCTTGTCGCCAGTGTAATCACCGCCCATGGGCACACCCTTGGCGTAGCCATCCTTCACCAGTTTCTCATAGGAGTTGTAGCTGGGCGCAAATCCCTGGCCGGCAAAGGCGCGCACTTTCATTCGCGGACCACTGGTGGCAAAGGTTTCTTTCGCCAGCATGCCATCCCAGATGGCGCCGCGGGTATTGGATGTGGCCCAGACGCCGGCAATGGCGCCGGGATTGAGATCGGCCACCAACATTTCCCCTTCGAGTACATTGTTGGCGCGATCTTCCGCGGTGCGATCGGCCAGTCCGTGGCTCCCCACGGAGTAATTGTCCTCCGCGACGTTGCTGGGAGTGCCATTGTGGCTGTCGGTGCCGCCGACAAATCCGTACTTGAATGGGTTGGTACCGAGATCTTGCTTGTATTTGAGACCGCGGGTGAGGCCGTAGCGCACGAAGTTCTCTTTCTTGAATTTGCGGTCGTTGTAGTCCTGCAGGGTAACCGCATTTTCAAAGTTGGCGAATTCGTCGTTGGGCCAGAAATTGGGCACAACTTCCGAGTTACCCTTGATCTGCATCATTTCGATCAACGGTTCCATACTGGCCCGGGTTTCTACATAGTTCTTGGTGATGGGCTTTCCAGCGAGGGTGGTTTCGGTGAAAAGCAGCCCCTTGCTTTCGTTCGAGTTGTGTGGGACGGCGAACACCTTCTTGCCTTCATCCCGCTGGGCTTGCATCCACTTCCAAAGTTGTTCCGGGTCGGGTCCGTCGTTGGCGGAAAATGGCATATCCGGAACATTGCTGTCGCGGAAGAAAACGTTTCGATGCAAATTGCCCCCACCGGGCGCCGAGGTCCATTCATAGGCGTGGATGGTGGTGAACTTGCCAGGTTGATAGTGTTTTTCGGTCGCTTCGATATTTTTTTTCCAGCTGGATTTGATGGCTTCCACACCCTGGAAAAAGGGCGGGTGTGGATCTTTCCCTGTGGCGAGTGGCGTCAGTACATATTTCGCATACAGGCCAAGGGCGGTTTTCAAATCTGTCGCTTCGCGAAACTGCTTGGCCACCGGATCGTCGTAGCCCGGCGCGCCCGGATTCATCAGGCTGTAGGCCTCACCAATAAATTCGGCGTGGTCGGTGACGGCACAGAAATCCAGCGGGCGCTGGATTTTGTGCATGCTGCCATTGACCTTCATCTCTTCACCCCTGGCAAAACGGTAGGCGTCATCCGGTGTCAGCCTGGTGCCGGCAATAAAAGCATCCATGGAAACACCGGTGTGCACGTGAGTTTCGCCGAAGTAGGCATCCTTGAGCGGGTTTTGTTTGACACCGGCGGGCGTTTCGGCAAAGGCGGCGTGCGAGCCAAAACCGAGAACGGCGAATAACGTGGCGCAATACAGCGCGGGCAAACTGGAACTGTGCACAATCAGACACCTGTGATCTTTGGTACAGGGAAGAATAGTTGGTGCGAGACGGAGTGCGTTGCATTGGGCGCCTTGCGCCCGGAGCTGTAGTAGTTATTCGGCATTCACTGGCAGGGAATTGTGTAACCCGCGGTCAGAAGTCCAGAAGGCGCTCAACGCCCGTTTACCAGAACGCTATGCTGTTTTTGTGTCGTGTAGACCAGGCCATATACATGGTTGTGCATTGTCGCGCGCATTTTTTTGCACGTTAAGGCGCCGTTGCAATTTGGAAAAAATCAGGGACAGATTTGTGATGAAACGAAGTATTGCCGATAAAAAAGCCACACCTGTGCGCACGGGTGTGGCTTTTTTAACGGTCGCTTACAGGGTCTTGAGATATTCAATAATTGCCAGCCGCTCGTGGTCGGTCAGCACACTGTTGAACTCGTGGCCTTCATTGCCATGGCTGAACAGCAGGGTGTTGTAGATCTTGCGATCTTCCATCTGTCGCATGGTCAGCGTCGGCGGGAAGAAAACATTCCAGGTCAAAATCAGATTTCCGTAAATGTCATCCAGAATCTCCTGCGCCAGCGGCGTTGCATGCTTGTCGTTGGGGTCGCAGGTGCGGAACGGTGATACCGACGGATTCCAGAACGAGCGCCACTCGCAGTCGATGGCATCGTACTTCCAGCCCATTTTGGTTGCGTCATAGGCGGTATCCAGTTTGGTGTCGTAACCCATCAGTACGTTGCCATTGTTGTACCAGGGGTTGGACAGCTTATTGTTGGATTGCCGGCGCCACAGCGGTTCGCGCTCCGACGGTTTGAGAATTTCCCACACGTTCGGAATCGAGCCGTTGTGCATGTACGGCGCGCTCGCCCACACCCCGTAGAGCGGTGGTGCCAGGTAACCCAGCTCGCGATCGCCACGCAGGCGCTCCTGGTTCTGCGGGCCACAATCCTGGTCCGTGCCCTTGGTGGGCGGATAGCCGAAGAAATTCACCGAGCCAGCGCGCTGCATACCCTCGTTGTTGGTTTTCCAGCGCACCGCATCGGTACCGATGATTTCCTGCGGAACAATGTAGGAGGCCATGCCTTCCAGTACCGGACTGGCGAGGTATTCGGGGTCGTTCACGTAGCGCGGTGCATAGGCGCCGTGACAGCCGGCGCAGCTGCCGTTGCCCTCGGGGCGGCGCACTGTGTTGTTGCGCTCCGGTGCCCACATATCCAGCTCGTGGAACAGCACCGCACCTTCCTCCGCCAGCGCGGTATCGATAGTGCCGGGATATTTCGGTGCCTTGAGGGTTTCGATCCAGGCATTGATGGGCGGGCCATTGTCGCGCATGTATTTCTGGCCGGCGTCGCTCAGAGGACCGAGGATCTCGCCGAACAGGCCGAAGAAGGGGGTGTAGAACACCTGGTCGATACGCGGTGCATCCGCCGGGAACATGCCATCGACAAACTTCACCGGGCGGTGCCCCAGATTCCACCACGCCGGGGTATCCATACTGGCGGTGGAGCCGGAGGTGATCAGGTCCACTGCATCCCGAGCGGAATAGAGACCCTGGTCCGGGAAGAGAAACGCCAGATTCACATCGCTGGCATTGTTGGTGCCGCGGGTGTGGCTCAGGTTGGCGAGGGTAGCCACGGAGGCGAGGTAGCCCTGAGGCAGCCCGTCGCGCAGGAACAGGTCCAGGTCCGCCAGCGAGCTGCCGCCACCGAGAGTCGGTTTACCGTCCACCGCACCACTGTGGCAAGCATGGCAGGTCACGCCAATGCGGCCGGTCCAGGTGCCGTCGGGATAGCGCATTTGTGTAAACATCAGCGGTAACTGGCCGGAGCCGCCGTTGGTGAGATTGGGGTTTTCCCCTTTCAGTGGGTAGGGATTGCGCTCTGCCGGTAACACCGAGCCGTAACGCTCGGCCACCAACTGGTCAAAGTTAGTGGGTTTCGATACGTAGCCGCCCCAGGATTTCCACAGGTCGTTGTACTGGCTCGGTAGCAGCGTCGAAATACCCAGCGCGGCTTCGATGGTGTAAGGATCGGTACCCGCAAACAGCGCGCCGACACCCGGTGAGCCGCCAGTCAGCAGGCGCTCGCCCCGGTCGAAGCGCTCGCGCAATTCACCACAGGTAGTGGCGGCACCCACTTCGCGCACCGCTTCCGGGTCCAAGTGGCAGTTCTTGTAATAGGCATTGAAGTGCACTGCGCGGCCATCGCTGATGCCTTCCTGCACCAGTGCGCGGGGATCTTCAGGCAGCTCGGCCTCATCCGGTTTGCCATAACAGAAATCCCATACTGCCCAGCCCCCATTGCTGCTACCGAGCAGCGCATTGGGATCGTAATCGGCGGGGCGGTTGTACACACCGTGTGGTGTGGAATACGCGCTGGGGTCGTAGTAGGGATCTTCATACTCTGTATCTGTACCGGTATAGGCAACAGATTCTAAGGAACAACAGGTGAGAATCGATGAGAACAGGGCTGTTTTTATCGAGGCTGTATACGTGCGCGGGTACCCCGCGATTATTCTACTGATTGGCTCCAACATGGCATTTGGCTCTCCTTTTTCATCGCTTTTAAATTGGCAGGTCTACCACCGAATTCAGGAACTGCCATGGATCGCCGCCGCGGATGCGTCGGCAAAAAAATGTTTGTGGACGGATTGTCATTTTTATAATTGGAGCTGTGCTGACAGTATTCCGTTTCGTGGCGGGGGGCTTCGTCGGAATGGACGAATTGGCCTGGGGTGTGATGATTTTGGGAAGAAAACTGCGACGGGCGGCCCATGGACAGGGGCATATCGGCTGGAAACTACACTCTCTTCTGCTGGAAGCATTCGTTGTCAGATGCCGTCATTATTTGCATTTTCCCGCCACACCAAGGATAACTGCCGGCACTTTAGGGGCCGCGGTAGTCGGACTGCTTGATAAAGAGGTAATCAGGGTTCACGGATGGAAGAATTTTCCAAGGCCTCATCACTGGTGATGTTTGATGAGGCCTGTCGCGAAGTGGGGCTCGACCCGCGGGGAATGCTGCAACGGGCAGGTCTCCCCGGCGACACCCTCACGCATCCGGACAACATGATTTCTTTCCAGCGCATGGCAATGCTACTGGACGATTGTGCGCGAGAATCCGGTCACCCACTGTTCGGACTGGAGCTGGGGCTGCGCCAGGGCACCGCGGTTTTTGGTCAGCTCCTGTATCTGGTGAAGAACGCCAATACCGTGGGAGAATCCCTGGCCGAGCTTGCGCGCTACTATCACCTGCACTCCAGCAGCGGTGCCGTGCAGATGGAAGTCCACAACCGGCTGGTCATTCTCGACTACACCCCGGTTCTCCGCGAAGGCATCCCCTCCCGACAGGTCATTGAGCACGGTGTGGCAGTGGGCTGGCAGTTGTTGAAAATGTTGTTGGGACGCCATTGGGCCCCGCGGGCGCTCTACCTGCAGACTGCCGCTGGAGCCCCCGCGCGCACTTACGCGCGACTATTGAATATTACGCCCGACTTCAACAGCGACAGAAACGCCTGGGTTTTTGATGCAGCCCTGCTGGAAGCGCCGCTGAGCGATGCCGATCCGGCCCTTCACGCCCTGATGCAGGCGCATATCGATAAACTGGATGAGCTTGCCCCAAAGGAATTGCCCGCGTTCGTCGGCCAACTGCTGCGCAGCCTGCTGCCGAACGGCAAGGTTTCTCTCAATTATGTCGCCAATTACATGATGCTCGGCACACGCTCCCTGCAGCGAATGCTGATGGAAGAGGGCACGAGTTTTCAGGCGCTGCTGAACGAAACCCGCCAGGCCGAGGCCACCCGCTACCTGAAAGAGTCCGATATCAGTCTGACCCAGCTGGCGGGACTGCTCGGCTACGCCGATCTGGCGACATTTTCCAAAGCCTTCCAGCGCTGGTTTGGCATGAGCCCCCGTCAATGGCGTGAAGCCAACAGCAAGTCCACCGGAGCCAAAAAGCCGGTGCGCGAGCGCCGGCGTCCATCCTGGCTGCGTTAGCGCTGCACGGCAAAAAACGGCCCACTCGAAAACAATCAGCTTGGCGTGAATTGACAAATTATTTGCGCAATATGACAAATGCGCACCATGGCTTTGTGAGGACAATGCGGCAAACCATTGACCCGGCTCCTATAGTGCCGCGGGCAGTGGCAAGACGATCTAATCTATTGCCAAGCAGTCCAGCAAAGAGTGTTGTATGACCTATAAAGCTATTCAACTGACCAAGCGCCCGAGCGGCGATATCACATCGGATATCTTCGAAACCGTAGAACTGGAAACCCCGGCACTGGAAGAAGGCCAGTTCCTGGTCAAGCAGACCTACATGTCCCTGGATCCCGCCATGCGCACCTGGCTCAACGCACGGGAAGACAGCTACATTCCGCCGGTGCAGATCGGCGAAGTGATGCGCTCCTACGGTGTGGGTGAAGTGGTCGAGTCCCGCAATGCCGCGTACCCGGTAGGGGCGCGGGTCATCGGCACCACCGGCTGGGCGGAATACGTGCTCGGCAATGAGGAGATGCAGGTGGTCGATGCCTCCCTCGACCCGGAAGCGCTGCTGTCCGTATTCTTCGTCACCGGCATGACGGCTTATATCGGCCTGATCAAGATCGGCCGCCCGCAGGCAGGAGAAACCATCCTGATCAGCGGCGCCGCGGGCTCCGTCGGTTCACTGGTGGGCCAGATCGCCAAGGCGGAAGGACTGCGTGTTGTAGGCACCGCGGGCAGCGACGAAAAGTGCCGCTGGCTGGAAGAGGAACTGGGCTTCGACAAGGCCATCAACTACAAGTCCAACGACCTCGCCGCCGAGCTCGACGCTGCCTGCCCGAACGGCATCGACCTGTTCTTCGAAAACACCGGCGGCCCGATTCAGCAGCTCGCCTACGAGCGTATGAACCGCTTCGGTCGCATCATCCTGTGCGGTATGATTTCCGAGTACAACCTGGAAAAACCCGCACCGGGCCCGAACTGGATGGACATCAATCTCAAAGGACTGCGAATTGAAGGTTTCGTAGTGCCGGATCATCTGGACAAAGCCCAGGAAGCCACCGAGGCCCTGACCCGGTATGTTCAGAACGGACAGATCCGTTACCGTACCCACGTTCTTGAGGGTCTGGAAAGCGCTATCGACGGCATCAACCTGCTGTTTGGTGGCGGCAACCAGGGCAAGCTGCTGGTCAAGCTCTGAAAACTGAGAGCGATTAGCTCTTTGGTACTAAAGCCCTGCCGATTGGTGGGGCTTTTTTTTTTGCGGCAAATATATTGGTATCCCGTAAAAGCCGCGAATGTCAGGCGCGAATCGCTGAATGAATGCGCCGAAGGCTTCTATTTACTGGATGTGAACGGTAAGTCGTTGACTTTATTGATGTGTCTAATAATCTCAAGCGACCGATGTTTATTCAGGCGACTTAAGCTTTTGGCTTGTTAATACTGGTTCAAGATAGATATAGGATCGGTAAGGGGTTGTTTTTAAAAAGTTTTGTCCTTGATCTCAAATTTCGCCACCGGTAAATAGTAGCCAAGTTGATAGTGAGCCGGAGGGACTTTAATAAATTGTTATCTTTAATAAGGAGTCATCGTTCAGTGAAATATTTGGTCGTTTTACTTACATTCGTTTCTTTGTATGGACATGGTGCGAACAATAGTATCCCGGAAGAGTACTGGGGTACTTGGGATAGACATTGTGAGTACGGCAAAGCGGCCACAGACTCAATCGTGCACATTCGTGAAAATGTAATTTACGGCTACGAAGAAAAAATGGATCTTCTGAAAGTCACCTTGCCGGAAGAAAATAAAATAGAAATTGAATATATCTTTATCTACGATGGTGTTGAGTATACGGGCTCATATAAATGGGAGCTCCGAGGGCAGTCGCTTGTTAGCATTCATCCGAAAACAGGCAGCGAGTGGTTGATTCATAGGTGCGAAACCTACAAGCCATAAGTAGGAAAAGATAACAAGGCCGAGCGACAAGGCTAGGAACCTAACTCGCTTTTACACGCGCCGCCATCTAACTGAGAGAAGTCGTTTTTCACCAAATGACTTCGAGTGTAAAATCAATTGCTAACTATTAGGTGCGTGCGAAAGCGGGTTAAGTCACGTTGAAATATGAGTCTGTATGAATTGACCCGGAGTGCAATCAGTCTTGCGCCGGCAATGGTGCTGGCGATTTCCTTTATTTTCCTCCGTCAATATACGTGGTATTTTCGGCTTGGATTGCTGTTCTTTGGCGGCTGGATATTGATTGCCGGATCAACCTATATTTTCTGGACCTATTCGATCAATTATGCCCCCGATCAAGAAATTTTAGCGGAGCTCTCCCGGCGAGACGGTGCCCCCCGGCTGTTAGGAGTATTGTTTGGTTGGGCCTATGCAATCGTTGTTTACTTTATTCTTGAAAGTTTCAGGTTGCTCTTTATTGGCCTGAGGTCAATCAATCAGGAAAAATAATATGTAGAGTTCATTTTATTTTTATGAGTAAGACCGCATAGGTATCAGTAGTAACAGGAGTGTAAGTATGAATGATCAATCCCAGATGTTACCCATTTTGTTGTTACTTCTCGGTGTGTTTCCACTAATGGCTTTTTCCTATGCGATTGGCGTAAAAAAGAAATATGATCTGATAGCGGGCTGGAAAGAAAGTGGAATGAGGGAAATTCCCGAGTTGGCCGTCAAAATCGGAAGATCGTCGTTCATTGCAGGAATGACAATCGCTGTGGCAGCCGCTGGTAGCTATTTCGGGTTTCTCAGCGACGGCTGGATAGCTGTAATTTGCGTGGCATCCTGCCTTTATGTTGCGATCCAGTCAATATATGCCAGCGTCAACGTTTGAAATAGTAGAGGCATATATAGAGTGTAGTAGCGTATAAACTTGGGGGGAGGAGCACATAGTTACGAGTGCACCCCGAGGTCAGTGTCGGGCTGTAGATAGCGACACCCAAATCCAACCAAAAAAAGGAGGAAGAGTTATGAATAGTGAACTTTATTACTTGACGCTCGTTACCATCTTTACGGCTGTGTTGTGGGCTCCGTACATTCTTAACCGGTTTGCTGTCTGGGGGTTGTTCGACACGGTGGGTTATCCCGCTGCCCCCAAACCTCAGTCGCCGTGGGCGGTCCGCCTGCAAAAAGCACATGTTAATGCCATAGAGAACCTGGTGATCTTTGCCATTTTGGTTCTTATTGCACAGGCCGCTGGTATCAGTAACTCCGTAACCGTAACGGCATGCGTTGTGTATTTCTGGGCGCGGGTGGTGCATGCCATTTCCTACGCCCTCGGAATCCCGTGGGTTCGTACCTTGGCGTTCATTGCGGGATTTTTTGCACAGGTTGCGGTGGCTTGGCAGTTGCTTACTTCGATGTAGGTTGCGGATTGTTTTTTTGCGAAAAACGTCCGAATACGGCAAGTCTGCATTGGTATTTCTGTGTAAGCGAGATCGAAGATGAATATTGGTGGGCTGGGGGCGAAGGCCGCAGCGTTGCGACATGAAAAGTTAACCGACGTTTGTGATCGATGTGGGCTTCAGTATGTACGTGAAGACAATGAAAAATGTCCCCATTGTGGGCCCTTGTCAGAATCTGAGTTGGTTCAGTTATTGGAAAATATCGAGCGGGAACAGGTGGGAAACCGTCGCTTGGGTATCTGGTTTGGTGTCGCTGCTGTGATCGTGTTGTGTCTATTGGTTGCGATTTCCGGGGCGATGCGTAAATAGCGATACTGCTTTCGGGCGCTTTGCGTCTTCGTGTTGAATCTGGGAGTTGGGCGAAGCCCTGGGGGCTTGGGGTGATATATGAGCAAGGTCACCCGAGAGGATTAGCTCCCTTCGGTCGCTGCTCTCCGGCGCATTGCGCCTCCGAGTCGAACCTGGGAATTGGGCGAAGCCCTGGGGCTTGGGACGATATAAAAGAAAAGGCCACCCGTTGGGTGGCCTTTTCTTTTATATGGCCCGCCCGAGAGGATTCGAACCTCTGACCTTTGCCTCCGGAGGGCAACGCTCTATCCAGCTGAGCTACGGGCGGAACTGGCGCCGAATCAAGGGGTTACATTACCCCGGCGCGGACGCGGATTATACAGAAGCCCCGGGATGGGGCAAAGCAGGGATTTGAGTTTTGTGCCAATCCGCCTTGTCGGGGCGGATTGGCACAGGTTCTGAGATTAGAACTGGTAGCGCGCGCGGGCCATCAGCTGGCGGGGCGGGATGAGTTCTTCGCCGGTGGCGTTGACGCCGAAGACGTCGCTCATGCGCGAGTTGACGCCGTCCTCGTCAAACAGGTTCATGGCCATCAGGTCGAAGCCCCAGCTGTTGGGCAGGTCGAAGGCGGCAACGGCGTTGACCAGGTTGTAGGCCGGCACCTTGTCCACCGCCGGATTTTCGAAGATGCGCTGGCTGAAGCTGCCGCGGTAGGTGTACTGCAGGGTGCCGGTAAAGGCGGTGCCGGATGCGAAGGTGTTGCTGTACTGCAGGCTGAGGTCGGCGGTGACGCCGGGGGTCTTGGCCAGTTCCTTGCCTTTTACATTTTCGCGGCTGTTGTAGCGCAGCAGTTCGTCGCCAAAGAAGGTGCCGCTCACGGCCACGTTGTCCAGCGCGTCGAAGTCGGAGGTGATCTCGGATTCGATTGCCGCCAGCTTGAGGTCCAGTAACCAGGCGCTGCCGAGCAGGGCGGTCACTTCCAGCTCGGTGCCGTAGATCTCCGACTCGGGAATATTGGCCACGCCGCCCTGGAAGATGTCCGGGTCGGTGGCCTGGAATTGCAGGTTCTCGTAGATGTAATAGAAGGAGGCCAGGTTGGTGCGCAGCAGGCCGCCGAGCATTTCGGCTTTCACACCCAGTTCGAAGGCGTCGATGGTCTCGTCCTTGAAGGTGGGATCCACCAGTGCGGGGGAGCCGTCGTCGCTGCTGCCGTAGGTGAGGTTGCTGCCGCCGGGTTTGAAACCGCGGGTGTAGGAACCGTACACCATGGCGTCATTGCCCAGGTCCTGTTCCAGGGCCAGACGGCCGGTGACCACATCGGTCTCGGCCTCGATGATATCCGGCGAAGGTACGAAAAAGTTGGACACTTCGCTGTAGACCTCGTCCTCGGTGTAGCGCAGGCCGGTGATCAGGCGGGTGGTATCGCTGGCGTAAAAGGTGGTCTGGCCATAGAGCGACAGGGACTCGCGGGTGGGGAAGGCGTCGGAGATGAAGCCCGCATCGCCGTCAAACACCGCCGGGAAGGACTCCGCGTAACCGTCGAGCACGCCGTTGCCGTTGGCATCCAGCTCCTCGCGGATATGGTTTTCCAGTTCGGTATCCAGATAGAAGGCACCGACGATCCAGTCGACTTTATCGAACAGTGGCTCATTGGAAATCATGTTGATTTCGAAAGTCTTGGTTTCCACCACCGAGGTTTCCGGGTCGAACGCACTGATGGTGTACTCGGGGTTCACTGCGTAGGAATGGCGGTCGTTGTCACGCACCACCAGGATGTCGTCCTTCTGCCAGCTGGCGAGGGATTTGACGGTGACCGCACCGAGGTCGGATTCCAGAATACCGCCGACAATGCGGGATTCGAGGGTGTACTTGGAGCGGGTGTCCTGCGCCAGTTCGCGGGCGTCCGGGGTGGGGTCGTCGATCCCCTTGATGGCCGCGCCGTTGGCGTCCTCGTCAAACGCCTGGCCGAAGACCCGCAGGCTGGTGCTGTCGCTGAGATTGAACAGCCAGTCGGTGCGCAGGCTGAGATTGTCCATGTCGTCCAGTTCCTGCCCGTTCAGTACATTCTTGGAGAAGCCGTCGCGGGTGGCGCTGGTGACCGAGGTGCGCATGGCGATGGACTCCGACAGCGGCACGTTGACCGAGGCGCGCAGCTTCTGCAGGTTGTAACTGCCGAAGGTGGTGTCCACCTTGGCAGTGAATACCTCGGTAGAGGGGGCGCGGCTGATCACATTGATGGCGCCGCCGGTGGAGTTCTGGCCGAACAGGGTGCCCTGGGGGCCGCGCAACACCTCGATGCGCTCGACATCGATAAAGTCGGTCTGCAGCGCAAAGGGGGAGGCCACGTAAATGCCGTCCATGTGGTAGGACACCGACGGGTTGGCAATGGCGTTCTGGTTGGCCTCATTACCCACCCCGCGGATGGAGATGACGGTCTTGTAGCCTTCGTTCTTGGCCACGGTCACCCCGGGCGCCACACCACTCAGATCGACGAAAGATTCGATGCCCTTGGTCTCCAGGTCGCTGCTGGACATGGCGGTCACCGCCTGCGACAGATCCTGCAGGCTCTCGCTGCGTTTCTCCGCCACGACGGTGACTTCCTCCAGCTGGTTCGCGTGCAGCAGTGCCGGCGTCATGGCGCTGCTGGCGAGGGCGATGGCCAGGCTGAGCGGAGATCGGATCCGGGAGCTGGGTCGTTGGGGTTGTGAAGTGGAGCGGCTCATTGTTCTGTCACCTTGTGAATGGTTTGGGTTGCAGGCCATTTACAACGACTCAGGCCAGGTCCAGCGGCGATTGCCCCTGCCTGCAGGTGCGGGCGGATGAGACGCGCGCGATCGCAGATCTGCTGGATCTGTCAGCAGTTCAGCATGAAATGTGCCAAAAGCTGACCAAACTGTCAGAAATTGGCGGCACCGCCGGATAAAGAGTTCGATCAGGGAATTTTTGTGGATATTGGCGCCATCACACCCTGGTATGTGTATACGAGGTGGGGGTTGGGAGGATTGCCGACGCTGGCTGTGGATAACTTGTGCAGGGCTCCTTCTGGGTTAAAACGGTGCGAAAACCAGGGAGATGGCCTGTTTTTGGTGCTTTTCTGTGGCCAAAAGGGATTTTTGAAGGGGGCAATCGCGTGGGGGCCGCTAGCGGGCGGACTTTCTCGCAGAAGCTGTCCACAGCCGGGGCAGGGAGGCATTTCCGCCTGATGATTTAGCGCCTTCCGGGTGCCGCTCTTTCTCTGGCATTAAAAATGCTGTCCAATCGGTTAGGAGTCTGCGCCTGCCCCGGGGTTATCGCAGGATGAATCTGTGCAAGAAATCGAAAAGAAATCGGTGCAAGGAATCGGTTGAATGAGTCTAGGCAGTGTGCGAGAGGCGATAGAGTCCGATAAAAAGTACAAATCGGGCCGAATCCGCGAGAAGAATTACCAGTTGATTCTGGATGCCGCCACCGCCGTTTTTGCCCAGCACGGATACAAGGGCGCCAGCATGATGGCCATTGCCGAGGCCGCGGGGCTACCGAAGGCGAATATCCACTATTACTTCCGCAACAAAAGCCTGCTGTACTCCGCCGTGCTGGAGCGGATCATTGCGGAGTGGAATCAGGGGCTGGAAAGTATTTCGCCACAGGACGACCCGGGCGAGGTACTCGCCGCCTATACCGCCAGCAAGGTGCGTCTCGCCTGCGAGCAGCCGCTGAGCTCCAAGCTGTTTGCTTCGGAAATCATCGCCGGCGCGCCCTATCTGCAGAACTATATCCGTACCGAACTGCGCGCCTGGCTACGGGCCAAGTCGCAGGTGTTTGAGGCCTGGATGGGGCAGGGCAAGATGCGCAGTGTCGATCCCTCCCTGCTGATCTTCATGATCTGGTCGACCACCCAGCACTACGCGGATTTCGAAACCCAGGTGTTGCTGGCGACCAACCGCCGTGAGTACGACGAGGAAACCATCGAGCGCATTACAGAGTTCGTGACTGGCATGATCCTGCGGGGCTGCGGTATCGGCGGCACCTCGTCATAGGATTACCCGCAAGGCGACCCTCCCCGGCGCAGTGGCGACAGACTCCCGGACCTCCGCTTTCCCATCACATTCATTCAATCCCATCCATTGGCAGATCCGGCAATTGTTGATTTGTCGGTTGGAACCTGACCAATCGGTTAAATATTGGCACGCTCGTTGCTCTCATTAGACGGAGTACCCGACTGGGGGACCTGTTTGTGCTGGTGTTTTGCACAGCCAGGAACTCGCACCAGAAATTCGAAAATGGGTGCGAAAACACCTCAGGACCATAAGCATAACGAGAACAAAAAGCCGCCGGCGGCCCTTCGGGGCGGATCGGTTGCTGCGCACAGGAAACTGACTCAATGAGCAAGGCTATTACCCAAACTCTTCTCGCCACAGCCATCGCGGCGACGCTGCCCGGCGCTGCCATTGGCGCGGAAGGCGACGACATCGGCAGCAAACGCAAATCGGCAATGCTGGAAGAAGTCACGGTCACCGCGCAGAAACGCGCCGAAAGTCTGCAGGAAGTTCCGATTTCGGTGGCGGCACTGTCCGGTGAGGGTTTCGACAGTATTTTCTCCGCGGGCGAAGACATCCTCGCGCTGGCGGCGCGGGTGCCGAACCTCTATGCGGAATCCTCCAACGGCCGTGCCGCGCCGCGTTTCTATATCCGCGGCCTCGGCAACTCGGATTTTGATCTGGCCGCCTCACAGCCGGTATCCATCATCTTCGACGATGTGGTGCAGGAAAATGTGGTGCTGAAAAGCTTCCCGATATTTGACGTGGAGCAGATGGAAGTGGTGCGCGGTCCCCAGGGGACTCTGTTCGGGCGCAACACCACTGCCGGCGTGATCAAATTCGACAGTCGCAAGCCGACCATGGAAAGCGACGGCTATATCAATTTTGCCGCCGGTGGACTGGGCACCACCAACGTGGAGGGCGCCTTTGGTGGCGCCCTGGTGGATGGCAAGCTGGCGGGCCGGGTGTCGGTGCTGCGCCAGGAGCGCGGCGACTGGATGGATAACACCTACACCGGCGAAACCGATGCCATGGGCGGCTTTACCGAGCTGGCCATGCGCGCACAGTTGTTGTGGACGCCGTCGGAGGATTTCTCCGCGCTGCTGAATGTGCACCAGCGCGATCTGGATGGCACCGCGAGTATTTTCCGCGCGAATATTTTCGAGCCCGGTAAAGAGGGCGAGCTGAACGACAATTTCGACCGCGATTCGGTCTACTACGACAGCGGCGACAACAACCCGCAGAAGTACGAGAGCGCCGGTTCTTCACTGAAGCTCGAGTGGGATCTGGGGGAAGCGCTGCTGACGAGTATCTCTGCCTACGAGAGTGCCGACGGCTCCAGTAAGGGCGATATTGACGGCGGTGTTGAGGGTTCTGGTCCGGGCTTTATCCCCTTCAGCGCGCTCACCGAAGACCAGGCGGATGTGTCCCAGCTCACCCAGGAAATCCGCCTCGCCAGCAATACCAGTGACCCGCTGCAGTGGCAGCTGGGTGGTTTCTATTACGATGCCGACCTGGATGTGACCAGTATCGATGGCTTCTATGGCGCCACCACCGTCAGCCACGGCAATACCTCCTGGGCGCTGTTCGGCCAGACGTCCTACGATTTCAGCGAGGCGCTGACCGGTACCCTGGGCCTGCGTTACACCTACGACGAAAAATCCCTGATGGTGGGCGATCAGAATGTTGACGGCTTTGCGGTGGTCATCGGTGCTGCCAGCATCCAGGATTACGACCCGGTGAAGATCGATGACGATCAGCTCAGCTGGGAAACCAGCCTTAACTACGCCCTGAGCGATGACACCAGCGTCTATGTGCGTCTGTCTGAAGGCTTCCGCGCCCAGTCCATCCAGGCACGCGATGTGGCTTTCGAAGGCAGCCCGTCGGTGGCGGATTCGGAAACCATTACCTCGTTTGAGCTGGGCTACAAGGCCGATCTGCTGGAAAACACCCTGCGCCTCAACACCGCGGTGTTTTACTACGAGATCGATGATATCCAGCTCACGGCCGTGGGCGGGGGTGGCAACTTCAACCGTTTGTTGAATGCCGACAAGGGTGTGGGCAAAGGCTTTGAAGTGGACCTGGAATGGGTGGTTAACGAAAACCTGTTGCTCACCGCCGGCGCCGGTTTTGCCGATACCGAAATCCAGGATGCGGACCTGACTACTGCACCCTGCGGTTCCGGCCAGTGTACCGTTACCAATCCGCTGACCGTAGATGGCCTCGCGATGATCGACGGCAACCCCTTCCAGTCCGCCCCGGAAAGCGTCTTCAACTTCACGCTGCGCTACAGCGTGCCGGTGGGCAGTGACGGTGAGGCCTTCTTCTACACCGACTGGGCCTATCAGGGCGAGACCCATCTGGCACTGTATACCGCGAAGGAATACACCATCGACAACCAGTTTGAAGGTGGACTGCGCGCCGGTTACACCAGTTTTTCCGGTGATTACGAGCTGGCGTTTTTCGGCCGCAATATTACCGATGAGGAAAACATCAAGGGCCAGATCGACTTCAACAACCTGACCGGTTTCGTGAACGATCCGCGTATTTTTGGTATGGAGTTCCGCAAGGACTTCTGATCATTGCGAAATCGGTGATACACATGGCCCCGCGCGGCGAAGTTTTGTCGCCTGCGCCGGTGGCCATGGGAATGCCATATTAACCCGGTAGAGTTCTGCGTGCGGAGTCTTGTACCGGGTTAATTATTTATTCTGCTGTCGGAGATTGATTTTGGCGATAAACAAGCGATTGAAACCCGCGCTCTTTCGCGCAATAGGAATATGCGCCGGTCTGGTGGCGGGAGTGGCGAGCTTCGCCTCAAACGCAGATGAAGCCTGGTTTGAAGAATTCAAAAGCACCGCGGACGACCGCGATCTCTACCGCTTTCTGTACGCGCTGCCCAAGGGTGGCGATCTGCACAACCATCTTACCGGCTCCAATTTCAGTGAGTGGTGGTACCAGCTTGCCACCAATAAAAAGCTGAACGGCGGCTACGAATATTACACCCGGGTACGTATCAATAACTGTGTAGGCTACGGTCAGGATATGTTCGGCCTGGCCCCCTATCTGATGTATTTCCGCAATCTTCAGGCGTCCAGTTACCAGGCGCTCTCTGATTGCGAAAAAGGGGAATACAAAAAAATCGATGCGCTGAACGGGCGGGAAAAAGCCGCGTGGCTGGACAGCCTGCGGCTGGATAAAAAACACGAGGGACGCGAGGAGTTTTTCCAGACGCACTGGCAGCGCCTCAACGAACTCGGCCGCAACCCTTACATCAATGCCGAGATGCTGGTGAAAAACATGCAGGCGTTTGCCCGCGAGGGACTCACCTATCTCGAGACCATGGAGGGCACGCGCTTCTATACCCGCGTTGACGGCAGTACCTTCGCCCCGGATGAGGTTGCGGATATTTTCCGCAAGCGTCTGGCGGAACCCGACGCGCTGGCTACCGGGGTAACCGCGCGTATGCAGTATTACCTGCTGCGCTTTATCGGCAATGCCGAGGAAGACCTGGAGTGGATTTACCGTTTTGTTGATGCCAATCGCGATCTGTTTGTGGGTGTGAACATGGTCGGCCGCGAGGACAACGACAAGGGCCATCCGCAGCGTTTTCTGCCCACCCTGCGCAAACTGCGCCGGGATATTCCCGGGGTGCCGCTGTCCATTCACGCCGGCGAGGTGGATGAGCCCAATCACCATGTGCGCGATACGTTGCTGCTCGGCGCTACCCGCATTGGCCATGGCGTCAACCTGATCAGCGATCCGGATACCATGCTACTGATGCGCAACAGCGATTACCTGGTGGAGATCAATCTGATCAGCAACCTGCTACTGAATTATGTGGACGATTACAGCCAGCACCCGTTTCCCGAGTACCTGCGTATGGGCATTCCGGTGGCGCTGTCCACCGACGATCGCGGTATGTGGGATTCCAACATGACCGACGAATATTTCGTTGCGGTGAAGGAATTCAACCTGTCCTGGGCGGAGCTGACGTCTCTGGCCCGCAATTCCCTCGCGCACAGTTTTGTCGACGAGGCGACCAAGCAGAAGTTGCTGCAGGATTACGACACCCGCCTCGCGGGATTCAAAAAGCGTTTCCAGCGCAGCGGGATGGCCGGGCTCGGCGATCTGGTGCCGCGCAGCCACAGCTTTATCTGCAAACAGTACCAGCTGTGTGAGTTTTCCACACCGCTGATGGCCGCCAATTAAAAATACGCATTATTCAATACAAGAGAAAAAATGATGTTGAAAAAAAATCTCTATCTGCACGGAGCGTCTTCCCTGTTGCTCTCTGTGCTGGCGCTGGCCGGCTGTGCAAAGAATGTCGAGGCAACGAAAGAAGGCCCGGAAATCCAGCCGCAGTCCACGATCGCTACAACCACTCCCGAACCGATTCCGGTAAAGGTGGTGGTGGTGAACATGTTTGAAATTGGCGAGGACGAGGGCGATACCGCCGGTGAATTCCAGTTGTGGAAGGAGCGCCAGCAACTGAGCCAGCGGTTTGCATTTCCGCAATCCCACCACGACCTGTTCCTGAATCCGGAGACCGGTGTGCTGGGTATGGTGACCGGCATGGGCACCAACAAGTCCGCGTCTGCGGTAATGGCGCTGGGACTGGATCCCCGTTTTGACCTGAGCAAGGCTTATTGGCTGGTGGCAGGTATTTCCGGTTTCGATCCCGCCGACGCTTCCATCGGCTCTGCGGCCTGGGCGGAGTGGCTGGTGGACGGCGACCTGATGCATGAAATCGACAGTCGCGAGCTGCCGGAAGACTGGTCCACGGGTATTTTCCCGCTGTTCAGCAAGGGCCCCTATCCGGAAAAGCGTCCGCCGAACCAGGGCGAGGTGTTCCGCATCAATGGCGAGCTGACCGAGTGGGCCTTCCAGCTGACCAAAGATGTTGATCTGGGCGATGACGATAGCATCGCGGAAAATCGCAAGGCGTTTACGGATTTCCCCAATGCGCAGCGCAAGCCGTTTGTGTTGAAGGGGGACAACCTCGCCGGTATGACCTTCTGGCACGGGGACTACCTGAACCGCTGGGCCAACAAGTGGGTAGAATACTGGAGCGAGGGGCAGGGCAGTTTTGTGTCCTCGGCGATGGAAGACACCGGTACCGCGCAATCGCTGTTTTATCTCGATCGCGCCGGCAAGGCCGACTACGACCGCTTGATGGTGCTGCGCACTGCGAGCAATTTTACCGTGCCGCACCCGGGTATGACCGCGGCGGAAAGCCTGCTGAGCGAGGGTGAGGATTACGCGGGACTGCAACTGTCACTGGAGAGTGCCTACCGCGTCGGCAGCCGTGTGGTGGACACCCTGGTAAACGACTGGGACACCTATCGGGATCAGATGCCCTACGCAGTGGAGCGCGGGCAAGATCAGTAACCGAACACGCCAGTACCTGTATGCACTAGTGCCTGTATCGGCTAGTCACAGGGATTGGCGATGGCGGCCGTGAAAACTGCGGCCGCTATTGCCACTGGTACACAAATTTGAGCCACAGATATTCGCCTTCGGTGGTGTTTCTGGTGTCGGTCTGCGGCAGCCAGCTGAGTTCCAGCAGAATATTGTCCGTGCCCATGGGCAGCATATAGCCGATCACCGGACCGATACCGCCGGAGCGCATCTTGAATTCATCGACGAAGCGACCCGGGTTGCGGTCCGGACTGAATTGCTGACCCCAGAATGCGTTGACCCCGAGGGTGATAAAGCCTGAACCGGCCTTGATCATCTGCTGCACACTGGCATCCAGGTGAAAGGTGCGACCGCTGCGATAGTCGGTGTCTGAGTTTTCGTCGTTGAACATCACTCCGGTAAATACCGAGGCGTTAAATCCCGCCGCCTGATTGGTGTAGGCAACGCCCACCACAGGGTCTACCGCCCAGTAGTTGAGTCCCTCGTTGGCAAGTCGGCCAACCTCATAGTCTCCGGTGGGCGCGTGAATGGCGAACATAAAATTGTATTGCCAGCAGCCTTCCTGCCAGGCCATCAGCGCCGGGATCAGGGTGGTGTCGCCGAGACCGGAGGCCGAATCTCGCCGGCTGAAATTGCCGAGGTCACTTTCGATGGCGCCCTTGACGGTGACATCCACCCAGGAGGGAAAGGCGCCGACGGTGTACTTGGCACCGAGCACGCTTTTCTCAAAGGTGTAGAGCAGTCCTGGTGCCACCGCATCGATTTCCACATCGACCCCAAGGGCTACCACGCCGGCAATCGGCGTTTCTGCTGTGGCACTGAAATCGCCGCTGTAATGCATGTACTGGGGTTTGAAAACCCAGCCGGTCTGTATCGGCGCCCGGTCGATCAGGGTCGCCATGGTACCGGGGACGTAGTATCCAATGCCGCCTTCGGTGGCGCGGGAGGGGGTGGGCAGCAACAGCAGCGCCGCACACAAAGACAGGGCGAGCGCGAGTGAGTGGCGCGCGTTGCGGTGGTGGTGAGTCCATGTCATCACGGGGTGTTCCTTCTCCGGTCCTTGGCTGCTTATCCAGTGATCCGAATCAGTCTAGCTGCCCCGTGAACAGACGATGACAAATGATGTGGAGCGGTGTGTTTTTTTAGATTATTGCGGTAACTCGCCCTCGATACCGGCCACAAACCAGTTCATGCCGAGCATGTCTTCGTCGCTCAAGTTGCTGCCTGCTGCGAGTTTTTCCACTCCGCTGCGGTCATTCAGCGGACCGTGGAAGGGGTGTAGTTCTCCGGCAATCAGTGCCGCTTTGGCGGCTTCTACGCGGCTGCGTACATCCTCCGGTACCGCGTCGTTAAACGGGGCCAGCGACAGGGTTTCATCCGCGAAACCACCCCAGAAGGCCTCCGATTCCCAGTCGCCGTCCAGCACCGCCTGAGCCTTGCGCGTATACAGCGGGCCCCAGTTGTGCACCGTGGCGGTCAGGTGCGCGGTCTTGCCGTATTCGGACATATCCGAGTGATAGCCGATGGCGTAGACCCCCTGCGCCTCCGCGGCGTTGATCACTCCGGGGGAATCGGTGTGCTGGGTGAGAACGTCAGCGCCCTGCAGGATCATGGTTTCCGCGGCCTCCCGCTCCTTGCCCGGGTCGTACCAGGTGCTCACCCACACCACTTTGACTTTCACATCGGGATTTACCGCCTGGGCGCCGAGGGTAAAGGCATTGATGCCGCGCACCACTTCCGGAATCGGGAAGGAGGCCACATAGCCCAGGGTATCGTTCTTGGTCATAAGGCCGGCGACCATACCGGTGAGGTAGCGACCTTCGTAGGCGCGGTCGAAATAGGTACCGACATTGTCCGCGCGTTTGTAGCCGGTGCTGTGCTCGAATTTCACGTCCGGATAGCGCTTGGCCACCTTCAGGGTCGGGTTCATATAACCGAAAGAGGTGGTGAATATCAGCTGGTGGCCACTTTTGGCGAGCTGGTTGATGACCCGCTCGGAATCGGCGCCTTCCGCCACGCTTTCCACATAGGTGGTTTTCACCTTGTCCCCCAGCTCGGCCTGCATGAACTGGCGGGCCTTGTCGTGGGAGTAAGTCCAGCCGGCATCTCCGGTGGGACCCACGTAGACGAAGCCGACCTTGAGCGGCTCTTGCCCGGTAACGCTGGCGACGCTTTCCTGTGGGCTTTCGGTTTTGACCTCCGCGGTGTCCACTTCCGGCTTGCTACATCCAGAGAGAAAAGCGGTGGTTAGCGCGAGACCGGCGAGCGCGAGCCTGGCGATAGGAAAGGTGCGTTTGGCGTGCATGGAAAATTCCTGTGATGACGGGTTATTTTTGTGCGTGATGTTTCAGTGGCCCGGCTGGAACGGCTTGCCCAGGGACAATGGTGCGAACAGTTTGCTGCGCGCCTGGTTACTCGACAGTAGTACCAGCACCGCGATGGTGACCAGATAGGGCAGCGTCGCCAGCAGGTTGGGGGAGATCGCAATCTCGAACCCCTGCAGTACCAGATGCATGATGCTCATCAGTCCGAACAGATAGGCCCCGAGCACGGCGCGCCCCACGCGCCAGCTGGCAAACACCACCAGGGCCAGGGCAATCCAGCCGCGTCCGGCGCTCATGTGGTCGGCCCACAGGGGGGTGTACACCAGGGACAAATAGGCACCGGCGAGTCCGGTCATGGCACCGCCGAACAGTACCGCCAGATAGCGTACCCGCAGTACCGGCAGGCCCAGGGCCTGCGCGGACTCCGGGGATTCGCCCACCGCTTTCACGATCAGCCCGGCGCGGGTGCTGCGGAAAAACCACGCCAGCAGCGCGGCCATGGCGAGGGAGAAATACACCAGCGGGTCGTGGGAAAACAGCACCTTGCCCAGCAGGGGAAGGTCACTCAGCAGTGGCAGCTCCCAGGGCTGGATACCGTTGAGGGCGATGCCCACATAACCGAGCCCGACAAAACTGCTGAGACCGAGTCCGAAAATGGTCAGCGCCAGCCCGGAAGCGACCTGGTTGGCGTTCAGGCTGAGGGTGATGAAGGCGAACAGCAGCGACATCAGCGCGCCCGCCGCCATCGCCAGCACAAGTGCGCTGACAATCCCGATGCCGCTGTCGCCCAGATGGTAGGCGGCAATAAAGCCGGCCACTGCGCCCATCAGCATCATGCCCTCCTGGCCGAGATTGAGTACGCCGGATTTCTCACACACCAGTTCTCCCAGCGCCACCAGCAGCAGGGGGGTGCCGGTGCGGATGGTGGCGTACAGGATGTTGGCAATCAGGTCTGGATCCATACATTGTGTCCGGTTATCGGGGTGCGCCTGTTTCAGGGCACGCCTGTTTTAAGGCATGCCTGTTTCAGGGCACGCCGATGGGCAGGTTTTCGGTTCGGCTGACGACCGTCGCAGTGGTGGCGCCGGGAGCCGCGCGCACAATACGCAGGCGGTGGCTGATCAGCACGTCGCTGGCGAGCAGGAAAAACAGCAGCATGCCCTGGAACAGGCCGGTGATCGCCAGCGGCAGCCCGAGCTCTATCTGCACCATTTCTCCACCCAGATACAGCAGGCCCATCAGCAGGCTGGCAAACAGGATGCCGAGCGGGTGCAGGCGACCGAGAAACGCGACGATGATCGCGGCATAGCCGTAACCGGGGGACACCTGCGGCACCAGCTGGCCGATGGGGCCGGTGACTTCCACCACGCCCGCCAAACCGGCGAGGGCGCCACACAGCAGCAGCACCAGCCACACCAGTTTGGCCGCGCGGAATCCGGCGAAGTGCGCCGAGCGCACGTCCTCGCCGAGCACGCGAATCTGGAAACCGACAAAGGTGCGGGTCAACAGCACCCAGGTGGCCACCACCGCCAGCAGCGCAAACACCGCCCCCAGATGGAGCCGTGTGCCTTCTGCCAGCACCGGCAGCAGCAGGCCGTCGTTGAACAGTGCCGATTCCGGAAAGTTGAATCCGGCGGGATCTTTCAGCGGCCCGTGCACCGCGTACTGCAGCAGGTTCAGGCCGATGTAGTTGAGCATGATGGTGGTGAGGATTTCGTTGGTGTTGCAGCGGGTTTTCAGCAGCGCCGGAATCGCCGCCCAGGCCGCACCGGCGCCGGCGCCGGCGAGCAGTACCAGTGGCAGGTTCCACCACTGATCACTCTCCTGCAGCGACAGTGCCAGCCAGCTCCCCACCAGCGCACCCAGCAGCAGCTGACCCTCGGCGCCGATATTCCACACCTTGGCGCGGAAGCAGATGGCCAGCCCCACCGCGCACAGCAGGATCGGGGTGCACTTCACCGCCAGCTCGCTCCAGCCGTGCAGGTCGCTCAGTGGCAGTACGAAAAAGGTGTACAGGGTCTGCAGTGGGTCTTTGCCGAGGGCGGCGAACAGCAGGCTGCCGCACACCAGGGTGGCGAGGCCGGCGATGGCCGGCGACAGCCACACCATGACACGGGAGCGCTCGCCGCGGGCTTCCAGGCGAATGTTCAGCGGCAACTTCATGCGGGTACCTCCATGCCGGTGGGGGACTCTGCTGGGTTGCCGACGGGCGCGGGTTCGCTGTCGAAGACACCCGCCATCCAGCGTCCCAGCTGCTCGAGCGGAGTGTCAGCGGTGGCCTGCAGGGGCGAAACGCGACCGTCGCAGATGGCACCAATGCGATCACTGATGGTAAACAGCTCGTCGATATCTTCGGAGATCACCAGGATCGCGGCGCCCTGGTCCCGCAGGGCCATCAGCGCTTTGTGGATACTGATGGCGGCGCCGATATCCACGCCCCAGGTGGGGTGCGCCGCAATCAGGCAGCGCGGGGACTGCAGGATTTCGCGGCCGATGATGAATTTCTGCAGGTTGCCGCCGGACAGGCTGCCTGCGGCGCTGTCGAGGCCGCTGCACTTGACCCGGAACTGCTCGACTACCCGCTGGGCAAAATCGTCAATGGCGCGAAACTGCAGCAGCCCGCGCCGCACCAGCCCCAGTCCGAAGCCGGTCAGCAAGCCGTTTTCCCGCAGGCTCATGCTCGGCACCGCGCCCTGTCCGAGGCGGTCTTCGGGTACACAGGCGAGTCCTGCGGCGCGGCGCCGCTCCGGCGGCAGCCTGCCGATGTCCCCTTCGGGAAAGCGCAGCTGGCCCGCGCTCGCGAGGGCCAGGGTTTCGCCGCTCAATGCCGCCATCAACTCACTCTGGCCGTTGCCGGCGACGCCGGCAATGCCGACGATTTCGCCGCGTTTGACCGACAAACTGATGTTTTTCAGCGTCACCCCGAAGGGGTCATTGGTGGCGAGGGAGAAGTTGTCGAGGGTGAGAAAATCCTCGCCGCCTGCCGTATTTTCAGCCCTGCGCGTGCCGTCGTGCTGCACCGGTGTCTCATCGCCCACCATCATTCGCGCCATGCTGTTGGCACTCTCCTGCGGCGGACGACACTGACCGGATACGCGGCCGTGGCGGAGCACCGTGGCGTAGTCGCACAGGGATTTCACTTCGTTCAGCTTGTGGCTGATAAACAGAATACTGGTGCCTTCCGCCGCCAGCTGGCGCAGGGTGGTAAACAGGGTTTCCACCTCCTGCGGGGTGAGTACCGAGGTGGGTTCGTCGAGGATCAGCAGGCGGATGTCCTGCACCAGGCAGCGCACGATTTCCACCCGCTGGCGTTCACCGGTAGACAGGGTGTGCACCGGTCGCTGCGGGTTCAGCGGCATGCCGTATTTTGCCGAAACCTGCTCGATACGCTGCGCCAGGGCCGCGCGGTCCGCGGCCGCCGCGGGCTCCAGGCCGAGGGCGATGTTTTCCAGTACCGTCAGGGTTTCGAACAGGGAAAAGTGTTGGAACACCATACCGATACCCAGGCGGCGCGCAGCGGCCGGGGAGGGTATCTGTAGCCGTTCACCCTCCCACAGGATTTCGCCGGCGTCGGGCTGGGTGACGCCGTAGATGATTTTCATCAGGGTGCTCTTGCCAGCGCCGTTTTCCCCCAGCAGGGCATAGATGGCCCCGGGCAGGATATCCAGGCTGACGGCGTCGTTGGCGAGACAGCCGGGATACTGCTTGGTGATGCCGCGCAGGGAAAGCCGGAACTCTGCGGTATTCAATGTGCTTTGCCCTCGCTCCCCGTGCCCTTTGTGGTGCGGCCGTGGCCGGCCCCGCCCATTTTTTATTCTGATCAAGCAGTCAGCTTTTCAGTTTTTCCGAAATCTTCGCTAAATCCTAAGCAGAACGCGTGCCACTCGGGCATTTTCCAGGGTTTTTACAAAAAACCTGTCTGGTTGGACAGGTTTTTGCTTCAGCTCTTTTTTGCGGGGAATTTCCGGCGACCACAGACGCCGCGAAAACGGCTGAAAAACGGCTGGATAAGAGGCGCGGGGAAGGGAAGTCCGGCGCCATTGAATGGCTGCGCAGCGCGCACACGGGGCACTTGCAGTGATTGAGTTTTTATTAAACGGACAGCTTCAGCGGGTGGTGCAGGGAGATCCCAATTGCACTCTGCTGGATCACCTGCGTGAACACTTGCACCAAACCGGAACCAAGGAAGGCTGTGCATCCGGGGATTGTGGCGCCTGTACCCTGGCAATGGGTGAATTGTGCGAAGAACCCGGACGGGCGGCGCGGTTGCGGTACCGCAGTATCAATGCCTGTATCACTCCGCTGGTGGCGGTGCATGGCTGTGCCCTGGTCACCGTCGAGGGGCTGGCCAGTGGCGAAGCGTTGCACCCGGCGCAGCAGGCGATGGTCGATTGCCACGGTTCCCAGTGCGGCTTTTGTACCCCGGGGTTTGTGATGTCGCTGTTCGTACTGGGGCAGGAACATGCACAGGCGCCCCCGCGCGAGGAAATCCTCGCGGCGCTGGGGGGGAACCTCTGTCGCTGCACCGGATACCGCCCCATTGTCGATGCCGCGGTGCGGATGTTCGACCCGCAGCTGCAGCAGCCCCTGGTGGGTGAATGCCGGGCCCTGGAACTGGCTTGCGAGGCCGACTGGTGCGATCGCCTGCGGGAGATCAATCGCGGTCCCAGCCCGCGCTTGCAGGGCGGCAGCCGTTTGTATTTCGCTCCTGCAAGCAGCGTGGAACTGGGGGCCCTGCTACGGGCCTATCCCAATGCGCGACTGATGGCGGGCGCCACGGACCTGGCGCTGGAGTTGACCCAGAAACTGCAATCCATCGAAGTGCTGGTCTCCACCGCGCGGGTGGCGGATATGCGTCAACTGGAGGTGAACGCCTGTGAGTTGCGTATCGGCGCTGCGGTTACCTACAGCGATTTCGCCCCCCTGCTGTTACAGCACTATCCGCATGCCCGCGAGCTGCTCGAGCGGCTGGGATCGCGCCAGATCCGCAATCGCGGCACCCTCGGTGGCAATCTCGGCAACGCCTCCCCCATTGGCGATATGCCACCCCTGTTGCTGGCACTGGACGCGCGCCTGCGGCTCTACTGCGGCGGCGAGCGCCGCGAGTTGCCGGTGGCGGAATTTTTCCGCGGCTATAAACGGACCGCACTGCGCGCGGGAGAATTTATCGAGCAGGTGATTATCCCGCGTCCGCAGGCCGGGGAGCGGCTGCGGGTATACAAGATCAGCAAGCGCTTCGAGGACGACATTTCCACCACTTGTGGTGCCTTCTGGCTGCGGCTGGAAGCGGACTGCATAGCGGATGTGCGCATCGCTTTCGGCGGTATGGCAGATACGCCGCGGCGCGCACCGGCCTGTGAGCGCGCACTGCGCGGCAGTTCCCTGAGCGCCGCCGGCACGCTGGACGATAGCGCGATCGCGGATGCTATGGGTGCACTGGCTACAGACTTCGAACCGATCAGTGATTTCCGCGCCAGTGCCGCATATCGGCTGCAGGTGAGCCAGAATCTGCTGCGTCGCCTGCAGCTGGAGCTGGCGGATCCGGCTGCGACGCTGAGGGTATACCACCATGCGTAATCTGCCCGACGCCTCCTCATCGTCAATGGCATCGACCGAGGCCGCAGACGGCACTGTGCGCGGCGCTGTCGGTCAGCCTCTGCGGCACGAGAGTGCCGAGCGCCATGTGACCGGTGCCGCCCTGTTCACCGACGATCGCGCGGCGCCGGCCAATCTGTTGCACGCCTATGTAGGCCTGTCGCAGCAGGCGCGCGGGCGCATTGTGGCGTTGGATCTGGAGGCGGTGCGCGCGGCCCCGGGAGTGGTGGCGGTGGTGACCCTGGAGGATATTCCCGGGCTGCGGGATATCGGCCCGGTGTATCCCGGCGACCCGATATTTGCCGATGGCGAAGTGCAGTTTTACGGTCAGCCACTGTTCGCGGTGGCGGCTAGCAGCCGCGATGCGGCGCGCCGCGCGGTGCGTCTGGCGCGGGTGGAGTACGCCTCCCTGGCGGCGGACCTGAGCATCGAGCAGGGCCTGGCGGCGCAGAGTTTTGTGCGTCCCAGCCACACTCAGCGCCGCGGTGATGCCGCCAGTGCCATCGCCGCGGCACCGTACCAGCTGGCGGGGAGCCTGAACGTAGGCGGGCAGGAACAGATGTACCTGGAAGGACAGGTGTCGCTGGCCTGTCGGGATGAAGAGGGCGGTATCACTCTGTACACCTCCAACCAGAACCCGTCCGAGGTGCAGAAACTGATCGCCGAGGTACTCGCACTGCCTCTGAACCAGGTCACCGTCGATATGCGCCGTATGGGCGGCGCCTTCGGCGGCAAGGAAACCAACGCCAATCAATGGGCGGTGATCGCCGCGCTGCTGGCGCGCAAAACCGGCCGCCCGGTGAAAATCCGCCTCGCCCGCGCCGACGACGTGACTGCCACCGGCAAGCGCCACCCGTTCCGCGTGGATTACCGGGTGGGCTTTGACGCGCGGGGCCTGATCCGCGGGCTGGATATGTCTCTGGCGGCGGCCTGTGGTTTCTCCCCGGACCTGTCCGATGCCATTGTCGATCGCGCCATGTTCCACAGCGACAACGCCTATTTCCTGCCCACCGCTCGCATCGTCGGCCATCGGGTGAAAACCAATACCGCCTCCAACACCGCGTTCCGCGGTTTTGGTGGGCCTCAGGGGATGGCGGCGATCGAGGGCGTGATCGACGATATCGCGCGCGCGGTAGGGCGGGACCCGCTGGATGTGCGGCGCGACAATCTCTACGGCCCCGAAGGCGGTCGCGACATCACCCACTACGGGCAGAAGATCGAGCGGCATATCCTGCCGGGGCTGATCGAGCGGCTGGAGCAGGGCGCCGACTACCGCCGCCGCCGCGGGGAAATCATCGCGTTCAATCAGCGCAGCCTGGTGCTGCGCAAAGGCATCGCATTGACGCCGGTTAAATTCGGTATCTCGTTTACGGTGCAGCACCTGAACCAGGCCGGCGCGCTGATCCACGTCTACACCGACGGCAGTATCCAGCTCAACCACGGCGGCACCGAGATGGGCCAGGGCCTGTTCACCAAGGTGGCGCAGATTGTGGCGTCGGTATTGCAGGTGGACGTGGCGCAGATACGCCCCACCGCCACCCGCACCGACAAGGTGCCCAACACCTCTCCCACCGCCGCGTCTTCCGGTACCGATCTCAACGGCATGGCGGCAAAAAATGCTGCGGAAACTATTCGCGGGCGGCTGACGGATTTCGCCGCCGCGCATTTCGGCATCGATCCGGCGGAAGTGCGCTTCCACAACAACCGCGTGCAACTGGGCAGTGACCACAGCGTGGGTTTCGGTGAACTGGTGCAGCTGGCGTACCGCCACCGGGTTTCCCTTTCCGCCACCGGCTATTACCGCACCCCGGAGATCTACTACGACCGCGAGCGTGCCGAGGGCCGACCGTTTTTCTATTTCGCCAACGGTGCCGCGGTATCGGAGGTGCTGGTGGATACCCTCACCGGCGAATACCGGGTGACCCGCACCGACATTCTGCAGGACGTCGGGCAATCCCTGAACCCGGCACTGGATATCGGCCAGATTGAGGGCGGCTATGTGCAGGGCATGGGCTGGCTCACCACCGAGGAACTGGTGTGGGGCGAAGACGGCCGCCTGCAAACGGATTCCCCCGCCAGTTACAAGATTCCCGCGGTGGGCGATACCCCGGAAATTTTCAATGTGGCACTGCTGCCGGACAGTCCAAACGTGGAGGCCACCGTATTCCACTCCAAGGCGGTGGGCGAACCACCGCTGATGCTGGCGATTTCCGTGTGGTCGGCACTGCGCGATGCCATTGCCAGTCTCGATGACTATCGCCACAGCCCGCGTCTGGATATTCCCGCAACCCCGGAGCGGGTGCTGGCGGCGGTAACCGCAGCCGTGGCGGCACGAGGGATGCAAACCGCGACTACTGGCACGAAAGCCGCATCGCCGATGGAAGAGGAAGTGGCAGTAGAAACGAAAGAAGAAATGGAACCAGGGATGGATGCATGAGCGAGCAGAGCAATGGCTTCAACGCCCGTCTGGGCACCCGACACTGGGCGAGTGCCGCCGCCGGCCTGGAACAGCTGGGCCGCGCCTATGTGCTGATCACCATACTGGGGGTGCGCGGGTCCACCCCCCGGGAGGACGGCACCAAGATGCTGGTGAGCGCGGATGATCAGGGTGATCTGCAGTGTGAAGGCACCATCGGCGGCGGGCACCTGGAATACCGCGCGATCGAACGCGCCACCGCGCTGCTGGCGGAGGGACGGTCGCAACAGGCGCTGGAGCACTTTCCCCTGGGGGCAAAACTGGGCCAGTGCTGCGGCGGCTCCGTGGCGGTGCTGTTTGAGATGTTTGCCCCCGCGGGAATCGACCTGATGCTGTTCGGCGCCGGCCATGTGGGCCGCGCGCTGGTCAAGCTATTGGAAGACCTGCCGTGCCGGGTGCGCTGGGTAGACAGCCGCGCCGAGCTGCTGGCGCATTCGCTGCCGGCCAATGTCGCCAGCAACATCACCACCAACATCGCCACCAATGTCATCACAGTGGCCACCGACGATCCGGTGGCGGCGGTGGCGGACATGCCGGCGCAGGGGTATTACCTGGTACTGACCCACAACCACCAGCTGGATTTTGAAATTACCCGCGCCATTTTGCAGCGGGGCGATGCGCATTATGTGGGGTTGATCGGTTCCGAAACCAAATGGCGCCGCTTCCGTATGCGCTTCGAGCACCGCGGCCACCCGCCGGCGTTTTACCAGCCGGTGCACTGCCCGGTGGGCCTGTCGGCAGTGCCCGGCAAACGGCCGATGGAAGTGGCGGTGAGTATTGCCGGGGAAATCATCGGCCACTACCAGCGGCAACACCGACAGCAATCGCCGCGAACGGTGCGGCGGGGATTGGGGTGGTCGGAACTGGAATCTCTCGTGCGCGATACCAGCGCCGCTGCGCAAGCGGCGGCTGATGGTGCAACCCTGGAGGCTGACCAGTGACGCAAACCGAAACAGGCAAGGCAGAATTTGCCCTCCACAGCGAGCGCGTGGCGCTCGACGGCACCCTGCAGCCAGCCACGGTGTATATCGGCAGTGGCAGAATTGTCGCGGTGGTGCGTGACGCTAAATCGTCCGGGGATGAATCCCCTGAAAGTGAGTGTATCGGGCCGGGTATTCTTCCCGAGCGACTCGGTGACCGCGTGCTGATGCCGGGGCTGGTGGACACCCACGTACATGTGAACGAGCCAGGCCGCACCGAGTGGGAGGGGTTCAACACCGCCACCAGCGCGGCGGCGGCCGGCGGTATCACCACCGTGGTGGATATGCCGCTCAACTGCAGCCCGGTGACCTGTACCGCCGACGCACTGCGCCAGAAGCTGGCGATTCTCGACCGCAAACTGTGGGTGGACACCGGATTCTGGGGCGGTGTGGTGCCCGAGCACCTGGACGACCTGCCGGCGCTGCTGGAGGCCGGTGTGCTGGGAGTGAAGTCCTTTACCATTCACTCCGGCATCGATGAATTTCCGCGGGTGGAAGCGCAACATATGCGGCGCGCACTGCCGGTACTGGCGCAATACGGCGTGCCCTATCTGATCCACGCAGAACTGGAACAACCGAGCGCGGGCGCTCCAGTGTCCATCGGCCGCCACTACCGGGCCTTTCTCGCCTCGCGTCCACGCAGTTGGGAAAATGCAGCCATCGACCTGATGATCGACCTGCTGCGGGAGGCAAAAGCGGCGGGTGTGGATGGGCGTATGCACGTAGTGCACCTGTCATCCGCCGATGCCCTGGCGGCCATTGCCGGTGCCCGCGCCGAAGGATTGCGGCTCACCACCGAAACCTGCCCGCACTACCTGACCCTGTATGCGGAAACCATTCCCGACGGCGAGACCCTGTACAAGTGTTGCCCGCCAATCCGCGAAGACGAAAACCGCCAGCGCCTGTGGCGCGGGCTTGAGGACGGCGTTATCGATTTTATCGTGTCCGACCACTCCCCCTGCACGCCGCAACTCAAACACATCGACAGTGGCGATATCGAAAAAGCCTGGGGCGGCATTTCCTCGCTGCAGTTCGGTTTGCCCCTGATCTGGACCGAAGCGCTACAGCAGGGCGTGAGCCTTGCGCAGGTGGTGGAGTGGATGGCCACCAGGCCGGCGGAATTTGCCGGTCTGGGCAACCGCAAGGGGCGAATTGCTGCGGGTTATGACGCGGATCTGGTGGTATTCGATGATCGCTACCGCGGCACCGTGCGCGCTGAGGACATCCTCTACCGCAACAAGATCACCCCTTACGAGGGACGGGAAATCTGCGGGCGTGTGGAGTCCACCTACCTGCGCGGGCAGCGGATTTTCGCCAGCGGAAAAATGCAGGGAACGCCGTTGGGCGAACCGCTGTTGCGACTGCCGGAAAAAGCTCATCGTGCAACACGAAACAGGGATACCGTGGGAGCCATTGTCGAATGACGGAAATCACACCAGCGCCGCACCCGCTTGCACAACGATTTACCGACCTGCTGAGCGCGCGCCTCGGTGGCCGCGCGCTGGCGTGCAGTGATGCGTGGTTTGCACCCGCCGCCAACCTGGTTTCTCCCGGTGATGCCATCTCCCGTCCCGGCCATTTTGTCGAAACCGGGCAGTGGATGGATGGCTGGGAGTCGCGGCGAAGTTTTGCGCGCGGCTCGCGGGGTGACGGCGATTGTGACTGGTGTGTGTTGCGCCTCGGCGCGCCGGGCAGGGTGCGGGGGTTCGATATCGATACCAGCCACTTTCGCGGCA
Source organism: Microbulbifer bruguierae (assembly GCF_029869925.1). Lineage (NCBI taxonomy): Bacteria > Pseudomonadati > Pseudomonadota > Gammaproteobacteria > Cellvibrionales > Microbulbiferaceae > Microbulbifer > Microbulbifer bruguierae. The sequence goes on along the minus strand of NZ_CP118605.1, from coordinate 2,474,056 downwards.
ACGCCCCGGAGTTTGCGCTGGTCGAAGGCACCTGCATTGCCGGCGAGCCCCATGGCAACACCTGCTGGCAACCGCTGTTGCATAAGTCGCCGCTGCGCGCCGACGCGCACAATTTTTTTGAAATTGACAGTGAGCAGGTGTGTACCCACTTGCGCCTGAAGATATTTCCCGACGGTGGCGTAGCGCGTTTGCGCGCATACGGGGAAGCGCGGGTGAACCTGCAGGAATTTATCGAGGGTGAACTGCTGGATCTCGCCGCCGCGCGTCACGGTGGCCGCGGCGTTACCTGCAGTGACCGTTTTTACAGTGATCCGGGAAACCTGCTGCTGCCGGAGCGGGGGATAAATATGGGGGATGGCTGGGAAACCCGCCGCCGCCGCGATGACGGTAACGACTGGGCGGTAATCCGTCTCGGCCTGCCCGGTAGCATTCGCAAGATTGTGCTGGATACCGCGCATTTCAAAGGGAATTTTCCCGACCGCTTTTCCCTGCTGGCTGCGAATGTCGCGGGTGATGATATGGCCGCGGAGGATATTCCCTGGGCCACGGTCATCGACGAAACGCCGTTGTATGCCGATCGCGAGCATATTTTCGTGGGCGAAATTCTGGTGGCCGCGGAGACGCAGTTTACCCATGTGAAACTCAATATTTTCCCCGACGGGGGTGTCAGTCGCCTGCGGGTGTTGGGGTTTCCGGACTGGCGTGCAGCGGACGACAGATTGTTCGAGCTGCCGCGGCAGGACTGAGCCGGACGAGCACAGAATGGATACGACACTGATGAAAGATGGCCTGCAGTTTTTCAATACGTCTTCGCCTGCACAAGCGCAACAGATGCTGTTGCAGTGCTGTACCAGTCGCGCCTGGGTGCGAAAAATGCTCGACGGCCGCCCGTTTGCCTCGCTCAGTCAATTGTTGGCAGCCGCCGACGACAGCTGGGGGACATTGGAAGAGGCCGATTATCTGGAGGCGTTTGCCGGTCATCCGAAAATTGGCGATATGGCTTCCCTGCAAAAAAAATATGCAGCGAGCAAGGCGCTGGCCGCGGGTGAGCAGGCCGGTATGGATGATGCGGATGATGCGGTGATTGCCGCTCTGGCACGGGGCAACCGGGATTACGAACAAAAATTTGGTTTTATTTTTATCGTGTGTGCGACCGGGAAAAGTGCCGCGCAAATGCTGGCATTACTTCAGGCGCGATTGCCCAACAGCCGCACGCAAGAACTGCGCATTGCCGCGGAAGAACAGCGGAAAATTTTCCATTTGCGACTGGAGAAGTTGTTGTGAGTCAGATCACCACTCATGTACTGGATACCGCGTGCGGCAGACCTGCCGCGGGCATCGCCATTGCCCTGGCGCAGCGCGACGGTGACCGCTGGCTTACTCTGGACGAGAGCGTCACCAATCAGGATGGCCGTGCACCGGCGCTAAGCCGCGAGTTGTTTCTGCGAGCAGGAATCTATCGGCTGCGCTTCACCACCGCCAGTTATCTCGAGGAAATCCACCGCTCGGCATTTTATCCCCATGTGGATGTGGTATTTGCGCTGGATGACAGCGGGCAGCATTACCACATTCCACTGCTGCTCTCGCCGTTTGGCTATTCCACCTACCGGGGCAGCTGATGCATATCACCGAGCGGCAAAATACCCACAGCATGCTGAAGTTGCAGCCCCTGACCTCAGAGGCGTTTGCGCCCTATGGGGACGTGCTGGAGGTGAGTGATCACAGGCAACATTTCCCGATTAACCGCGGTAATACCGAACGCTATCACGCACTGGCGCGGGTGGATGTGACGGGTCAGGAAGGTTACCCGATCATCAGCATCTTCCGCACACAGCCGGTGGTATTGCCGTTTCGCATCGAGTGTATGGAGCGGCACCCGCTGGGAAGCCAGTCGTTCACCATGTTGGGGGGTGAGCCCTATCTGGTGGTGGTGGCAGAGCCGGGGGAGTTCCGTCCGCAGACCCTGCGCGGATTTCTGGCGCAGCCGCATCAGGGCGTCAACTATCACCGAGGAACCTGGCATCACTACTGTCTGTGTCTGAACCGCGCCTGCGATTTTTTAGTGGTGGATCGCGGTGGTTGCGGACACAACTGCGATGAAATTTTATTGCCGGCAGAACAGCAGCGACTGCTGATGCTGGATGCTACCGACAGCAATGATTTGGCAACAGACCTCGCGCAGACGTCGTGTACCGAGCTGGAGGACTGAGTATGCCGCAGGCGTATCGTGCATCCATCCTGCATTTTCTCGCCGATCCCGGCACTGCTAAAAATGCCCGGGCGCTTGCTGAAACCTATGAATATTTTGCCGATGGCCTGCTGCTGGTGGACCGGGGCGTGGTCCAGGCGGTGGGGAATGCGGAAACCCTGTTGCCGAAGCTGGATAAAACGGTGCCGGTGACCGTGTACGAAAATGCACTGCTGACACCGGGCTTTATCGATACCCATATTCACTATCCACAGACGGAAATGATCGCCGCCCACGGCGAGCAGTTACTCGAGTGGCTGCAGTCCTACACCTATCCGATCGAGTCGAAATTCAACGACCACTGCTACGCCAGCGGTATCGCCGAGCGCTTTCTGGATGAACTGCTCCGCTGCGGTACCACTTCGGCGCTGGTGTTCGGCACGGTGCATCCGCAATCGGTAGATGCTTTTTTTGAGGCCTGTGAACAGCGCGACCTGCGCATGATCTGCGGCAAGGTCATGATGGACCGCAACGCGCCGGAGTATCTCACCGATACCGCGGAAAGCGGCTATAGCGAAAGTCGCGCGCTGATCCACAAGTGGCACAACCGCGGTCGCCTGCGCTACGCGGTTACCCCGCGTTTTGCGCCTACTTCCACGGGGGAACAATTGTCCCGCGCGGGAGAATTGCTGCAGGAGTTTCCCGATGTATACCTGCACACGCACCTGGCGGAAAACCCGCAAGAAATAGACTGGGTAAAGCAACTGTTTCCCGAAGCGGAAGATTATCTGGATGTTTACGAGCGCGCGGGCCTGCTGGGAAAGCGCAGTGTTTTCGCTCACTGCCTGCACCTGGGGGAGCGCGAGTGGCAGCGGCTTGGTGCGACGGATAGTCGCATCGCGTTTTGTCCCACGTCCAATCTGTTTCTCGGCAGCGGTCTTTTTCCCTTTTCCCGTGCGCGGCAACAGGGAATCCGTGTCGGGCTCGGTACCGATGTCGGCGGCGGCAGCAGTTTTTCCATCCTGCAGACATTGAACGAGGCCTACAAGGTATTGCAGTTGCGCGGGGAAACCCTGACGCCGCTGCAGGGATTTTATCTGGCCACGCTGGGGGGCGCGCGGGTTCTGGACATGGACGATGTTGTCGGCAGTTTTCGTCCCGGGCGCGAGGCGGATTTTGTGGTGCTGGATAAAGCCTGCACACCGCTGCTGGAATTCCGGATGCAGCAGTGTCGCGACCTGAATGAAGAGCTGTTTGTGTTGGCAATGCTCGGCGACGATCGCGCGGTGCGCGCCACCTATGCGAACGGCAGACTGGTGCATCGGCGGGATTTATCGGACGCAGATCTCGAACCCGTGCATCCCGCAGAATTTGAGGAAATAGCTGTGGAAACAGTGGCGGAGATATGACGGTAAGCGGTCGTGAGGACCGATAACAACGGATAGCAACGGATAGAAAAACAGGAAGTCTGGGTTATGGAAGCTTACTTGAGCGACTGGCTGCAGTTGATCCTGCGCCTGTTACATGTGATTACCGGTATCGCGTGGATCGGCGCATCTTTCTATTTCATCTGGCTCGACAATCACCTGCAAACGCCGCCGCAATGGAAGAAAGACCGGGGCATCGCCGGTGACCTGTGGGCGATACACGGCGGCGGCATTTACGAAGTGGCGAAATACCGCAGGAGTCCCGGACAGTTGCCGGAGACACTGCACTGGTTCAAGTGGGAAGCCTACAGTACCTGGATCAGCGGCATGCTGTTGTTGACCGCGGTGTACTACCTGGGTGCGGATGCGTACCTGATCGATCGCCGGGTACTGGATCTGGCGCCGAGCGCGGCTATCGCCATTGGTGTCGGGTTTATCGCGCTGGGCTGGTTTGCCTACCACGGTCTGTGCGGCAGCGCGCTGGCCAATCGTGTGCCGGTACTGAGTGCCTTGCTGCTGTTGTTGCTGGCTTCCTGCTGCTATGCGCTGACCCATCTGTTCAGCGGGCGCGGTGCCTATATCCACATCGGTGCAATGCTCGGCACCCTGATGGTGGGCAATGTGTTTGCGGTGATCATGCCGTCCCAGCGCGCGCTGGTGCAGGCCATCGAGACCGGCGGTGAGGTCGATCCTGCGTGGGGCGCGAAGGCCAAGCTGCGCTCCACGCACAATACCTATCTGACCCTGCCGGTGCTGTTCATCATGATCAGCAATCACTACCCGATGACCTATGCCCATCAGTACAACTGGCTGGTCTTGCTGCTGGTGATCGGGATTACCGCGGCGATCCGCCAGTTCTTTGTGCTGCGTCACAAGGGCGCGATACGTCCCCGCTGGCTGGTGGGGCCGGCGCTGGCGACTCTGCTGTTGGGGATTTGGCTGATGCCGGCAGACCAGCGTGGGGCATCCGCGGAGGACGCGCTGGCAGCAGGCGCCGGTACCGCGGATGCACTGGCGGTGCAGCAGATCATTGAGCAGCGCTGCACCAGTTGCCACGCCCAGCAGAATACCGATGCGCAGTTTGTGGTGGCGCCAGCGGGGGTGAGTCTGGAAACCGCGGACGAAATCCGCCAGTGGGCGCCGCGGATTCTGGCGCGCGCAGTGCACACCCAGGACATGCCGTTTATGAACAAGACCGGCATGACCGAGGAGGAGCGGGCAATGGTGGGAACCTGGATCGAGGCGGGCATGCCGGAGTGATCCGCCACTCATCCGCAGGGAATTAGCCCTTCCACCAGCGCAGGAACTTTTTGCCCACGGAAAACTGCGGCAGGGACTGGGACTCTTCCTCGATACCCATGCCTGTTTCCATTTCCGTCACGCGCATTTTTGCCCGCTGGAACCAGGCCTGTGGGTCTTCCAGATCCTGCTGCTGCAGTTCTCCATAGAGCGCGCTGCTGAACCAGGTGCGCTGGGAGTCGCTGTCGCAGCCGAAGGAGGTGCGGTCGGCGGCGGAGGAGGTGAACACCACCCGCTCCGGTGAGGCCAGCGCGTCCTGCCAGTGGCCGGAGTAACAGGCGGAGACAATGATCCACTGGTGGCTGGCGCGCAGCCCGTCAAACCAGTACATGCCATCCTTGACCGAAAGATCGTTGAAGTCGAGGCCCTGTACACCCAGCACTAGGGTACCGTCGCTGTCGCCGTGGCTTACCAGGTGCACCAGCAGCAGGTCTTCCTGTGGATCGATCAGCTTGTCCAGGGCATTCAGGCTTTTGCGGATGCTGGTGCCGGTGGCGAGGGGCCAGCGGCCGCTGCCATTGCTCAGGCGCAGCTGACGGTCGTTCAGGTCGAAGACATGGCCCAGTTGTGTCGCCACCCAGTCGACTTCCCTGGGAAATACCGCTTCACTGCCGTCGCCGCCGACAATCAGCAGGTACACGTCCCTTACCCCGGGGCGCTGGGGGGCGAGTTTTGACAGCGCGGATTCCAGGCGGCGGTCTTCACTGTAGAGACGTTTTTCCAGGCGTTTGGCCTGTGTGCGGGTATTGTCCTGCCAGGCCCAGCGGCTGGGATAGTAGCGGCCGGCATCGAAATAGGCGCTCTCCTCACGCCGTTCACCACTGTCACTGTTGTAGATAAGAACGGCGGGTCCATTGGCTTCGCCGTATTCGAAAGTGGCCCGCAGGGTGACGCCGTCGGGGTAGGTCAGCTCACCCTCGCCGTGATACATCTCTCCTTCAAAGGTGCCTTGATAGTGGTGGCCGAGGCTATCCCGGTAGCTTCCTTCAATCAGCAGTCCCTGCTGGAAAGTCCCTTCGTAGTGACTGTCGTGTGCGGTTGTCCGGTGTCCCTGACCGTGGGGCATAAAGTCTTGCAGCGCTCCGCTATAGCGATCGCCGTTTTCCCACGCGATCGATCCCTTGGGAAGCACGCCATGCTGGAACTCTCCCTCCCAGACAATGCCCTCGCAGTCGTAGCGGCCGGGACCGTGAAAATCCCCGGCCTGAAAACCACCCAGGTAAACGCAATCCTCGCTGTATTCCAGGCGCCCGTCGCCGCTCATGACACCCTGCTGAAACCCGCCTTGATAGCGGCGGCCATCGGGCCAGGTGAGGGTGCCCTGACCGTGTAGCAGACCGTTTTTCAGCGCGCCTTGATAACGGCTGCCATCCGGCAGCGTGACCGCAGAACTGGCAGATACTGCTGGCGTGTCGAGGCTGTAGGCCGGACTGCTCAGGGTAAACAGCAACAGCAGGGTAATACGGTGGGCGGGTTGCATGGGCAAACTCTCTGGGTGGTGCAGGGTATTCAAGTGATTGATGGTTGAAGAGGCTGGCACGATTTGCAACTGGAAATTCCCCCGACGGGAATGTGATCGGGTGTGTGCGGGCCTTCGCAGGCGCCGGCACTATGCTTATAATGCGCGGCTGTTTCGTAGAGGTTTGTGGCGATGTCGCCAAAATCTACAGGCCGCCAAGGGCCTTCAGGGGGATTTGATGAAAGTTGTACTGAATTTTGTAGCGGCCCTGGCCGTAGTGGCGGGTGCTGCGGTAGCGGTAGCCCAGTCTGTAGACGAGCAGATCGCCGAGCGCATCGCACCGGCGGGCAAGACCTGCATGAAAGGTGACGAGTGTGCCGCAGCAGCGCCTGCGGCCGCAGCCTCTTCTGGTGGTGCGCGCAGCGGTGCCGACGTCTACTCCGGCAGCTGCGCGGCCTGTCACGGTACCGGTGCTGCCGGTGCACCCAAGTTCGGCGATGCCGGCGCCTGGGGTCCTCGCGTTGCCAAGGGTATGGACACGCTCTACACCCACGCATTGAACGGTTTCAACGCGATGCCGGCCAAAGGTCTGTGTATGACCTGCTCCGACGACGAAGTGAAAGCCGCCGTTGACCATATGGTGGAGAACAGCAAGTAAGCAACCGCTTACTTTGTTCGCAAAAAGGCCGCTCGTGGAGCGGCCTTTTTTGTGTCTGGTGACCGGATCAGGTCCGGCACCAGCCTGTGCCGTCAGTCAAACATACTCAGTAGCGAACCCAGGGTTTCCGCGCCCTTGGCCTGATTCTGCTCCGGCGTCGCCTTGCCGAACCCTTCAAACACACAGTCTTCCTGCGGCAATTCGTCGAGAAAACGGCTGGGGGTGGTGTCCTGATTTTCACCGAACATCTTGCGCTTGCCCGCCAGGGTCATGGTCAGGGTTCTCTGCGCGCGGGTAATGCCCACATAGGTGAGGCGGCGCTCCTCCTGGATGTTGTCGTCTTCGATGCTGTTGCGGTGCGGCAGCAGGTTTTCTTCCATGCCGATCATGAACACGTGGGGGTACTCCAGACCCTTGGACGCGTGCAGGGTCATCAGGCTGACCTTGTCGGTGGCCTCCTCTTCCTCCTGGCGGTCGAGCATGTCGCGCAGGATGAGTTTGGAGATGGCCTGTTCCAGGCGCACGTCCTGCTCGAGCTCGTCGTCGGTGCCCTCCATGGTTTTCATCAGGCTATCCAGGAGCCAGTAGACGTTTTCCATGCGCTTCTCGGCGACCTTCTCGCTGCTGGCGTTCTGGGACAGCCAGCCGGGGTAGTCGATGTCGTCGAGCATCTCGCGCAGGGCGGATTCCGGGCTGTTGTCCACGCAGTTGCGGGCGACGCCCTCGAGCCAGTGGGCGAAGCGGTTGAGACGCTCGTAGCCCTGCTCGGTGATGTGCTCCTTGAAACCGATCTCGCTGCAGGCGCGCAGCATGGAAATCTCGCGGCCCTTGGCGTAGTTGCCGAGCGCCTCCAGGCTGCTGGTGCCGATCTGGCGGCGCGGGGTATTGATGATGCGCAGGAAGGCGTTATCGTCGTCCGGGTTCACCAGCAGCCGCAGGTAGGCCATCACGTCCTTGATCTCCGCGCGCGCGAAGAAGCTGGTACCGCCAGACATCTGGTAGGGAATCTGGTTTTCCTGCAGCTTCATCTCGATCAGCCGGGCCTGGTGGTTGCCCCGGTAGAGCACGGCAAAATCCATGAATTTGCAGCCGCGGCGCGCCTTCTGCAGGAAAATCTCGTTGGCGACGCGCTCGGCTTCCTCATTCTCGTTCGCCACCTTGAGCACGCGGATTTCGTCGCCGAGGCCCTTGTCCGACCACAGTGCCTTGTCGAATTCGTGCGGGTTGTGGGCGATCAGGTGGTTGGCGACCTTGAGGATACGGCTGGTGGAGCGGTAGTTCTGTTCCAGTTTGATCAGGCGCAGGTTGGGGTAGTCCTGGCGCAGCTGGCTCATGTTTTCCGGGCGCGCGCCGCGCCAGGCGTAGATGGACTGGTCGTCATCCCCCACCACGGTAAGACCGCCGCGGCCGCCCACCAGCAACTTCACCAGTAGATACTGGGAGCTGTTAGTGTCCTGATACTCATCCACCAGCAGATAGCGGATTTTTTTTCTCCAGCGGTGCAGCAGCTCGGGATCCGAGTCGAACAGCTGTACCGGAATCATGATCAGGTCGTCGAAGTCCACGGAATTGTAGGCCTTGAGGGCGTCGCAATAGCGCCCGTAAGCCACCGCCATGGCCTGTTCCCCGGGACTCTGGGCCATTTCCAGTGCCTTGCGCGGGGGCAGCATGTCGTTCTTCCAGTTGGAGATCTGGTTCTGTACCCGGTCCAGCAGGTCGGTATCCAGATCGCCGTCGCGCAGCATCAGCTCCTTGATCAGGCCGCGGGCGTCTTCCGAGTCGAAGATGGAAAAACCGGGCTTGAAGCCGGCGGCGCGGTATTCCTTACGCAGGATATTCAGGCCCAGGTTGTGGAAGGTGGACACGGTAAGGCCGTGGGACGCCTTGGATTTCTTGCCGTCGGGTCCGGTGATCAACTTGCCCACCCGCTCTTTCATCTCCCGCGCGGCCTTGTTGGTAAAGGTCAGGGCCGCAATATTTCGTGCCTGATAGCCGCACTCTTCGATCAGATAGGCGATTTTTCGCGTAATTACGCTGGTTTTACCCGAGCCGGCACCGGCCAGAACCAGGCAGGGGCCGTCGATGTATTTGACTGCTTCCGCCTGGCGCGGATTAAGTTTGGTCATAGGGGTACAGCTGATCTGTGGGTAACAGGTACGGGTTTGGCTAGTAGGGCCGACACGAAGACGGGCATTCTACCAGCCGAGTTACGGGTTGGCTGCGTCTCCCGGTTGGATTTATATTGACCAGTGAGACGATGAGACGAGCGCTGCACTGCAGCGCCAGATATAACGACAGGCATAACAACAAAAAGGCCGCACCATGAAAACCACAACCCCGCTTACCCTGGTGGAGCAGTCCCGCAGCGAGAGCGCCTTCGGACGCCTGATGCACTTCTGGCGCAAGACCCTGGGGATGTCCCAGGAGCAGCTTTCGGAAGATCTCGGCGTGTCCACCCGCCATATCAGTTTCCTCGAGACCGGCCGCTCACAGCCGTCGCGGCTGATCGCCGGGGCGCTGGCGGACTGTTTTGGTCTCAGTGCCCGGGACCGGGGCTATCTGCTGACCGCCGCGGGGTTCTCCGCCGACCAGTCGGTGTTTGACTCCCCGGAACTGGCCGCGTGGATGAACAAGTCGATGCAGAATTCGCTGGTGCGGGGCGAGCCGGAACCGGTGTTTGCCCTCGACAATTTCGGGCGGGTAATTTCAGTCAATCGCGCCTGGCTGGCATTTTTCCTGCCGCGGGTGGATTCGTCGCTGTTGCTGGATCCGAACATATACGAGCTGGTAATGCACCCTCAGGGCCTGCGCCCGCAACTGTATAACGGTACCGCGCTGTCCTGTGGCCTGGCCCTGTACCTGGCTATGGAAACCCTGCAGGGAGACGACCCCATGGGCTGGGCCGTACTGGAGCGCCTGGAGGCGGCGGGGGCCTTGCCCGAGGGCTGGCAGCAGCTGGCGCGGCGATTGATCCATACCAGTGACTATCCGCTGGCGCTCAAGACCGATGAGGGGCTGGTCAATATCACTGTCTACAACGACACCCTCTCTTCCACCTCGCAGCTGGTGCAGCCACGCTTGCTGATCGGGCGCATCTACCGCGACGACGGCCGCCGCGTCGTGACCGACGAAGAGCTGGCAGCCGTCTCCAGAGATCACCCTCTGCTGTACCGACCACTGGTTTCCGGGCTGTAATTACCTGTCGAATAATGGCGGCCCGCGGTGGCCGCGCCTAGGCTCGAAGTGACAGAAAACAATAACGAGAGCTTAGCGATGAATACGACGCCTGAAAAAAGCCCGGGTGTTACCGGTGCCCGTAACGGGGCCGGTGGCTGGCGCTGGGGACCCTTCACCCTCTGTGTACCCTTTCTGCACCTGAAAGTGGTGCCTTCCCAGTTGATCCAGGGCCTGGTGGTCGCCAGCGGCACCAGCATGATCATGGCGCCGGTGCTGATCGGCTACTTCGGTCTCAGCTTCGAAGAAGCGGTGGCGCTGATCATGCTGGCGAATACGGTGCTGTGTACCTCGTTCCTGCTGTTCGGCGAACCCTTCGCTCCGGGCATGCTGACCCCGGCGTTCCCGCTGGCGCTGACATTCATTGTCAGCAGTTACCCGGAAGGGCCTGAGCGCTTCCAGGCAATGACCGCGCTGTCGATCTGCCTGGCGGGCATCCTGCTATTCTTCAGCCTCACCGGGCTGTCGCGACGGGTGATGGCGTCGCTGCCGGCGGCACTCAAGGCGGGGATTATCTTCGGCGCCGCCATCTCGGCCCTGGACCGGGTGTTCGTGAAGGACGTCGCCCTGTTCGAAAGCCATCCGATCAGCGCCACTGCCGCCTTGCTGGTGGCACTGCTGTTTACCTTTTCCGGTCCGATTCAGCGGCTGCGGGCGAAGAGTCCGCTGGTGGACGCTATCTGCAGCCTCGGTCTGCTGCCGGGATTTCTCGCGGCGGCCTTTGTCGGGCTGGCGGTGGGGGAGGTGCAGTTCACCATTCAGTGGGGCTGGCTGCTGCCACCGGTCCCGGAAATGTTTGCCAAGGTATCCCCGCTGTCGATCGGCTGGCCACCGGCGGCGATGTATCTCGACGTGTTGCCACTGGCGTTTGTGGCCTACGTGATCGTATTCGGCGACTTCATTACCGGCTCGGAAATGATCCGCAGCGCCCAGCCGATGCGTAGCGACAACCCCATCGATCTCGACTTCGAGCGCACCCAGGTGGCGGTGGCGGCGCGCAATGGCGTGTCCGCGGTGATTGCGCCACTGTTCCCGTTTCAGGGTGTGCTGTGGACCGGGGTACATGCGGTGATCGTACAGGCGTGGGGCAGCGGCCGCGACAAGGTGGCCAACTTGCGCAGTGGGATCGGTTCCTACTACGTGTTCGGGCTGCCGTTTATTTACCTGTGCTGGCCCTGGATCAGCCTGATCAAACCGCTGATGAGTATCGCGCTGATGCTGACCCTGGCGCTGACGGCCTTTGCCTGTATTCTGGTGGCGGTGCCGCTGGTGAAAAAGCCGCTGGAAATGGTCTGTGCCCTGGTCACCGGCTACATGCTGGCGATGTTCGATGTGTGGACCGCACTGGGCGCTGCGGTATTCCTGCTGGTGTGTATCAATGGCAGCCTGCCTCAGTGGAACAAAAAGGCGCAGGGGCGCGATAAAACGGAAATGGCCGCCAGCGGCGAAGTGCCGGATTAACTTTTTACCTGACCGGATTAATTGTCTATAAAGGCACCTCAACCGAGGTGCCTTTTTTATGCTCCAGCCCATCACCGGCTATCACCGCGATGAAGACGACCACTGGGTGGCGCAGCTGGGCTGTGGCCACAACCAGCACGTGCGCCACGATCCGCCGTGGCAGAACCGCGATTGGGTGACCACCGCCAAAGGTCGCGCACAGATGCTGGGTTACAAGCTCGACTGCAAAAAATGCGACGAGGATGCACCGATCGACCATCAACCCCGAGATCACCATTAATGCCGAAAATCTGGGTCGACGCCGATGCCTGTCCCACGGTCATCAAGGAAATTCTGTTCCGCGCCGCGGAGCGCACGGAAATTGAGATGACCCTGGTAGCCAATCAGTATGTGCGTGTACCGCCGTCAAAATTTATCCGCGCGTTGCAGGTAACTTCTGGCTTCGACGTCGCCGACAACGAAATCGTGCAGCGCTGCAGCGCGGGCGACCTGATTATCACCGCCGATATTCCGCTCGCGTCGGAAGTGATCGACAAGGGTGCTACCGCGCTCAATCCCCGCGGTGAGAAATACTCCAAGGCGAATATTCGCGCGCGCCTGAACATGCGCGACTTTATGGAAACACTGCGCTCCAGTGGCGTGCACACCGGTGGGCCGCCGCCGTTGGGGCAGCAGGAAAGAAAGGCGTTTGCGGATCAGCTGGATCGCTGGCTGGTGCAGGCAAAACGCAATTAATCCGATGGAAAATACAAAGCTGCAGTTACTGCCCTGTGAGCAAAAACATCTGCCTGTCTTGATGACCTGGGTGAAAACAGAATCGCAGTGCCAACAATGGGGTGGCCCGTTTTTTCGCTACCCGTTTGATGCCAGGAGCTTTGCCGAAGACTGCAGCTGGCGCGAGCTGCCAAGCTTTGTCGTGCAGGATTCCGGTGGCGAATTACTTGCATTCGGCCAATATTACGCGCGCCTCGACCGCTGTCACCTGAGCCGGCTGATTGTCGCTCCGGCTGCGCGAGGTCGCGGCATAGGAAAAGGGCTGATCAAACAACTGGCGCTGAGAGGCTGCTGTGATCTCAAGCTCGATCAGTGCTCGCTGTTTGTGCTGAAAGAAAATCTGGCCGCACAGGTACTCTACGAAAAACTGGGGTTTCAACAAATGGAATACCCGGAACCTTTTGATGGGCTGGAGCTGTGCTACTACATGGCGGCGGCCGCGAAAGAAATGCTGGAAATGGAAGTCTGAAATGCGAGGAAGTTTTGGTGTGCGCGGTTGGTTGAGTTTGGCGCTGCTGCTGAAAGTAACTGCGGTGGCAGCGTCAGTGGAGCCAGTACCGCAACTGAAAGCCTATGAGGTGCCCGCCTCCTGGCGCACGCCCGTAGAGCCCCTGCAGATCAGCGATCGCACCTGGCAAATAGGTACCCAGGATCTCACCGCACTACTGATAAAGACCAAATCTGGCGCGGTGCTGATTGACGGTGGCATGCCCCAGCTGGCGGACCACCTGCTGGCAAATATGCGCAGGCTAGGGGTGAGCCCGGAAGACCTGACGTGGATTTTGCACAGCCATGCGCACGCGGATCACGCCGGACCGCTGGCTGAGATAAGGCGCGCAACCGGTGCGCGTCTCGCGAGTAATGCGGAATCCGCCCACTTACTCGCGAATGGCGGTGCTGGAGATATCCACTTCGGCGATGGTCTGCTGTTTCCGCCAGTCATCGTTGACCGCTACCTGATGGATGGTGAAATCCTTGCACTTGGAGAATTGCAGTTGCAGGTCCATTTCATTCCCGGACACACCCCGGGGAGCATGGCCTGGACCTGGCAGGATACCCGCGACGGTAAAACGGTCGATATGGCCTATGTGGACAGTCTGACCGCGCCGGGCTACCAGTTACTGGAAAATCCGCGCTACCCGAAACTCCTGCACGATTTCCGCGCGACTTTCGCCAGGGTACGGGACCTCCCCTGTGATGTTTTGCTGACACCCCACCCGGGTGCCAGCGGCTGGCAGTACGCTGCCAGCGCCCGGCAGCTCTCGGCAATGGACTGCGCCGATTACGCGGCAAAAGCGCAGATCCAACTGGACCAGCAGCTCAATCAGCAGCGGCAAAAATAGTCGGATGGTGCGATGACCCAGTTGATTGAACCGCGCACTGCACGCCTGCAATTGCGCCAGTGGCGTGACGAAGATCGCAGACCCTTTGCGGCGATGAATGCCGACCCGCAGGTGATGGAATATTTTCCCGCGCTCCTGAGTCGCGCGGAAAGCGATGCCGGTATCGATCGCCAGATTACCCATATCGAAAACTTCGGCTGGGGATTCTGGGCCGTAGAGCGACGCTTGGACGGCCGGTTTATTGGCTTCGTCGGCATCAAGAATGTCACCGACGATATGCCGTTTGCACCGGCGGTGGAGATTGGCTGGCGATTGGCCAGGGAATTCTGGGGGCAGGGTTACGCTACGGAAGCGGCGCAAGCCAGTGTTGCGATTGCGTTTGGACAACTGGGACTTGCGCAGATCGTCTCTTTTACCGTGCCGGACAATTTTCGCTCGCGCGGGGTGATGGAAAAATTGGGGATGCAGGAAGATGGCTTCTTTCTACACCCCTCGCTACCGCCGGGCCACCGGATGCAGCAGCACGTGCTCTATCGCCTCGAACGTATTGTCTTGTAGGAGCCTGCCTTGCAGGCGAACCGGTCGCCTCACAGAATGTTCGCCAGCAGGCAGGCTCCTACAGTGTGCGCAGTCCTAGGCCGGCTGGATACTTTTGCGATCGAGATTGCGATACGCAAGGGCCTCGGCGATGTGGCCGGTGCCGATGCTCTGCTGGCCGCCCAGGTCGGCGAGTGTGCGGGCCACTTTCAATACCCGGTGATAACTGCGTGCGGACAGGCCGAGCTTTTCTACCGACGCGCGCAGTAGTGCGCCCTCAGCATTCCCCAGCCGACAGTGTTCATCCAGTTCACTGCCTTTCAGATCTGCGTTGATCTTCCCCTGCCGGTTCAGCTGGCACTGTCGTGCAATCTGCACTCTTTGCCGCACGCGATCGGAGTCTTCACCGGGCGCCGCCTGCTGCAGCTGGCTGGCGCTCATGCTCGCCACCTCCACCTGCATATCGATACGGTCCAGCAGTGGGCCGGAAAGTTTGTTGCGGTAGCGATCGATACGGTCTGGGGTACAGCGGCAGCGGGGTTCGCCGAGATAACCGCAGGGGCAGGGGTTCATCGCCGCGACCAGCTGGAAGTCGGCGGGGAAGGTCACCTGGGCGCGGGCACGGGAGATGCGCACCTCGCCGTTTTCCAGTGGCTCGCGCAAAATCTCCAGTGCGGAGCGCGGGAACTCCGGCATCTCGTCGAGAAACAGCACGCCGCGGTGCGCGAGACTGATTTCTCCCGGGCGCGGATCGCTGCCGCCGCCTACCAGCGCGGTGGGCGAGGCGGAGTGGTGCGGTGCGCGAAATGGGCGCTGGCGGATACGGCTGAGGCCCGCACTGGAATAGAGCGCGGCCACTTCGATCAGTTCGCCCTCGGTAAGCGGCGGCAGGATGCCCGGCAGGCGGCTGGCGAGCATGGTCTTGCCCGTGCCGGGTGGGCCATAGAACAGCAGGTTGTGGCCGCCCGCCGCGGCGACTTCCAGCGCCCGTCTGGCTTTCAGTTGCCCGCGTACATCGGCGAGATCCGCGCACACCACGGGCGCCTGTTCGGTATCCTGCTGCGCGTCCGGCAGCGCTTCGCGCCCGTGCAGCTGCGCGCATACCTGCAATAGTGACGAGGCCACTTTGACCGGTGTATTGATCAACGCGGCTTCGCTGGCGGATTCACGGGCGGTAACCAGAATACGGCTACTGTTGCGACACGCCATGGCCGCGGGCAGGGCGCCGGGTATCGGGCGCAGGCTGCCGGATAACGCCAGTTCGCCGATAAATTCGTAGTGTTCCAGCGCTTCCCCCGGCACCTGCCCGGAGGCGGCCAGAATACCCAGGGCGATGGCGAGGTCGTAGCGACCTCCGGCCTTGGGCAGATCCGCCGGCGCCAGGTTGACCGTGATCCGGCGTTGGGGGAATTCAAAATGACTGTTGACGATGGCGCTGCGCACTCGGTCACGGCTTTCCCGCACGGCGGCTTCCGGCAAGCCGACAATATTGAATGCGGGTAGTCCGTTGGCGAGGTGGGTTTCCACCGTAACCAGCGGTGCATCGATGCCCAGCTGTGCGCGGGCGTAGGTAATCGAGAGACTCATTTTCTTCCTTGAAAAACTGTCTTCCGTGAAATTTTCGGCAGGTATGATGGATTGGATTTGGACTGCAGGATTTAATCGCCGCTGACCTGATCTTCCAGTTCCTTTATCTGACGTTCGAGCTGCGCGAGTTTTTCCTCGGCGCGGGCCAGTTTTGCCGTCTGGACATCAAATTCCCGTTGACTGACCAGTGGCAGTTTTCCCAAGGCAACCTCCAAGGCGTCGCGCAAATCGCCACTAATCACCGCACCCTGTTGTTGCAGTTCATCCAATAACTGTTGCAATTTTTCCGCAGCCAAGCGCAATTCTCCACTAATAAATCCGGTTTCCGTAGCGGCAAATAGTACCGCAGCCGGCATATCCCACCAAGACCAGGCTTTTTTGCTCTTTCTTGGTTCGCGTGTCCGCGAACCTTTCCCTGAGCTGCGCAATATCGGTGCAGGTGCCATTTTGGTGCGCACTGTTTTTGCGCAGGTTTTGTGGGCGGCCAGTCAAATATTTCCGTAAATCGCTGGCAAAAGCCCTTAACCCGTTGATTTCCGGAACTGTTTCAAAAGTTGGCACTAACTCTGCAAGTACCTGTAAGCGAATCGCCCTGGTAATGAAGGCAGGGGATAGGTCTTCAGTGTGAAGTGCCGGGGCGAGTGTGGTGTGTACCGTTATTCCCCGGTGAAGTCATTACCGCAGACAACAAAAAACAAAATGAGCATTTCACACAGAGATCAAGGAGAACCAAAAGTGGGAATCAATCTGTATAAGACAGTTGCCGCGGTTATTTCTGGAAGCGTGCTGGCCATGGCCATCAGCAGCAACACTGCAATGGCGCAAGATGGCGGTGTCAGCTTCAGCGCGAACGTTGGTGTTGTCAGCGATTACCGTTTCCGCGGTGTTTCCCAGACTGACGGCGGCCCCGCAGTGCAGGGTGGCGTGGATCTGGATCTGGGCAACGGCGTTTACCTGGGCACTTGGGCATCTCAGGTGGACTTCGCCTGGGGAATGGATGAAACCAAGTTCGAACAGGACTTCTACGCCGGCTACGCCGGTGAAACCGCTGGCGGTATGGGCTACGACGTAGGCTACATCTACTACGCCTACCACGGCAGTGACTGGGATGAAGATTACCAGGAAGTATACGGCAGCCTGAGCTTCGGTGATGCGTCTGTGGGCTTTGCCTACTCCGATGACTACTGGGCAAAAACCGGTTCGTTCATGTACCTGAGCGCCGGCTACTCTTTCGCGCTGCCGAGTGATATCGCTCTGGATTTGAGCGCCGGCCTGAACATGTTTGATGAAGAAGTTGGATTCCTGAACGGTTCCGACTCCTACATCGACTACTCCGTGTCTGTCGGCAAGGAGTTCGGTGGCCTGGCACTGAGCGCTTCTGTGGTCGGCACTGATGCGAGCAAAGGAGAGTGCTGGGGTCTGGACTGGTGTGAGCCGACCGTACTGGCTGGCGCAACCTACAGCTGGTAACAGCAATAGTGAAACGAGCCTGCTCACGGAGTGGGCTCTTATCTTAGGGGGAGACCATGAAACTGGTAACCGCAATCATCAAACCTTTCAAGCTCGACGCAGTGCGCGACGCGCTGGCTGAAGCCGGTGTCAGTGGCATTACCGTGAGTGAAGTCAAAGGTTTTGGGCGGCAGAAGGGGCATACCGAGCTCTATCGTGGAGCGGAGTATGTGGTGGATTTTCTGCCCAAAACCATGTTGCAGATCGCCATTGATGACAGTCAGCTCGACGCTGTGCTGGAAGCCATCGGCACTGCAGCGCAGAGTGGCAAGATCGGCGACGGTAAGATCTTTGTTGCAAACCTCGAACAGGCAATCCGTATCCGCACCGGGGAAACCGGTACGGAAGCGATCTAACAACAGCACAGATTGCCAGAACGATTTTTTGATCAACTGAAATAACGACCGGGGCAACTCGGGAAAGTTTGGGTTAAACGGAGCGAAAAATGGAAAATCAAATTTTTCAGTTGCAGTACGCAATTGATACATTTTATTTCCTCGTGTGTGGTGCACTGGTTATGTGGATGGCAGCGGGCTTTGCCATGCTGGAAGCAGGCCTGGTGCGTTCCAAAAACACGACTGAAATTCTTACCAAGAACGTAGCGCTGTTCGCGATTGCGAGCATCATGTATCTGGTCACTGGTTACGCCATCATGTACGACGGCGGCTGGCTGCTGAGCGGCATTGAAGCCTTCGATCTCGACAGTGTACTGGCGAGCTCGGCGGAAAACGGTTTCGACGGTGACTCCGTTTACTCAGGCGCTTCCGACTTCTTCTTCCAGGTGGTCTTCGTGGCAACTGCCATGTCCATCGTTTCCGGTGCGGTTGCCGAACGTATGAAGCTGTGGAGCTTCCTGGTATTCGCCGTGGTCATGACCGGCCTGATCTACCCGCTGGAAGGTTCCTGGACCTGGGGTGGCGCTGAAGTATTCGGCATGTACAACCTGGGCGATCTGGGCTTTTCCGACTTTGCCGGTTCCGGCATCGTGCACATGGCAGGTGCTGCCGCTGCTCTGGCTGGCGTACTGCTGCTGGGCGCACGTAAAGGCAAATACGGCCCGAACGGCGAAATCTACGCCATCCCCGGTGCCAACCTGCCGCTGGCTACCCTGGGTACCTTCATCCTGTGGATGGGCTGGTTCGGTTTCAACGGCGGTTCCGTGCTGAAACTGGGTGACGCGGCTAATGCGCACTCCGTCGCCATGGTCTTCCTGAACACCAATACCGCTGCAGCGGGCGGTGCTGTTGCAGCTCTGGTCACTGGCCGCATCCTGTTCGGCAAGGCCGACCTGACCATGCTGCTGAACGGCGCGCTGGCCGGTCTGGTTGCCATTACTGCTGAGCCGTCCACCCCGACTGCGCTGCAGGCGACCCTGTTCGGTGCCCTGGGCGGTATCCTGGTGGTCTTCTCCATCATCGGCCTGGACAAACTGAAGATCGACGATCCCGTCGGTGCCATCTCCGTACACGGTGTTGTGGGTCTGCTGGGTCTGCTGCTGGTACCGGTTACCAACGACGGCTCTTCCTTCAGCGGTCAGCTCATCGGCGCTGCCACCATCTTCGTATGGGTATTCGCCGCCTCCTTCGCAGTCTGGTTCGCCCTCAAGCTCATCACCGGTATCCGTGTTACCGAAGAAGAAGAGCAGCAAGGTGTTGACTTGGTTGAATGCGGAATGGAAGCTTATCCGGAATTTATGAGCAAATAAGCGCTCATAATATTGCCGCCGGGTGTGGGGGCCTGCCCCCCGCCCGGAGGCCGCAAGAATCTTCCGGCACCGGTTCTACTCGGGCCGGTGCCCGCAAGAAACACAATCAGGGGATAAGCCAATGAAATTGATTACGGCTGTGGTAAAGCCATTCAAACTGGACGACGTGCGCACTGCGCTGTCCGAAGTCGGTGTACAGGGCATGACCGTGACCGAAGTAAAAGGTTTCGGCCGCCAGAAAGGACACACCGAGCTGTACCGCGGTGCAGAATACGTGGTGGACTTTCTGCCCAAGGTAAAACTGGAACTGGCGGTGGACGACAGCATGGTCGACAGCGCTGTGGAAGCCATCACCAAAGCGGCACAGACCGGCAAGATTGGTGACGGTAAAATCTTTATCACTGCACTCGAAGAAGTTATTCGTATCCGCACCGGTGAAACCGGCAGCGAAGCAGTCTGATCAAAGAATCCGACATTTCGAAGCCCCGCTTGCGGGGCTTTTTTGTGCCTGTAAAACGCCCCAAAGGGCGACCAGTGCTCCTTTGGCATCCAGATGTAATTAACGCCGAGACACACTTCAAAAACGTGGCGGAAAAATCTGCATAACCAACAGCAATAAATCCGGCATAAACCCCACAAAAAAACTCTACCGAATCCGGGAACCTTTTCTGGCAGGCCGATCAGACACCGCCTATAAATATTTCGCCGCAGGAAATCTTCTGCCCGGCGGATTGTATTTGCAGAAATTGTGACCTTGTCGCAAGTGCGCAAAGAAAGTTTTACGGGACTAAACGGAATTTGCCGGGAAGGCGCTGTGGTAGCAGGGGTAATCCCTCTGTAACAGGGGTATCAAGTTACAGGGTATATCGACATGAAAGACGATCAGACCAGCGCTCGCTCGAAAGACAATGAGGAGTTCGGCGAAGAGCGTTCCATTTCCTCCCGTCAACGGGCGCGCAGTCAATTGAATGAGGAAGTCGACGCTTTCCTCGCCGGTGGTGGCGCTATCAACGAGATAGCTCCGGATGTCACCGCGGACCCGCCGCGCAAGCCACAGCCGAAATACGGCAGTCGGCCTATCTGAGAGAGCGGAAGGGAAAAAATACTGGATGCCGGCGCATGCCGGGATGGCGAAAAATTGGAGGGCGCTGCCCGCAGATTGACCGCGTCACCCCGGCGTATGCCGGGGTCCAGTTCTTCCCTCCAGGCCCGGTTGTCAAACTTCCATTCAAGTCAGATCAAAGCGAGCGGCAGAGAGCCTCTGAGGTTAACTGCGCGCCAACAGGTCCGGTAGCAAGCGCTCGAGAATCTCACCGATATACGACAGGAACATGGTGCCAAGGCTCGAGCGGTAGTGATTGGGGTCACTGGAGCCCACCGCGAGAATACCCAGTTGGCCCGCCAGTGGGACCACCGCAGCCGAGGCGACACGACTCGCGTCCTCACCAAACAGAAAGGCGGTTTCCGCCGGGCGCAGGGTGCCACAAACAGTGCGTCCATTGCGCAGAATGGAGCCGATGGCAGTTTCTGCACTGGTGCGCGAACAGCAGCGCACCTGGCCGAGACGCCTGCCGGAGCCGGGCAATGGGCCAAACAGGGTCAGCGCGGTGATCTCGACATTGAAATCTTCCTTGAAGCTTCTCAGTAATGCATCGCCGGCTTCTGCCACGGTGTGCGCTTCCAGCAGTGTCAGTATCAGGCGGCGGCTGTGCAGGAACAGCTGGTCGTTGTCACGGGCGTTTTGCAGCAGCTGATCCAGCCGCTGGCGCATTTCGATATTGCGCTCCCGCAGCAGGTTGGTCTGATGGGTCATCAGCGACACCGTCTTGCCGCTTTCCTTTGGCAGCTGGATGGATTCCAGCAGCTCCATGTTTTCCGCAAAGAAGGCGGGATTCTGGATCAGGTAGCGGGCCACCTGGCGCGCCAGCAGCTTCTTGTTGCGCTGGTTTTCGCTGTCGGTGGCGTGCTGTTTTTCCAGGCTGGCCTCGACGGCACTGTCGATCAGGGGGGCGTCGCTGTGGTCGGTCATTGAATTTATCGCTGAGTCGGTCTCTGGTTCCTGAGTATCTGTGTCAGATAACTATCTGTCCGTGATATACCGCGGTGGCGGGTCCGGTCATGGTAACCGGCTCACCGGGGCCCGGCCAGCGGATTGTCAGGGAGCCACCGGGCAGGGTGATGTTCACTTCCTCATCCACCAGCCCGCGCAGGCGTGCCGACACCATGGCGGCGCAGGCGCCAGTGCCACAGGCGCGGGTCTCGCCCACACCCCGCTCGAATACCCGCAGGCGGGCACTGCCGCGATCCAGGACCTGCAGGAAGCCCACATTCACCTTCTGCGGAAAGCGCGGATGATGCTCAATGGCGGCACCGAGGGTTGTCACCGGGGCGCTGTCCACGTCCTCCACCAGCAGTACTGCATGGGGATTGCCCATGGACACGGCGCCCACCGTGTATACCTCGCCGTCGACTTCCAGCGGATAGGTCTCGGCCTGGATATCTGCGTCGAAGGGAACCTGTTGCGGCTCGAGAATAGGGGCGCCCATATCGACGCTGACCTGATCCCGCTCCTGCACGTTGAGCTCGAGAATACCGCCGGCGGTTTCCACCAGGATCTTGTCCTTGCTGGTCAGGCGGCGCTCGTGCACAAAACGCGCGAAGCAGCGTGCACCATTACCGCAGTTTTCCACTTCACTGCCATCGGCGTTGTAGATGCGGTAGCGGAAATCCACGTCCGGATTGCGCGGCGCTTCCACCACCAGCAACTGATCACAGCCGATACCGGTGTGGCGGTCGCCGATGGCGCGGATCTTTTCAGTGGACAGTTTGACCCGTTGGGTAATGGCGTCGACCATCACAAAGTCATTGCCCAGACCGTGCATTTTGGTGAATTTAAGCCGCATGCTGTTTCTCTTCCGTTCCCGCGATGGGTCTGGATTCCGGTGAACTCCGGAATCCTAAATTGCTAAACCCTGGCTACTAAAATCCAAAGCTACTGGATGGACGAATAAAAAGCACCCACTGTCAGGGATTAGTTTTTCGCCGGTACCGTGGACTCACCGCGCACCAGATCCGCCAGGGCCTCGCGGGCGCGTACCAGATAGGTCTTGTCGCCATCCACGAGTACTTCCGCAGCGCGAGTGCGGGAGTTGTAGTTGGAGCTCATGGTGAAACCGTAGGCACCTGCGGACAGCATCGCCAGCAGCTGACCCTGCTCCAGTGCCAGCGGGCGATGCTTGCCAAGGAAGTCGCCGGTCTCGCACACGGGGCCGACGATATCCCAGGTTTCCGTTTCACCGCTGCCGGGGGTCACCGCGACGATATCCTGCCAGGCCTGGTACAGGGCGGGGCGCAGGTTGTCGTTCATCGCCGCATCGACGATGGCGAAGTTATGCTCCTCGGTGCGCTTGAGGAATTCCACCCGGGTCAGCAGCGCGCCGCCATTGGCAGAAATGGAGCGGCCCGGCTCCATGACCAGGGCGAGGTTGCGCCCTGCGAGCTTTTGCTTCACTGCGCCGAGGTAGTCGCTCACTTGCGGGGGTTCTTCCCCCCGGTAGCGCACACCGAGGCCGCCACCGAGATCCAGGTGCTTCAACTGGGTGCCGTCTTCGGCCAGTTCGTCGACCAGCGCCAGCAGGCGATCCAGTGCATCCAGGAATGGCGAAATGTCGGTGAGCTGAGAACCGATATGGCAGTCGACACCCACCGCGTTGAGGTTGGCCGATGCCGCGACCTTGCGATACACCGCCCGCGCCTGATCAATGGCAATACCGAATTTGTTTTCCTTGAGACCGGTGGAAATGTAGGGGTGGGTTTTGGCGTCCACGTCCGGGTTTACCCGCAGGGAAACCGGTGCCACTACCCCGAGCTCCCCGGCAACCGCGTCCAGGCGCTCAAGCTCCGCTTCCGACTCGACGTTGAAACAGTGCACGCCCACTTGCAGCGCGCGGCGCATTTCATGGGCGGTTTTGCCCACACCGGAGAACACCACTTTGGCGGGATCACCGCCGGCCATCAGTACTCGTTCCAGTTCGCCCTCGGAGACGATATCGAAACCCGCGCCGAGCTGTGCCAGTACGGACAGTATGCCCAGATTGCTGTTGGCCTTGACCGCATAGCAGATCAGGCCCGGGTGCTCGCCGAGGGCTTCGGCGTAGCTCTGGTACTGGCGCTCGAAGTGCGCGCGGCTGTATACATAGGTGGGCGTGCCAAACTGTTCGGCGATCTGCTCAAGGCTGACGTTTTCGGCCCACAGGCTTCCCTGCTGGTAGTGGAATTCACTCATTTGGATACTGCTTCTGCTTCCGTATTTTGCTGCGGTTGGTTTTCGGGAGTGGTTGGTTTTTCCTGCTCACCCTCGGCGCCGGCCGGCACACTGCTGCCGGTACCGGGTGCCGCTGGCGCAGAACCCGGTTGCGCCGGATCCTGGGGCAGGTAAAGGGGACCTTTCTGGCCACAGCCACTGAGCTGCCCGATAAGGGCGATTAGCAGTGCCAGGGCGGCGATGGGTGTACGCATCGGAATTTCCTGCCGCACGTTGCGGGACGAGAATACTGGAAAAGCCTGCTAGTATAGCGACCCGCGATCATCAACAACACCGTGGACATGCCTGGAAATCGTCGCCAGCGGTCCAGTAACAGAAGTAACCGGAATATGACCCAGGCTGCCTCCCAAGCCACCTACAACGCCGCCATCGAAGAAACCCTGATGGCGATCGAGGATGCGCTCGACAATTGCGATGTGGATATGGATTACGAGCGAGCGGATGCGGTGCTCACCATCACCCTAGAAGACAACGGCACTCAGGTGATCCTGTCGCGCCAGAGTGCGGTGCAGGAACTGTGGGTGGCAGCACGCTCCGGGGGCTATCACCTCAGTTTCGAAAATCCCGGCTGGAAGTGCAGTGGCAGCGGTGAAGACCTGCCGACACTGCTGGACCGGGTATTGACCGAGCAGCAGGGAAGTCCCGTCACTCTCGGCCTGTAACTCACAGCGCCCACCCACCTTGCCTAACCCACCTTGCCGCCTGCTTGCAGGCGAATAGCGCTGTGGTCTGAACTGTGCGCCTGCAGCCGGGCTACCAACGCGGTTTCCACGCTTCCCCCTGCCAGCGACTGGCACCTTTTTTCTCTACGGATCGCGATACGGTCCCCGCGCCGGTTGTGCCCTTGTCTGTCTGGTGCTATTTTGATATCAAAATGACATCAAAGGGATAGGTTTAATGATCAAGGAAAAACGTGCATTTACCGTCAATGGTTACGCAATGCTGGCGGTTCTGTTGGCGCTGCAGCTACTCAGCGCGGTTATGCTGGTGCGCAACCTGGTGGCGACGGACTTTGCCATGGCGGGGGGGTGGGGGCTGGTGACGGTGATCGTCGTATTCTGCTGGCACGGCCTGTTCATGGTGGCGCCCAACCAGGGCAAGATCCTGCAGCTGTTCGGCAAATATGTAGGTACCGAGCACACGACCGGTCTGCGCTGGGCCAACCCGCTGATCTTCAAGCGCACACCCATCTCCCTGCGTATTCGCAACTTCGAGAGCGGCAAGCTCAAGGTCAACGACGCCAACGGTAACCCCATCGAAATCGCCACCGTAGTGGTGTGGAAAGTGGTCGATTCCGCCGAGGCCTATTTCGAAGTGGACGACTACGAAAGCTTTGTCACCATCCAGACGGAGGCAGCGCTGCGCAATGTGGCAAATGAATATCCTTACGATAATCACGGTGAGGAAATCCTGTCCCTGCGCGGTGATCCCATCGAGGTGGCGGAAAAAATCCGCGATCAGGTGCAGGAGCGTCTGGGCCGCGCCGGCATCCAGGTGATCGAGGCGCGTATCAGTCATCTCGCCTATGCCCCGGAAATTGCCCAGGCGATGCTGCGCAAACAGCAGGCAGGTGCGGTACTGGCGGCGCGCAAACTGATTGTGCGCGGCGCGGTGGAAATGGTCACCGATGCGATTTCCACCCTGGCGGAATCCCACGATCTCGAGCTGGACGAAGAGCGCAAAGCCAATATGGTGAATAACCTGATGGTCGTCATCTGTGGCGAACAGCAGGTGCAGCCGGTGATCAACAGCGGCAGTCTCTACTGATCGCGCAAAGTTTGTTATGGCAAAAAAGAAAGCATTCCCACTGCGGATCAACGAACAGGTACTGGCCGCCATGCAGCGCTGGGCCGACGACGACCTGCGCAGCCTGAACGCACAGATTGAATATGTGCTGCGGGATGCGCTGGTGCTGTCCGGGCGCGTAAAGCTGGTGCAGAAAGTGATAACGGAAGTTGAAGAAACGGGCAAGGACTCTGAAGAGCTCGAATAACCTGCGCTGGGTGTGGTTATGTCAGTGTAAAGAAAAGCGAACCTGACCTAAGGATTGAGGATGAAGAAGCAAAACTGGATTGCGAATTTAAAGTTACTTTTTGGGGGGATGCTTCTCAGCCTGTGTTCCCTTGTTGCCCATGCCGCCGAAATCGCTGGCGACTGGAGCGGCACTCTGGTGGTCAACCCCGCAGTCAAGTTGCCACTGGTGATTCATCTGCAGGACAAAGAAAGCCTTTGGCAGGGCTCGCTGGATTCTCCCGCCCAGGGGGCATTTGCCATTCCCATGTCCCGCGTACAGGTAGATGGTAAAAACCTGGCCTTCGAGATTGCCAGTCTGAACGCGAGTTACCGCGGCACCTTCGATCCGCAGAGTGGCAAAATTCGCGGTGCTTTTACTCAGGGGCAACCCTTCGAGCTGGAATTTTCCCGCGCTGTGGAATCGTCGGGGCCCGTAAGGCCACAGACACCGGTGGCACCTTTTCCCTACGTGGTGGAAGAAGTGCAGTTGAGTCATCCTGCCGCAGGTATCCGCTTGGCCGGGACCCTGACGCGTCCCGCGGGCCACATCAAGGCTGCGGCCATCCTGATTACCGGGTCCGGCCCTCAGGACCGGGATGAGACCATCGCCGGGCACAAGCCATTTGCGGTAATAGCCGATCACCTGAGTAGAGCAGGCTTTGCGGTGCTCAGGCTGGACGACCGCGGGGTTGGCAAGTCTACGGGTACTTTCGCTACCGCGACCTCAGAGGATTTTGCTGGGGATATCAGTGCCGCGGTGGACTACCTGCAGGGCCGCAAAGATATACCTTCGCGGGCGATCGGCCTGATCGGTCACAGTGAAGGCGGAATGATCGCGCCGATGGTGGCGAGTCAGCGCAAGGATCTCGCGTTTGTGATCATGATGGCCGCCCCCGGGGTTGATATCGTCGATTTGTATATCGAACAGCGGGCGAATATTTTCCGCTCTCTTGGCGTGCAGCAGCAGAGCCTTGAAAAGATACGCGGGCTCGACCGGTCCGTGTTTGAGCAGATTAACCAATTGCCGGCTGGCGAAAGCCTGACGGCAGAAACCCTCGATATGCTGCGGGAAATTTCTCGCGCAACCGGAGTCGTCAATGCGGGTGATATTGATGGGCAGGTTGCTGCATTGGCTGAGACCTATGCATCGCCCTGGTTCCGGTATTTTCTGCAATTTGATCCCCAGCCGTATATCCGTGCGCTGAAGATACCGGTGCTGGCCTTCAACGGTAGTCTGGATATCCAGGTTTCTGCGCCGCAGAACCTCGCCGGAATCCGCACGGCGCTGCAACAAAGCCAGCATCGGGATTTCGAAGTTGTCGAGCTCAAAGGCCTGAATCACCTGTTGCAGAGCGCGGAAACCGGAGCCGTCTCTGAATACGGTCTGATACAGGAAACTATTTCTCCCAGGGCCCTCAATCTGATGAGCAGTTGGCTGGATAAGCGCTTTTCCCCGTCGGAGAGCTGACAGCGAGCTATCCGGAATACCGGTCACAGCGATTCTGTCGCCTCACTGGTGAATTTTGTATTCGCGTAAGGTCCGACTGTTTCGATCTTTTCCACCCAGAGCGCCCCGCGGTAGTCGGCCGGCAGGAAGTCGATCTGTTCCGGCTTGTAGATCCCGTGCATACCGCCGGGGCTGCGGGCCCTGAAGTCCAGCACCATCACCATACTGCCAGCATCTTCCATGCGCTGGATAAACCGGTCCGGCCATCCCCACAGCGCCCAGTGCCAGGTATTCGGCGCAATTACCGCACCGTTGCGACAGGCCTCAGGCACATAGCCGCTCCAGCCCAGTATCAGGTAGCGATAGGTGCATTGTTTGACGCTGTCGCGGCTGAACAGCCAGGCATCGGGGCGCAGCTCGCGCAATGTGACCCGCGTTTTCTCATTGCCGTAGGCCATCAGTGGACCGCTTAGTAACTCTCGTTCGCGCAAATAACGGTCCAGTTTCTTCGCTTCTTTCACGTGGCCGCCTTTGATGTTGATCAGAAAGTTTTTGCCTGGAAAGTTCCGGTAAACCTCTTCCAGCGTCGGCATCAGCCCCACTCCTTTGCCGCGGAACGGAAACGTCTGGCCGCCGTCCGCGGTATAGCCGTAGCCGATATCCAGGGTCTTCAGGTAGCTCATCGCATGCTCGCGGGTGACCCCGCTGCCCTCGGTGCGGCAGTCCAGGGTCCAGTCGTGGAACACCGCAAACTCACCGTCGGTAGTGGAGTGCACATCGAGTTCAACGATATCCGCACCGGCGTCGAACGCCGCCTGCATGGAGGCGAGGGTATTTTCGAGATACTGGTGCTGCGGCTGATACACGCGAATTGCGGTGCAGTCGTCGCGGCCGAGGTTTTCCCGGTTGTAGGTCTGGTAGACGCCGCGGTGGGCGATCAATGTGGGTTTGCCCGGGCGCTTCTCCGCCAGCCAGGAGGCGTTGGTGAGGTAGACGGCGATCGCGAAGGCGGCAGTGCCGAGCAGCACGTATTTACGCATGGGGGACTCTCCCTGTGAGGTTGGATGAGTCTAGCGGGTCACAGATTCCGAATGGTGGCTGTGGACGGGATGAATTGTGGCGAAATGTGGCAGGGGGTGGAGATGCGGGCCTCGCGGCCCGCACGCGGAGCTGGAGCTCCGCGCTCCCGGGAATCAACGGGCGGATATTAAAGTGCGCGCCCGGGCGCAGGCGGCGCGCACTTGGTTTGGCGCAGTGCCACCGATATGGTCGCGGGCGGCGACGGAACCTTCCAGGGTCAGCACCTCGAATACGTCTTCGCCGATCACCTCGGAGAATTTCTGCAGCTCCGCGAGACTCAGGTCGGCGAGATCACAGTCCTTTTCGATAGCAAAAGCCACGGACTGCCCAACGATTTCGTGGGCATCGCGGAAGGCCACGCCCTTGCGCACCAGATAGTCCGCCAGGTCGGTGGCGGTGGAGAAGCCCTTGCCGGCAGCGGCGTACATGTTTTCCTTCTTCGGCTTGAGCGCCGGCGCCATATCCGCGAAGGCGCGCAGGCAATCCAGTGCGGTGTCGGCGGCGTCGAACAGTGGTTCCTTGTCTTCCTGGTTGTCTTTGTTATACGCCAGCGGCTGACTTTTCATCAGGGTCAGCAGGGCGATCAGGTGGCCGTTGACGCGGCCGGTTTTGCCGCGCACCAGTTCCGGTACATCCGGGTTTTTCTTCTGCGGCATGATCGAGGAGCCGGTGCAGAAGCGGTCGGGCAGGTCGATAAAGTTGAACTGGCTGGAGGTCCACAGTACCAGCTCTTCACTGGCGCGCGACAGGTGGGTCAGCAGCAGCGCCGCGAAAGCGCAGAATTCGATGGCGAAGTCACGGTCGCTGACCGAGTCCAGGGAGTTTTCGGTGGGGGCGTCGAAGCCCAGCAGCTCGGCGGTACGCGCGCGGTTGATCGGGTAGCTGGTGCCGGCGAGGGCGGCGGCGCCGAGCGGCGAGCGGTTGACGCGCTTGCGGCAATCCATAAGGCGCTCGTAGTCGCGGGTCAGCATCTCGTTCCACGCCAGCAGGTGGTGGCCGAAGGTGACCGGCTGCGCGGACTGCAAGTGGGTGAAGCCGGGCATGATGGTGTCGGCGTTCTGTTCCGCGAGATCCACCAGCCCGGTCTGCAGGCGGGTCAGTTCGGAGGCGATCTGATCGATACGGTTGCGCAACCACAGGCGTATGTCCGTCGCTACCTGGTCGTTGCGGGAGCGGCCGGTGTGCAGCTTTTTACCGGTGGCGCCAATGCGCTGGGTCAGGCGCGATTCGATGTTCATATGCACATCTTCAAGCTCCACCGACCAGGGAAATGCGCCGGCCTTGATCTCTTCGGCGATGTCTTTCAGGCCGCCTTCGATCTGCTTGAATTCGTCCGCGGTCAGTACCCCGACTTCTGACAGCATCTGCGCGTGGGCCAGGGACCCCTGAATGTCTTCCAGCGCCATACGCTGGTCGAACATTACCGAGGCGGTGAAGCGCTCCACAAAGGCGTCGGTGGCTTCGCTGAAGCGACCGCCCCAGAGTTTCGCTGCCGGGTTCTGTGCACTGTTTGTGGAGGAGTTATCGTTGCTCATGCTGCCTCTGGTCTGTTTTCAGGAAACTGTTTCATGAAACTGGGAAACGGTATATGGAAGTAGGCCGAAGATGGCGGTATCTTCCCTGTCTGGAAAGCGAGTCCAGAATAAAGATAACGTGGTATGACATCTTCCAGGCCCGCGCAAGCGGCCGGCATTATAGCGCAGCAAATTCGCGAAATTGCCCCTGCAGGCAAAGATTCTGCGCGCCTGCGCCAATCTGACTCTTCCTCCAGTCCTGCCCCTTTCCTGCCCGACCTGTGTGGCGTGACTGGTGTGGCCGCTCTGGTTCTGATGGGCGAGCTGCTGTCGCTGGTGCTGGTGCTCGCCACCGATGGCCTCAATCCGTTCAACTGGCAGCGTCTGGGGCTGGTGTCCCTCACCGTGCAGTGGGCCATCCTGCCTTCTGCTGCCATCCTCTGTCGCCTGCGCCCGAGCCTCGCGCGCCTGTCACACACCGTTGCCGCGGCGCTGAGTTACTCCACGGTACTCGCGGTGTTGCTGCTGGTGCTGGGAGGCCAACACTGGTGGATGGCGGATATGACGGCGACCTCGATCGATTTCGCGGCGCTGCTGGCGGACCTGCTGGTGGGCGCCATTTGCGCGGGTGTGGTGTTGCGCTACGCCTATGTGCAACAGCAATTGCACAACCAGCAACAGGCGGAGCTGGGGGCGCGCATTGAGGCGCTGCAGTCCCGCATCCGCCCACATTTTCTGTTCAACAGCATGAACAGTCTCGCCAGCCTGATTGCCGTGGACCCGGAGCGCGCGGAGAAACTGGTGGAAGACCTTTCTGCCTTGTTCCGCGCTTCGCTGGCCGACTCGAAACTGATGCCTCTCTCACAGGAAGTCGCGCTTGCCCGCCGCTATCTGGAAATTGAATCCCTGCGCCTCGGCGACCGCTTGCAACAGGAGTGGCACATCGATGAGCTGCCTTCCCAGGTACAGTTACCCTCGATGCTGTTGCAGCCGCTGCTGGAAAATTCCGTGCTGCACGGCGTCGCCCGTCTGCGCCAGGGCGGTACTATCCGAATAACTATTCGCCAAAATGTCATTGGCAGCCAGCGCGCTGAGCTGTTATTGTCGATTCAAAATCCCATTGCAGATTCTGAGGCGGAAAGTAGCCGCAGCGTGGATGCAAAAATTCACCGCGGCAATGGTATGGCGATGGAAAATATTCGCCAGCGTCTCAGTGCTTTTTATGGCAATCGCTACCGCTTTAGCGCGGGTGTTCGCGACAGCAATTACCATGTGGAATTGCATTTGCCGCTGGAAGCAAAACAGCAAACCGGAATAACTGAGCCAGTGAAAACAGCCACAGTTGGGGAGGTGATGCCATGAGTGTCACTGAGCGCCCGCTGGGTGTGCTGATCGTCGATGACGAACCGCTGGCGCGGGCCAGACTGGCCCGACAGTTGCAGGCTATTGATGGTTGCCAACTGCTGGGAGAAGCTGCCGATGGGGAAAGTGCGTTACAACAGCTGGATTCACTCGACCCGGACCTGTTGTTACTGGATATCGAAATGCCCGGAGATAACGGGCTCCAACTCGCCGAACAAATTTCCACTCGCCCGAACCCACCCGCGATCATATTCTGCACCGCCCATGACGAGTTTGCGCTCCCTGCCTTTGCGGTCGCTCCATCCGGTTACCTGCTCAAGCCCGTCAGTGTGGAGCAATTGGCACAGGCGATTGCCCAGGCGCGAAGACTGAGCAAGCCACAGCTACAGAATCTGCGTGCCGAGGCGATAACATCTGAGTCCGCGACAGGTCGCCGTCAGATAAAGGCGGTGAGTCGCCGCGGCGTGCAGTTGCTTGATGTGGATGATATCCGCTGCTTCATTGCCGAAGACAAATATGTCATCGCCCATCACAGCGGTGGTGAGACAGTACTGGATGAGTCGCTGAAGGAACTGGAGGCGGAGTTCGGTGAGCGCTTTGTGCGCGTGCACCGCAATGCAATAGTTGCAGTGGGTTTCATTACCGGACTGCAAAAGGGCGGTGAGGGCTATCGGGTAATTCTCGCCGGGACAGCGCAGACCCCCGCGGTGTCCCGGCGATTGCTCGCCGGGATTAAATCACTGTTGTCTGAAATGGCGTAAAGCGGCGGCGTATATCATCTTCTCCCGGCAAGCCGGGTTTCCAGGACGCGAATTTCTCGCCAATTTTCCACTGGTGTCGACAGCGGGTTTTTATCCAGAATCACCAGGTCTGCGCTCTTGCCCACCTCGAGACTGCCGATTTCCTTCTCCATCCCAAGCTGCCAGGCGGCGTTAATGGTCATGGCGCGCAGTGCCTGCCTCGGTGTCAATGCCTCGGCCTCCCCGATCCGGATGCCTGCGCGACTGTGGCGGCTGATTGCCGTTTGCATCAGGCTGAACGGTTCTGCAGGAAACATTGGGCTGTCTGAGTGCAGGGTGGGATGCATACCCAGCTCAAATGCACTTTTTACCGGCAGTGTCCGCTGGGTGCGCTCTGCTCCCAGCAAATCTGTTTCCAGGGCGTCGCCATAGTAGTAAATGTGATTGATGTGAAAACTCGGCGAAATACCCAGTTTGGCAAACGCCGGCAGTATCTCTTTGCTGAGCAGGAGTCCGTGTTCGAGGCGGTGCCTGCGGGTGATGAATTCCTTTTGTTGTGTTTCGGACAGACTTTCGTACACCTGCTCGAGAATCTGTAAATATTCCTGCGCAGCGCGGTCGCCCTGCACATGGATGGCAATCTGCCAGCCGCATTCATTCAATTCCTGAATTTGGGTACGCAGCGCCTCCGCGGAAATCACCGGTTCGCCGTGGCTTCCGTGGGCGATACCCAGCTCCTCCGCCAGATGGCTGTCCAGATACGCTTGCTCCACCACCATACTGCCGCTGTACGGCGAGCCGTCGTACCAGAACTTGGCGCCGCGCACGCGGAAGAAGTCGTCGTTATCTCGCGGGCTCCCCGACAGTTTGCTCAGGTTGTCCCCGCGGTAATAGAACAACTGGCGGATGCGTGGCTGCAGGTTTTCCATGGATGCCCAGCGGGCGAGCCATGGGGGCATATTGAACCCGAGGGATGCAACACTGGTGTAGCCCGCATTGCGTAAATCCGTCAGCACACCGGCATAGGCGGTGGTCACTTTGAATGGGTTTTTGTGCTTGGCGAGAAAAGGCTCCAGCGCGGGCTTTTCCACCAGGGTGCCATTAAGGCGGCCATTTTTATCGCGGCCGTAATAGGAGCCTTCGCCGGGGTCGGGGGTCTCTTCATCGATATCCATCGCGGCCAGCGCGGCCGAGTTCACCCACGCGGTGTGCATGCTCTGGGCGAGGATAAAAACGGGATTGTGCGGGGCCATCTGGTCAAGGGCTTTTCGGTCCGGCAGCTGCAGTCCTTCAAGCAAAACCGGGTCCAGCCCCATGGCGTAGATCCATTCCCCCTTTGGCGTATCTGCGATAGCACCTTCCAGTACCTGCCAGGCTTCTGCGGCGGTGCGGTGGCGGAAGCCGCTCATATCGACAAAATTGCGGAACACCGCGCTGATCGCAGGGTGTTCATGCACTGCGATAAAGCCGGGCAGCAGGGCTTTGCCCTGGAGGTCGGTGGTTTCTGTGTGCGTATCCGCGAGTGCGGTTATTTCTTCACTGGTACCGACTGCGATGATCTTGCCACCTTTCACGGCAAGTGCACTGGT
Source organism: Microbulbifer bruguierae (assembly GCF_029869925.1). Lineage (NCBI taxonomy): Bacteria > Pseudomonadati > Pseudomonadota > Gammaproteobacteria > Cellvibrionales > Microbulbiferaceae > Microbulbifer > Microbulbifer bruguierae. The sequence goes on along the minus strand of NZ_CP118605.1, from coordinate 2,440,806 downwards.
GACGGTGTCTAAGGCGTCGACGGTGAGGATATCGCCGTTGATATAAATGCGATCGGCTCCGGGTGATTCCGTGCAGGCTAGGAGTAGATTTCCCAGCAGCAGAAAAATGCCGAGTTTTACGCTATGTGAAAAAAACTGGGGATATCGCATTTTCAGGGAACTACCGGATTTGAATTTAACTGCTGCGAAGGGTCATCCACAGGCCGGCACAGATCAGGGCACTACCACCGACCCGGCTGGCGGAACCGTTTTGTAAATACCGCCGCGCGCCGCGCGTACCGAGGGTGGTTATCACGTAGATCGTGAGCACATCGGCAGCATCAATCCGGCTTCGGCGAGACGCCCGCGCAGTTGTTCCAGGGTTCCGCGGTACTCCCAGTACATGATGCGACCGTGTGAGCCGGTGACGAGTACATACTGTTCGCTTACGGACTGAATACGTTCAAGGGCAATCAGTTTGTTGGCAAACGCGGGGTCATTTATTTGTTCGGTAATTTCCCGGTTGTGTTCGTCGTAGCCGTGCACGATCAGTGCGGTGCGAACTTCCAGTTCCAGAAATTTCATGGTCAAAACTCGTCCAATGGGTTGTGCATAAAAAGGTGTTGTGCATAAAAAAAGGCAGGGCGTTGCCGCGCCTGCCCTTCATTCGGCGTCCGCGTCTATCAGTAAATACGCGGGCTACTACCGCTGTCGCTATCGCTGGCGAGACTGAGTTCGTCGGCGGCGCTGTTGAGGTACTCGGCGTCGGACTCGGACTTGAGCTTGATCATCAGGCGCAAGTCGTTGGCGGAGTCGGCATGTGACAGGGCGTCTTCGTAGGTGATTTCGCCGCGGTCGTAGAGTTCGTACAGGGCCTGGTCGAAGGTCTGCATGCCCTGCTCGGTGGAGCGTTTCATCAGCTCCTTCATTTTGTGCACTTCACCTTTGCGGATCAGATCCGACATCAGCGGGGTGTTGATCATGATTTCGAGACAGGCGCGGCGGCCGTCGCCATCCGGTGTCGGCACCAGCTGCTGGGCGACCATGGCGCGCAGGTTGAGGGAGAGGTCCATCCACAACTGCTGGTGCCGGTCGGCGGGGAAGAAGTGAATGATCCGGTCCAGCGCCTGGTTGGCGTTGTTGGCGTGCAGGGTACACAGGCACAGGTGGCCGGTTTCGGCGAAGGCGATGGCGTGGTCCATGGTTTCGCGGGAGCGCACCTCACCGATCAGGATGACGTCCGGCGCCTGACGCAGGGTGTTCTTCAGCGCGGTTTCGAAGGAGTCGGTATCGAGCCCCACTTCGCGCTGGGTCACGATACAGCCCCGGTGCTGGTGAATAAATTCGATCGGGTCTTCGATGGAGATGATGTGACCCTTCGAGTTCTCGTTGCGGTGACCGATCATGGAGGCGAGCGAGGTGGATTTGCCGGTACCGGTGGCGCCCACGAAGATGATCAGCCCGCGCTTGGTCATCGCCAGCTCTTTGAGCTGTTCCGGCAATCCGAGGCCGTCGATGGTGGGAATTTTGGTTTCGATACGACGCAATACCATGCCGACGAGGTTGCGCTGGAAGAAGGCGGAGACCCGGAAGCGGCCGACGTTGCGCACGGAGATGGCGAAGTTGAGTTCTTTGGTTTCGATGAACTCTTTTTTCTGCCGCTCGTTCATGATGCCGACGACCATTTCCCGAGCTTTTTCCGGCGTCAGGGAGGAGGTGCTTACAGGAACGATCTTGCCGTGCAGTTTGATGGAGGCGGGTACACCGGCGGTGATGAACAGATCCGATGCGCCTTTTTCAGTCACCAGTTGTAGGAGTCGTTCGATTTCCATTTTTTACCGCCTTGGATTTGCGTTTTTGTGCTTCGTAAGCGCTTGCTTGTGCTGGGCGCGTAACTTTTTTAGAAATTCTCCGGCATTTTCGCTTTTTCCCGTGCCGATTCACGGCTGATGATACGTTTTTCCACCAGTTCTTGCAGGCACTGGTCCATGGTCTGCATACCTACACTGGCGCCGGTCTGGATGGCGGAGTACATCTGCGCGATCTTGTCTTCACGGATCAGGTTACGGATGGCCGGGGTGCCGCGCATGATTTCGTGGGCGGCGACGCGGCCGCCGCCGTTGCGCTTGAGCAGGGTCTGGGAAATAACCGCCTGCAGCGATTCCGACAGCATGGAGCGCACCATGGATTTTTCCTGCGCCGGGAATACGTCTACCACACGGTCGATGGTTTTGGCAGCAGAGGTGGTGTGCAGGGTGCCGAAAACCAGGTGGCCGGTTTCCGCGGCGGTCAGGGCCAGGCGGATGGTCTCCAGGTCGCGCATCTCGCCCACGAGGATGATGTCGGGGTCTTCACGCAGGGCAGAGCGCAGGGCTTCGGAGAAGCCGTGGGTGTCGCGGTGGACTTCCCGCTGGTTCACCAGGCACTTTTTCGACTCGTGTACGAATTCGATCGGGTCCTCAATGGTGAGGATGTGTTCGTATTTGTTGTCGTTGATGTAGTCGATCATCGCCGCCAGGGTGGTGGACTTACCGGAGCCGGTGGGGCCGGTGACCAGTACCAGGCCGCGGGGGGTGTCGGAGATGTGTTTGAACACCTGGCCCATCCCCAGGTCTTCCATGGTCAGTACCTTGGACGGAATGGTCCGGAATACGGCGCCGGCGCCGCGGTTGTGGTTGAACGCATTCACACGGAAGCGGGCTACACCAGGGACTTCGAAGGAGAAGTCGGTTTCCAGGAACTCTTCGTAATCCTTGCGCTGCTTGTCGTTCATGATCTCGTAGATCAGGCCGTGTACCTGCTTGTGCTCCATGGGCGGCAGGTTGATACGGCGCACATCGCCGTCGACCCGGATCATTGGGGGCAGGCCGGCGGAGAGGTGCAAGTCGGAGGCGTTCTGCTTGGCGCTAAAGGCGAGGAGTTCTGTAATGTCCATACTGCTACCTTTCGTTATTCTTCGGATATGACTCGCGAGCGGCGAATGCATAGAATGCCCGCCGAACAAATATTGGGTGCCAGTATATGCCGAAAGGGTCTATCGCCGAAAACCTCAATTCCGTCGCTGCCAGAATTGTGACCGCTTGCCAAAGTTGCGACCGCTCACCGGAATCTGTCACGCTGTTGGCGGTATCAAAAACGCGCCCGGCTGCGGATGTGCGTGCTGCGCGTAGTGCCGGCCAGCGGCATTTTGGCGAAAACTATCTACAAGAGGCGCTGGAAAAACAGCAGGCGCTCACCGATCTGGATATCGTCTGGCACTTTATCGGTCCCCTTCAGTCCAACAAGACCCGAGATGTGGCGGCGAATTTCCAGTGGATGCATACCGTCGACCGCCTCAAGGTTGCGCGTCGCCTGTCGGAGCAGCGTCCGCCCAACCTGCCGCCGCTGAATGTTTGCCTGCAGGTGAACATCGACGAGGAAGAGAGTAAATCCGGTGTATCTCCAGAAAATTTGCCGGCGCTGGCGGCCGCGGTGGCCGAACTGCCCAACTTGCGCCTGCGCGGCTTGATGGCAATTCCCGCACGCCGCGGGGAAAATGAGGACCAGCGCACACCGTTCAGGCAGTTGGCGGCGTTGCTGGCGGCATTGAAGGCGCAGCTGCCAGATCAGCCGCTGGACACCCTGTCAATGGGTATGTCCGGGGACATGGAGGCGGCCGTGTTCAGTGGCGCGACCATCGTGCGGATAGGCACGGATATTTTCGGTGCGCGTCAATAGCATCAGTAACGCACCTTTAACCATTCCGATAACCAGATTCAGAGGGAAACCATGTCTAATCAGCCGCCGCAACACAAGTCGCAACACAAAATGGTATTTATCGGCGGCGCCGGCAACATGGCGGGGGCCGTAATTGGCGGGCTCGTGGCCAGCGGCTACCCCGCTGACAGCATCGTTGCCACCGGGCGTGACCAGCAGAAGCTAAAAGCTTTCACCGCGCGCACCGGTGTGCGTGGCAATACGGATAACCTTGCCGCCATCGCGGATGCAGAGGTCGTCGTGTTGTCAGTGAAGCCACAAGTGATGAAAGAACTCTGTGAGACGCTGGCACCCGAGGTGAGCGCTCGCAAACCCCTGGTGATCACACTCGCGGCCGGTATCCCGGTGGCGGCTTATCAACGCTGGCTGGGCGATGGCGTACCTATCATCCGCGCCATGCCCAACACGCCGGCGATGGTTGGCACTGGCGTTACCGGGCTTTATGCGGGTGCCGGGGTGACTGACGAACACAAGTCGATCGCCACCCAGATGGCGGATGCCGTGGGTATCGCACTGTGGGTAGATCAGGAGTCTGGTATCGATCAGGTGATCGCCGTGTCGGGTTCCGGCCCGGCCTACTATTTCCAGTTTATGGAATCCATGATCGACGCGGCGGAAAAAGCCGGTATGAACCGCGCCGACGCAGAACGCCTCACCTTGCAAACCGCCCTGGGCGCAGCGAAACTTGCGGTGGCCAGCGATTTGGATGTGGCGCAACTGAAGCGCAATGTCATGTCACCCAATGGCACCACCGAAAGGGCGGTCAAGCGCTTTCAGGAGGGTGGTTTGCCCGAGCTGGTGGAGCAGGCGATGAGTGACTGTGCGGCGCGTGCGGCGGAGATGGCGAAGGAGCTGGATAAGTAGAATAGGAAGTCTTGATTTAAGAGTTCCTCGATTTCAAGGACAGGGACCTCTTGGCGAAAATTTCAGGCGGTGAAGATAGCCGTCGCTTACGGAGCGAAACACCAGGAAATGAAGGGGGAGCCTTACCCGGGTGATCCCCCGCCACCAAACCTGCTGCAAAACCTGAGCCGCAGGGATTGCTAGGCAAACAAGAAACCAGATGAAAACTATTCCATAGGTCTGGCAAAAATTACCAAACAACAAGGATTTTCGATGGGCAACACCTTTAGCAATATCGGCGTATTTTTGCTCGCCACGATCGGCGCACTGTTCCTGTTTGCGGTACTTCTGCGCTTTATGCTGCAAGTGGCGCGGGCGGATTTTTACAACCCGATCTCCCAGGGCATCGTCAAGGTCACCAACCCGCTGTTGCGCCCCCTGCGCAAAATGGTGCCCGGCCTGTTTGGTATCGATATGGCATCCATCATTCTCGCGCTGCTGGTCGGCTGGGTGATGATCATGGGAGCGGGCTTTCTGGTGGGCGCCGGGTTGCTCAATCCACTGTCGGCGCTGTTGTGGTCCCTGATTGGCTGCCTGATGACGCTGATTGCGATCCTGTTTGTGGGCATGCTGATTTCCATCGTTGTCAGCTGGATTGCGCCCCATAGCAGCCACCCGGCACTGATGCTGCTGCGGCAGCTGCTGGAGCCTGTGTATGCCCCGGTGCGTAAAATCATCCCGCCTCTGGGGGTGATCGATATCAGCCCGATTTTTGTGTTTATCCTGCTGACCGTTGCCGACAAGCTGTTGCTGGGATTTGCGCAAAGTGCCCAGATGCCACCGGTTGTATATAACCTGTTCTGGCATATTCCCTTTTAAGCCGCACCTTGTCCGCGGAGCCATTTGCTCTGGCTCCGCAAGCATTCTGTCTCCCTTCTGAGCTGACTTAACTGTCAGTTGGTCCATCCGCAGCAGATTAAACTTGGCCAGGTGCCCGAAAATCCTTCAGTGGGGTTTAACTCGGTGCCTGCTTGCTGGAAAATGCACGGTCAACCCCGTAAGTAGTAATAAAAAGAATACCTAACATGGAAGATGCGACTTTGCGCCAGCACATTGCTGATTATGACCGCTGGAAAAAGGCCCTGGACCGCCAGTTTCACAACTTCAACCTGTGGCTTGAAGAACATTTCCCCAATTCTGCCGGCGCCCGCCAGGTGGTTCAGCAGGCGCGCCAACTGCTGGGGGATGACCAGTTCACCGTTGCGTTGGTGGGAGAGTTCTCCCGTGGCAAGACCGAGCTGATCAATGCGCTGCTCTCCCATACTTACGGTAAACGCCTGCTGCCCTCGCGACCGGGCCGCACCACTATGTGTCCGACGGAAATCTACAGTGATGGGAGCGAACAGGCCTGTGTGCGCCTGCTGCCGATCGAGACCCTCGCCACCAATACCAGCCTGGAAAGTTTTCGTCGCATCCCGCAGAAGTGGGTCAACTTTGAATTCGACCCGGACGATGCCGAGGCGACCCGCGGTGCCCTGATGAAGGTTGCCGCCACCAAGGCGGTAACACCGGAAGAGGCCGCTCGTTATGGTTTCGATCGCCGCCATCTGGATGGCGCCGGCAACCTGGTGCAGATCCCGGCCTGGCGATACGCGCTCATTTCCCTGCCGCATCCGCTGCTGGCTCAGGGGTTGCGTATTATCGACACCCCCGGATTGAACGCCCTGGGGAACGAGCCCGAACTGACCCTCTCTACCCTGCCCAGCGCCCAGGCGGTGGCCTTCCTGCTGTCTGCCGACGCCGGCGTCAGTGGTACCGACCTGAATATGTGGGAGACCCATCTGGTGCCGCTGCGGGAACACCGCGGCACGGCGGTGATGGCACTGTTGAACAAGATTGACGTGCTGTGGGACGACCCCGACGAGGACGCCGACCAGATGCTGCAAAAAATGCGCGCGGAAGTGAGCAAGCTGCTGGATCTGCCGGAGGCCAACGTGGTGGGGGTATCCGCGAAAAAAGCCCTGCTCGCCCGCGCCGAGCGCGATCCGGTGCTGTTGCAACAGAGCCGTTTCAGCGAGTTTGAACGGCTATTGGTGCTGCGACTGCAGGAGCATCGGGAAAAGGTCGCCGACCACCGCTCCCTGCATCAGGCCTTGATGTTGATGGCGGACACCCGCGATCTTCTCAAGCGCCGCCTCAACAGTGGCCGCGCGACACTGGAGCACCTGAAGCGCCAGGGTGCCACCAGTCCGGAGCAGCTAGAGGAATTAAAGCAGCAACACCAGACTGCCAAAGAGCAGCACAAATTCTGCCATCAGGAGCTGCTGACCCTGAAATCCAGCCAGCGCATGCTCTCCCGACAGCGAGCCTCCCTGTTGGCGCCGGTATCCAGCCAGCAGCTGCAGCAGTTGATCGATGAAACGCGAATTGCCCTGCACGAGCGTTGGTCGCCGCTGGGTCTGGCGCGCGCGATCGATGGTTTTATGGGTGGGGTTGAGCATCAATTGTCAAACCTGGAGCGAGAAGTAGAGCAGGCCAACCGCCTGGTCGACGCGATTTACGATCGTTCGACGCTCAGCAACGTTATTTCGGCGGAACAGCATTTCGATATCGCCGGCTTCCGCGCGGCACTGCGCGGCCTGTATCGGCAGGCGGCTCAGTTGCGCCGTTCGCCGCAGCTGTTGCTGGCCCGGCGCAACCGTCTGACCGAACGTTTTGTGGCGACCTTGGCGAACGAGGTGGGGCGTATGTACAGCCAGATGATTTCCTCAGTGGACGGCTGGCTGGATCAGGTGCTGGAGCCGCTCAAACAGCATGTGCAGTACCAGAAACACCTGCTCAATCGCCATCTGATCAAATTGACGGAACTGAAACAGAAGACCCAGAACAAGCGCACCGATCTGCGCACGCTGGAGGAAGAGCTGGTGCGTAACCACGGCGCCCTGTCCGCGCTGGAAGATCTGCTCAGACAGACTCAGGCGACACCGCAGCCCATTGCACCGGCACCGGTGGCGACGATTACCAATAATGTAACTCCCATCAAGGCCCCCGTCGCCTCTTAAGCGGGCGCTTGCGGCGGGGGGGCTCGGGCGAGGCTGCCGAGAAAGAGTATCTTATCGGCAGCAACCCTGTCTCAGCCACCTCGTCTATGGAAGATCCGGAAGCGTACACGCGAGCTTTGTCGAGGATCCTCCGGCGGCCTGACAGTGATCCGGGGCACATCACTCCCGGGGTTCCCGACGCAAACGGTGTACTCCTCCCGCGAGCTTCCGTAAACTTGGCCCCCCGCCAACCAACCACGCACGAAAGATTTTGACCACGGAAGCGCAATCTCCCAATCTGGGAAACACGGCAGATCTGCCCGCAAACTCGGTGGGTATCGTTGAGCCCAAGAGCCACACTTTTCCCGGGCCCTTCAAACTGGCCTGCGGCAGGGTGCTCGATGAATACACTCTGAGATATGAAACCTACGGCACCCTGAATGCGGATAGGAGCAATGGCGTGCTGATCTGCCATGCCCTGTCTGGCCATCATCACGCCGCTGGTTACCACAGTACCAGTGACAAGCGCCCCGGCTGGTGGGATCACTATATCGGTCCCGGCAAACCTATCGATACCAACAAATTCTTTGTGGTGGCACTGAACAATCTCGGCGGTTGTCACGGCTCCACTGGCCCGGCGTCGATTAATCCACAGACCGGCAGACCCTGGGGCCCGGATTTTCCGCCCCTGCGCGCGCGGGACTGGGTGCACAGCCAGGCACAGCTGGCGGATTTGCTCGGTATCGAGTGCTGGGCTGCGGTTGTTGGTGGCAGTCTCGGCGGCATGCAGGCGATGCGCTGGTCGCTGGAGTATCCGCAGCGCCTGCGCCACTGTGTGGTGATCGCGTCGGCGATGAAGCTGTCCGCCCAGAATATCGCCTTCAACGAGACCGCACGCCAGGCCATTACTTCCGATCCGAATTTCAGCGATGGCCGCTATCTGGAAAATAACACCCTGCCGCGGGACGGTCTCGCGGTAGCGCGCATGATCGGACATATCACCTACCTGTCCGATGACGGACTGGGCAAAAAGTTTGGGCGTGAATTGCGCTCGGGCACGTTCGAGCAGGGCGTGGAAGAGCTGGTGGAATTCCAGGTACAGAGTTATCTACGCTATCAGGGCGATTCGTTTTCCGGTAGCTTCGATCCCAATACCTATATCCTGATGACCCGGGCTCTGGATTATTTCGATCTCGCCAGGGAATACGACAACGACCCGGTAAAAGCCTTTTCTCATGCGCGGTGTAAATTCCTGCTGGTATCGTTCACCTCTGACTGGCGCTTTGCCCCGGAGCGCTCGCGGGAAATTGTCGATGCATTGATGCATGCCAATGTTCCGGTGAGCTACGCCGAAGTGGAGTCACCCATGGGACACGACGCGTTTCTATTGCCCAACGAGCGCTATGAGAAAATATTTTCCGCATACATGGATAATGTCGCGAAAGAAGGGCAAAGCGGGGTGCTGTCATGATGCGCAAGGATCTCGATATCATTTATAACTGGATCCCGGAAAAAAGCCGTGTGCTGGATCTGGGATGTGGTGATGGCGCACTGTTGCAACGCTTGAGCAGGCATAAAAATGTCAGTGGTTACGGCCTGGAAATAGACCCGGCCGAAATCCAGAAATGTATCGAGCGCGGCGTCAGTGTTGTGGAGCAGAACCTGGACAAGGGACTTGCCAATTTTGCCGATCACAGTTTTGACACCGTAGTCATGAGTCAGGCACTGCAGACGTTGCGTTTCCCCCATCTGGCGGTCGAGGAAATGCTGCGGGTGGGGCGTGAATGCATTATCACCTTCCCCAATTTCGGGCAGTGGAAGGCGCGCTGGCACCTGGCTTTCTCCGGACGTATGCCTGTGTCTGACTTATTGCCTTATGAATGGTATGACACGCCCAATATTCACTTTTGTACTTTCAGGGATTTTGAAGTGCTCTGCCGCCAGCATAACTGGCAGATTCTTCACCGTCAGGTGGTTTCGGAGTCTAAGGTTTCTGCGGCCTTGAAGGACTTTTTGCCGAATCTATTCGGAGAGACAGCGATTTACCATCTGACTCGCTAATATTATGGGCAGAAGGTTGTTTGATGCGCCGTCTTCGGTGCGGGCAGGTCTCCAGTAACAACGTCGGAGGCACAGCGTGAAAGGGTCGAGCGCGAACCGTACTGAACAATTCAATCAAAGGAGGACGCCGTGAAACGTCTGTTTGCTGCAATCATTTCCATTACGCTGCTATTTTGGGCGGTCGCAACGGCGGCGCAAAGTGCCCGCACGATTGAAAGTCACGAGGATTTCGGTGATTACCGGGTGACTTATACCGTGTTCAATAGTGACTTTATCCCTCCGGATGTGGCGCGTAACTATAATCTCGTACGTGCCCGCGACCGCGCGTTTGTGAATATTTCGGTTACCGAAAAAGGCGGGATCAAAGGGATGAGTGCGGGTGTTTCCGGCACCGCCACCAACCTGATCCAGCAGTCGCGATCATTACCTTTTCAGGAAATTCGCGACCAGGACGCAGTTTACTATCTGGCACCTTTCCGCTTCGAGAACGAAGAAAGTCTGACATTTAATATTGATCTGGTGTTGCCCGATGGCAGCAACCGACAGCTTACTTTTCGTCGTCAGCTTCACAAGAACTGAGCCGGTATCCAGCTTTACAAGAGCTGGCCCGGTATAGTGCAGTGCAGCAATCAGCGGGCCTCTACGCTCGCTGTTTTTTATTGGTAAACCAAAAATATTCACTATGGACAAGATTGTTCTCGCCAGCGGCAATGCGGGCAAGCTGAAAGAATTTTCCGAGCTGTTTGCCGGCTGGCAGATCGCGGTGCTGCCACAGTCGGAATTTGTGGATGAGGAAGCGGAAGAAACCGGGCTCAGCTTTATAGAAAATGCCTTGATCAAGGCGCGCCATGCCAGTCGTGCCAGTGGCTTGCCGGCACTGGCGGACGATTCCGGACTGGCAGTGGATGTGCTTGGTGGTGCTCCGGGGATTTACTCTGCCCGTTATGCTGGCCCGGGTGCGAGCGATGAGGACAACAACCAGAAATTGCTCGACGCACTGGAAGGCGTGCCGCTGGAGAAGCGAAGCGCGAGCTTCCACTGTGCACTGGCCTTTGTGCGCACCCCGGATGACCCGGTACCGTTGGTGTGCAGCGCGCGCTGGCAGGGAACGATTCTTACCCGTGCGGCGGGCGATCAGGGCTTTGGTTACGATCCGCTATTCTATGTGGCCACAGAAAAACTGACGTCGGCGCAACTGCCCCGCACAGTAAAAAACCGCTTGAGCCACCGCGCACAGGCGGTGAAGAAATTCGAACAGTTGTGGCATGAAGAAATGGTGCTTCCGGAACAGCAGCACGTGGAAACCGGCAAGACGCTGATCTGAGCCTTACCGTGAATACACCCGTAACGGCGCTATCCAATACTGAGGCCTCCCTGATGAGGCTGCCACCACTTAGCCTGTATGTGCACATCCCCTGGTGCGTGCGCAAATGCCCCTACTGCGACTTCAACTCTCACGAGGTCACTCCGGGCACCCATGTGACCACCCGCCACGCTATCGGCAGCGAACCCGCGGGCAACCATGTGCCCGAGGCAGAGTACGTGGACCAACTGGAGCGTGACCTGCGCAGCCAGTTGCCGTGGGTTCAGGGGCGCAGGCTAGGCTCGATCTTTTTCGGTGGCGGGACACCGAGTCTGTTCTCTCCCGTAGCGATCGGCCGTATTCTCGACCTTGCCGAAGCGCTGATCGGCTTCCAGGATGGAATTGAAATTACCCTGGAAGCCAATCCTGGCACCTTTGAGCAGGCGAAATTTGCCGGTTACCACAGTGCGGGAATCAATCGTCTGTCCATCGGTGTGCAGAGTTTCGATCCGCTGCAGCTGCAAAATCTGGGGCGTATCCACACCGGGCCAGAGGCGGAAGTTGCGGCTACCCAGGCTCGTGCCGCGGGTTTTAGCAATATCAATATCGACCTGATGCACGGCCTGCCGGGACAGACGGAAGCCGATGCGCTGAAGGATTTACAGCGCGCGGTGGAGCTGGGTGTGGAGCATATCTCGTGGTATCAGTTGACCATCGAGCCGAACACTGCGTTTTACTCCGCACCTCCGGTTACTCCGGGCTCGGCACAGATCGCAGCAATCCAGCGCGCGGGCAGAGCGTATCTCGGTGATGCCGGCTATGCGCGCTATGAAGTCTCCGCCTACGGCCGCGCGGGACGGGCCTCCCGGCACAACCTCAATTACTGGTCATTTGCAGATTACATCGGTGTTGGAGCAGGTGCCCACGGCAAATTTACCCTTCCGGACATCGGGCAGATTATCCGTACCCAGCGCACCCGCACCCCCCGGGATTATTTATCCCTGGGGCTGTCTACGGGCTCGGGCGATGGCGGTGAGGCGTTCCCATTGCCCAAAACCAGCCCGGTAGCGATGGCGGAGCTGCCCGTGGAGTTTCTGATGAATGCCCTGCGGCTGGAGGGGGGCGTCGAGGTGGAAACCTTCTCCGCCTATACCGGCTTGCCATTGGCCGTGCTCGAGCGCGAGTGGCGGAGTCTGCGGGCTATGGAGCTGGTGGAGCCCCTGGGGCCCCGAATTACTACCAGCCAATTCGGATATGACTATATAGACGAAATCCTGCAGCGGTTTCTACCGCGGGACTGAGCGGGCTTGAATCCGCGCCTGCTCGCCCCAATACAGGGGGAATGCCGATAACGGCGACAGCATTTGCCTTGCGGGGCCAGCGGGCGCTACTTATTATGTGTGCCAGCACGGCCCCCAGGCTGAAGACATAGAACCACAGGAAAGCAATATGAGCGCGAACATCGTCAACATTACAGATGCAGAATTTGAAGCCGAAGTACTCAAGGCGGATGGCCCGGTACTGGTCGACTTCTGGGCGCAGTGGTGTGGCCCCTGCAAGATGATCGCCCCGGTACTGGAAGATCTGGCGGGTCACTACGGCGAAAAGCTGAAAATCGTCAAAGTCGACGTGGATTCCAACAAAGAATCCGCAGCCAAGTACAACGTGCGCGGCATTCCTACCCTGCTGCTGTTCAAGGGCGGCAATGTGGAAGGCACTAAAGTGGGCGCTCTGTCCCGTGCCCAGCTGACCGAGTTCATCGACAGCCAGATCTGATTCCAGTGAGGGGCGCCAGCGGGCGCCCTTCGTCGTTGTGGGCTTCTGGGTATGACTGGCTATTGCGCCCAACAAGGCGCCTCAAGCGTGCTAAATAGCCCTTGCAGGATGTCAAACTGCCGTTATACTGCCTATTAATCAAATTAACTGTTCAGTACAGACCTGAGCCAAGTCGCCAACCCCGCTGTCGACACAGCCTCTCCGGCGCAAACTCCTCAAGTTGAACATCTCTCCAGGCACCCAGGCCGATATCGGCTTGCCAATGCAAACGTTAATCCGTTACCTGGTGAGTGGTGTTTTTCAGCGAGTGAAGAATTGCGTTTGGTCAGTTTGTCCGTCGGCAATCCGTTACGGGCTGTATCAACATCGAGCTTGCAACTCCCCCCGCATAAATTTCCGGTGCGTCCGCACCAACTGATAGAAGAAACCTTAATAAAGCAATTGGTATGAATCTTTCTGAATTAAAAACCAAACCCATTGAAGAACTGATTGAAATAGCCAAGGGCATGGGCCTTGAAAACCTCGCCCGCTCGCGCAAGCAGGACATTATTTTCAATATCCTGAAGCGCCATGCCAAAAGCGGTGAAGACATCTACGGCGAGGGTGTACTGGAAATTCTTCAGGATGGATTCGGCTTTTTGCGATCTGCCGACTCTTCCTACCTCGCCGGCCCCGATGATATTTACGTTTCTCCCAGCCAAATTCGCCGCTTCAATCTGCGCACCGGTGACTCCATTTCCGGCAAGATCCGCCCGCCGAAAGAAGGTGAACGCTACTTCGCACTGCTGAAAGTCAGCGACATCAACTTCGACAAACCGGAAAATGCTCGCAACAAGATCCTGTTCGAAAACCTTACCCCGCTGTTTCCCAATGATCGCCTCACCCTCGAGTGCGGAAACGGCTCCTCCGAAGACCTTATCGGCCGTATCATCGATCTGATTGCCCCAATCGGCAAAGGCCAGCGCGGTCTGATCGTGGCACCGCCCAAGGCCGGTAAAACCATCATGTTGCAGAACATGGCCCAGGCCATCACCCGCAACAACCCGGAATGTCATCTGATTGTTCTGCTGATCGATGAGCGTCCGGAAGAGGTTACCGAGATGCAGCGCTCCGTGCGCGGTGAGGTGGTTGCGTCTACGTTCGACGAGCCGCCGGCGCGTCACGTGCAGGTTGCGGAGATGGTGATTGAGAAGGCCAAGCGCCTGGTAGAACACAAGAAAGACGTGGTGATCCTGCTCGACTCTATCACCCGTCTGGCGCGCGCCTACAACACCACGGTACCCAGCTCCGGCAAGGTGCTGACCGGTGGTGTGGACGCCCACGCCCTGGAGCGCCCCAAGCGCTTCTTTGGTGCAGCGCGTAACATCGAGGAGGGCGGTAGCCTGTCCATTATCGCTACTGCGCTGGTCGATACCGGCTCCAAAATGGATGAGGTGATCTTCGAGGAGTTCAAGGGCACCGGTAACATGGAGCTGCAGCTGGACCGCAAGATCGCGGAGAAGCGTGTCTATCCGGCCATCAACGTACGTCGCTCCGGTACTCGCCGCGAAGAGTTGCTGATGCCGGAAGGCGAATTGCAGCGAGTATGGATCCTGCGCAAGTTGCTGCACGATATGGAAGACCTGGCGGCGACCGAATTCCTCATCGACAAGTTGAAGGATTTCAAAACCAATGACGAGTTCTTCCTGTCCATGAAACGGAAATAATTCCCCAACTGAATAAAGGCTGACGATAGTTGTCAGCCTTTTTTGCATTCTGTGGATGAATGTTGCAATAGGACAAATAAGGCGTGAAATTGCGCCGAAATCTGTTGAAACGGCTTGGCGTTAAGCATATAAAGGCCAACATTGTGGCGCTGAACCAATGTCCAGCGCTGACCGAATTGGTCTCAGGCGACTGGGAAGTCGACTGAATCTGGACCAATCTCAGACGAGTAACGTGGTGGTGCTGGTTACTCATTTGTGAATCGACCGACAGCCCACTGACTCATGTGAGACATTTTAGTGAATATCTATATCGGAAATCTGGCCTACGGCGTTACCTCTGACGATCTGCACGAAGCATTTGGTGCGTTCGGTGAAATCTCCCGGGCTACTGTAATCACTGACCGGGAAACTGGCCGTTCTAAAGGTTTTGGTTTCGTAGAAATGCCGAACGACGACGAAGCGCGTAAGGCAATCGAAGAAATGAATGACAAGCCGCTGTCTGGCCGTAACATCCGTGTTAACGAAGCCAAGCCGCGCGAAGACCGTGGCGGCGACCGCCCGCGTCGTCCCCGCTTCTAAGACCTAGCGTCACCTAGAAGCAAGGCAGCCCGCAGCATTGCTGCGGGTTGTTGTCGGGCTCTCGCCGCTCTCAGGCTCTCCCTTCTCCCGCTCTACCCGCCGATCTGGTGTGGTGCAAATTCCCCATTTCCTGCTGACTGCTTTACACTGGCCGACCAGTCTCCGCCATATGGTCCACAGCCAGGAAACCGATGAAATACAAAGACCTGCGCGACTTTATCCAGTTGTTGGAAAAGCGCGGCCTACTGAAACGTATCAAACACCCCGTCAGCCCCTACCTGGAAATGACTGAAATTGCCGACCGTGTACTGCGTGCCGGCGGCCCAGCGTTGTTGTTTGAAAATCCCACCGGCTACGACACCCCGGTACTCGCCAATCTGTTCGGCACGTCCGAACGTGTCGCCCTCGGTATGGGGCGTGAGTCCGTTGCAGAATTACGGGAAGTGGGCGAGCTGCTCGCGTTCCTCAAGGAGCCCCAGCCCCCGGAGGGCCTGAAGGACGCCTGGGAAAAGCTGCCCATTTTCAAACAGGTTATGAACATGGGGCCGAAGGTGGTGAGCAAGGCCGCCAGCCAGCAGATTGAGCTGGACGTCGATGCCATCGACCTCAACAAACTGCCGATCCAGACCTGCTGGCCCGGCGATGCCGCGCCGCTGGTCACCTGGCCTCTGGTAATTACCCGCGGCCCGGAAAAGAAGCGCCAGAACCTCGGTATCTACCGCATGCAGCTGATCGGCAAAAACCGCCTGATCATGCGCTGGCTTTCCCACCGTGGCGGTGCACTGGATTACCGCGAATGGCAGCAGAGCTTTCCCGGCGAGCCGTTCCCGGTGGCTGTCGCCCTCGGCGCCGATCCTGCGACAATTCTCGGCGCGGTTACCCCGGTGCCCGATACGCTGTCAGAATACGCCTTTGCCGGCCTGCTGCGCGGCGGCAAAACCGAAGTTGCCGAGGCCCGCCTCAGCAACCTTCAGGTACCCGCCAGCGCCGAATACGTACTCGAGGGATTTATTTACCCCGAAGATATGGCTGATGAAGGACCCTACGGGGATCACACCGGCTACTACAACGAAGTGGACCGCTTCCCGGTGTTCACCGTCGAGAAGATCACCCACCGCAAAGATCCCATCTACCACAGCACCTATACCGGCCGCCCACCCGATGAACCAGCGGTACTCGGTGAAGCACTGAACGAAGTCTTCGTGCCGATTCTGCGCAAACAATTCCCGGAGATCGTCGATTTCTACCTTCCGCCAGAGGGCTGCTCCTACCGCCTCGCGGTGGTCACCATGAAGAAGCAGTACCCGGGGCACGCCAAGCGCGTGATGATGGGAGTGTGGTCCTTCCTGCGACAATTCATGTATACCAAGTTCGTCATCGTCACCGACGACGACGTCAATGCGCGGGACTGGAACGACGTGATCTGGGCCATGACCACCCGAATGGACCCTGCGCGGGATACCGTCATGGTGGAAAACACACCTATCGATTATCTCGATTTTGCCTCTCCGGTATCTGGCCTCGGCTCAAAAATCGGTTTCGACGCCACCAATAAATGGGAAGGGGAAACGACCAGAGAGTGGGGCAGGCCGATTGTCAAAGACCCGGAAGTCACAAGAAAAATAGATGAAATCTGGAAAGATCTCGGTTTGTGATCGCCGAGGGGTAGCGGTTTGGGGGGCTCCCGGAGAAATAACTGAATCGTATTTGGGGGCGCCAGGTGCTTTACATGAATCGGGTGTTAAATGTTGTTTTCGGTTGGGTGGGTCTGTTCATATACGTGATCTTATTTCCCATTCTATTTGGCGGCATTTTCTTAAATGTAAGTTGGGAGCCTGTTGTTGGACCCTGTCGGGAAACCTTCGAGATTGATTCATGCCGCGCCCTGGTTAGAGTTTTGATGTGGATGGTGGATCTCCCGGTAACCATGGTGATTTTCGCTGGCTACACACTAATCCTGGGGATGTTGGAAAAGTATTCAGGAAAGCTCAGTCTGAGTTGTACATGGCTGGGAGTCGGGGTTGTTTCCGGATTTGTGATTGCGACTTTCTGGGCCCCGGTGAACGCGGAAATTTTTTCTTATTATCTGGTAACTGTGTGTACCTGTGTGTTTTCCATTATGGTTGGTGTTAGGTTGTCCAGATATTTAACTGGCGGATATATAAGTGACGAAATTTAAGTTAGATCGGATTTCTCGAGGCGGTCAAAGCGGGTAAGTAAAGCACAACAAGCTGCCCAGGTTGGCGGCACTATATGGTTGGTTTTATAGCGGATT
Organism: Microbulbifer bruguierae; assembly: GCF_029869925.1. Classification (NCBI taxonomy): domain Bacteria; kingdom Pseudomonadati; phylum Pseudomonadota; class Gammaproteobacteria; order Cellvibrionales; family Microbulbiferaceae; genus Microbulbifer; species Microbulbifer bruguierae. Next base: position 2,423,487 of record NZ_CP118605.1, on the reverse strand, counting down.
GTAGTGAATTAAGGAGGATTCAGTGGGGCAGCAATATTCAGAGTTAAATGATCGTCACATCCAGTTTATTTCTGAGCAAAAAATATACTTTGTCGGGACGGCAGCCCAAACAGGAAGCGTCAACGTTTCTCCGAAAGGAGGAGATTCACTTCGGGTAATTAATTCTAAAGAGATTGCCTGGTTGAATCTCACAGGGAGCGGGAATGAGTCGGCTTCTCACGTGTTGAAAAACTCCAGAATGACATTGATGTTTTGTGCTTTTAAAGGTAAGCCTTTAATCCTGAGGGCCTATGGTGAAGCCAGGGTTCTGCATAAGACGGATAAGGATTGGGGGAAATATGGTTCTAAATTCCCGTTCAGTGTGGCTGCAAGACAGATCTTTGTTTTAGCTGTCAGTCTGGTTCAGTCTTCATGTGGGATGTCAGTTCCCTATTTTGGTTATGAAGGCGATCGAGACGATTTGGCCAAATGGTCGGAAAAGCAAGGCACGGATGGCATCGAGAAGTATTGGGCTAAAAAAAATCAGCAAAGTATTGATGGTTTCGAGACAGAAATACTGGACCGAGCTGGTATAAAGGGCGTAATGCCGAGTGGTGAGAAATTTTCGGTTGAATGATGGTCGGTTATATTTTGGCTGAGAGACTAAGAGTTCCATGAAAAATATAGTTTTATTTGTTTTTGTGTTTTTTTTGAGTTCGATAGTTACAGCACAGAGCCTGGTTGGCGTTTGGGAGTTGGATTCTGGTGAATATATCGATGGCGATGGACAGTTGGTTGATTACAGTGGCCTCGGGTTCAAGTCTTTGAAAATAATTTCTAATTCACATTTTAGCTTTACCTCTATGAAGGGCGATAAATTTTGGGCGTCGGGATCTGGGACTTATAAAGTGAAGGACGGGAAATATACCGAAAAATTGAAGTTCAACTCGTTTGGTGAAGAATCCGGATCTGAATTTGTTTTTGATGTGAAAATAGAAAATCAGTACTGGCACAATTCTCGCTGGAAAGATGGAGTGCGAGTTGAATATGAGGTTTGGCGTAGAGTGGAGTGACTCTCTGGACTGAATGTGAATGATGCCTGCTCCATAGCTCGCCTCGTTTTTCAAGGGAAGGGTATAAATAGCGACGAAGCTTGTTTGCACACACGAAAATAAAATAATTGTTGAGAATGCACGATACTTTTTAATGCGGGCACAAATCTTCGGTGTAGATTACTGCCGTTTCGCTCTTTTATAGTGCGCTGAACATTTTTTGTTGGGTTATGTTTGCTGCGTCGGCATATTAGCCTAAATCTCGATCAAAGTTGGAAGCAGTATTCTCGCTATAGGCCATATCTGATTCTGGATTGCCGTATGATCGTAATCCTACTGGATGATTTAATGAAAATGGTGTGGTTGAATTTTGATCGGCCGAATGGGCAATTGATTGAATATCTGCCGACTCAATTTTAATAGAGCACTGCATCCATTTTCGAGTGCGCTCATTCTTTCCCGTGTAATTTTTGTGACAATAATTAATATTGGTGAGAATGTGACTATATATCATATGAGGTAAAGAACAGTGGGCTTTCGGGCGGAAGCTATCTGTAAATTTAGTTCATGCTGAATCACAGCTAGATGTTGGCTGTTAACCGATTTATGATCGATTTATACGAACGATTCGTGAAATAACAAAAAATAACTGGGTGGGCAGGGTGTGCGCAGTTGCAAGAGCCCGCCAGTGCAAGGAAATCTGAATAAACCTTAAGCTATCAGGGATGAAATATGGTTGGTGGATTAGAAGCTATGGACCAGCAGGCTCGTCAAATTTCTTTCAGTGAGTCTATTCTCTCCTTTCTGCTTCGCGGGATACCTATAAAGCACGGTAAACATCGAATTCTCGATATTCTGTCTCCCCGGATTTGGAATAAGAGCGGTAAGCCAGTTACGTTTTCGCTTAATACCCACAAGGTAACTTTGGATCCCCATGATCTTGTTGGTTGGCATTTTTTTATTCTGAAGTCGTTTGATCCGGAAGTGATTGAGGTTCTGGAGAAGGCGTGTGATCCAAATGCCAAGGAAGTTTTCTGGGATATAGGTGCAAATAAAGGGGCCTGTTTTAGTAGCCTGGCTGCGAAACTTCCAATGTTACAGGTGGTAGCCATAGAGCCACAGCAAAAATTGCGTGCTAACAATGTTGCGAACCTGGAGTCCATTTGTGCCGGTCGCTATGAATACGTCCAGGCCGGTGTCGGAGATGAACCCGCGAAGTTAACTCTGGTTGTACCGAATGCCAATTTCGGTGCTGCGAGTTTGCATGTGCAAGAAATAACTGAAAATGATGAAGTCGAAGAGATCGAGATCAAAACTGCATCTCAGATAGCTGAGAGATCTCGATTCGGTTGGCCGAGCGTTATCAAGATTGATGTCGAGGGGCATGAAGCGCAGGTCTTCAGGTCACTTAAACCTTGTATTGAGTCCGGGGCGTGTAAGGCGATTGTTTTTGAAAATCATTTGTCTGAGGCGGCGGCATTCAAAGAAATTAAAACGATAATCGAGCCTTATGTGTACCGAATTTACGGTATCAAAAAATCTCCCTGGTCTACCACGCTGGTTCCTACGGGGGGGCAGTTGCCTGGTGTAACCGACTATGCGGTGATTCGATCTGATTTGGTTACAGAGAATTCAAAACTGGCCAAACTGGTTGCACAGTGAATAGAGATCTGACGATCGTGGGCAGGTAGCGAAAGATCGCAACTTCGCTTGAGTTTTGGCGTGCTTTTTTTGTGAGTGTTGCCCGTCCGGCCTCATATATGTGTGGACGGACGGGCGCGGTGAAAGCGGTTCCCGTTTTCGTTTATCAGGGCGCTCGGCTGCTCAGTATCCCCGTACTCTGGTCGGGCAGAGGCAATTTCGGTAAGTCCGATACGGCCTGCATTAAACCTTCTTCATAAAGGCGTGCGGCGTGTTCCTTTTCCCCAAGGGCGTAGAGCAGTCGTGCCAGTTCCGCGGAAGTCGCGGGATCCGAGCGCAGTAGCAGGCTCTTTTCAAAGTACTGCCGGGCTTTGCCCCAGATTTCATTGCGCAGGCACAGGCGGCCGAGACAGGTGAGCAGGTCGGCGTTTTCCCCGTATTCCTTCTGCCAGCTGTCGGCTACCGCCAGTTGCTGGCTGGCGTCGGCGCCGGTGAGATAGCCGTACAGGCGCACAGTGTCAGCGCGCCATTCGCGGTTCAGGATCCATCGCAGATGTTTTTCTGCTTCCAGGTCTTCTCCTACCTTGTGCAGCAGCGCAGCGTACTGGTTGCGCAGTTCGATATTGCGTTGCCAGCGACCGCTCAGGCTTTGCCAGGTTTCCCGAAGTTTTTCCCTGTCGTTACGGTTGGCCGCATCCTGCAGCAGGTGTTGATACACCTCCAGCTCCAGCTGTTGCAGTTGGGACTCGGACATGGTGCCGTGCTTTTCCAGTCGCGGTAGCAGTTCGCGCAGGCCGTGCCATTCCCCGATGTGGTAGTAGGCCTGGCGCAGCAACTGCAGCAGCGCTGGATGGTTGGGTTCCTCCTGCATGGCGCGCTGCAGGCTGGCGATACACTGCTCATAGTGCTTATCCAGCAGTTGCATGCGCGCCTGGCTGATAGCGACGGCGAGCTGAGTATCGTCGCCGGTGGCTTCGGCTTTGGCCAGCAGCTCGTTGGCTTCGTCCCGGTAGCCCAGTTCAAAGGCGCTGCGGGCCGCGGCAAGATAATTGATGATGGGTGCATCTGAGCGGGCCGCACTTTTCAGTAACAGGCGACGCGCGCGGGCCCAGTTACCTTCCATGTATTCCACCAGGCCGTTGGTCAGGCGCCGGCGGGCCATGCGGCTGCGGCCGAAGCGGATACGGCTGACACTGCCGCCGATCGCGCGCGCGAGACTGCGCAGTAGCCAGAAAAACAGGAACAGGCCGAGGATGCCGAGGGTCAGGCCGCCGATTGCGACCCACAGATTCATCTCGATCCGCTTGCCGGTTTCACCGCCCACCATCAGCAGCAGGTAACCGGGGTAGGTGCGCATGGCTTCGGCCAGCAGGGCACCGCCCAGCAGTAGTACCAGGGTTAAAAACAGGAAGCGTTTCACTGGAGGCTGCCTCCGTCAGTGGTTTCCGGGGACTGGCCGGAAGAAACCTTGTGCAGCCTGTCGATGTAGTTGCGCAGAGCGCTCTGGGTGCCATTGAGATTGGGCAGGTCTACCTGGATCTTCTGTTGCGAGAGCGCCTCCAGTTCGCGCAGGATTGCCTGGCGCTGGGGGGTGTCGATGCCGTACTCCACCAGCAACTGGCGCGCGTGCTTGAGCGCGTCGATATAGACGGTTTCGTCCGCGCGCAATACCGCAAGTTCTGCCTGCTCCATATTCAGGCGCAGGCTCTGGCGGAAGCGGGTTTCGCTTTGTGGTGAAAGAAGCACCGGATCCAGTTCCGCGTCGCGGATGCGCACTGAGTCCTTGAGGAAACTGACGAAGTTATCCCAGCTGGAGCGGAAATGGGCTTCACCCACATCCGTATTGTCTGCCTGGGCTTGGGCTGTCGCGGCGTCGCGTTTGGCGAGGTCAAATTTGGGTTGGATGTTGAGCTTTATCATCTGCTCTTCCAGGGCGCGCAGTTGCAGGTAGAGTCCTTCCCGGTCCACGTCTTCTGCAAGTTTCAGCGCGGTGATATCCCGGGCCAGCTGCTGACGCACGCCGTACAGATCCTGCAGGTCTACATTGCGGAAAATGGTGTCCACCTGCTGCAGCAGGCCAAGAGCGGCGCGGCTGTCCTGTTCCAGCATCAGGCGCTGGTTGGCCAGGCGCAGCAGATAGTCCGCCTCCGCCAGTTGCCAGTCTTCACGGCTGGCGTTGCCTAGTTGGCTGAGGCGGTTGCCCTGGGCGGTGACGTTGCGCTGCAGCCCTGCCAGTTGCTGTTGCAGCTGCTCAATGGTCTGATTTTGCTGGGTGAGCTGTTGGCGCAGCTCGCTGATCAGCTGCGTATTCTGGTGGTACGGCGGAACCGGAGACGTCGCAGACGGCACCGGTGGCTGGCCGGATTGCTCGGGAGCCGCTTGAGTGACCTGCTGTGTGTCGGTTCCGGTTGTTGCCGGCGCAGTAACCGAGGGCAAATTGGTTGCGGCCTGCCCGGAGGTTGTCGTTTGCTGATTGCCGGCGGTGTAGGCTGAGTTGCTGCTGTCGCGCGGCGGTGTCTGGTCCGCGACGGTGCTTGGAGATTCCGCCTGGTCGCGGGCCGAAGTTGATCTTGTGTCGGCGCTCTGCGCGCTTGACGTCGCATCGCTGGCAAAGTGTTTGCCCACCACCGGTAGCTGCTGCAGCTGCTGGCTCATTTGTTGGCGGACACCGGGGATCAGGTGCCAGGCAGCGACGGCTGCACCGATCAGTAGTAACACAAACAGCCAGAACCAGATCCAGCCGCGGCCTTTTTTGGCCGCGCGTGTACGGGGTGGCGTGGTCGTGCCTTTTTGGTCGCCAGTAGTTCTGGATTCACCCTTGCCCTGTTTCCCGGCTTCGGCGGCCTTGGCGAAATTGCTTTTGGGCTCGACTTTTTGCGTCACCATCGGAACGTCTTCGTTTTTGCTGTTATTACCGTCGTCTTTGTCGGAGGAAGCCGGGGCTTTGTTATCGCTCATGGACTCGCTTGCTCAGGGTGGATGCCGGCACGTAAGGGGATGCCGGGCGTGTCGGGACAGCGGCGGACAGGCTGATCCCGATAGAAATTTTGTCGCCAAATTATAGCGACAGAAGTTGTTCTTTATACGAAGTCTGGCGTGGAAATGAAATTTTTTACCCGGACAGGCGTAATTTGGGCGCCGTCAGGACTGTAAAGCCGCCTCGAGAGACTCAAGCATGGCACTGTCGCTGGCATTGGCGGCGGCGTATACACGGGTGAAGCCGAGTGTGCGGGCGTGCCCGGCGACGCGTTCGCTGGGACAGATGAGCGGTGGATTGAGCAGATCTTGGCGGCCGCTGGCCTGTAACGCCTGAAGCAGGTTGTCGAGGGTTTCACCGCTGTGCACGGTGATCGCGTCGGGCGTGCAGCGGTAGTCGTGCAACTGCTGTTGCGCGCTGGTGGGCAGCAGGCGGCGGTAGAGCTCGCAGTAATCGAGGCGCGCGCCGCGCTCTATGAGGGTGTCGCCAATCAGGGTGCGCCCACCCTGGCCGCGAAAAATAATCGCGCGCTGGCCCGCCGGGTGTTGCAATTGCGGGAGCGCCAGCAGAGCTTCGGAGTCCATCGCAGTATCGATATTGTCCGTCACCGGTTCCGCCCCGCGGGTACGGATGGCGCGGGCGGTAGCGGCGCCGATGGCGTAATGGCGGGGCCCCTGTGGCAGCTGCGGCCAGTAGTCATCCAGCCAATCAAAACCGTATTGCACGGCGTTCTGGGACACAAAGATGGCATGGTCGAACTGGTCGAAATCCATGATCAGATTCTTGATCTGTTGCGCCCCATCCCCCTCTTTAATCGGCACGATTTCCAACAGGGGTACCGCGTCTACATCGGCCCCTTGTGAACGCAGCAGGTCGCGCCACCCCCCGCACTGGTGCACGGGGCGTGTGATCAGGATGCGCTGGCCGACGAGCGGTGTTGCTGTGGGTTTGGTCATGGATAGCGCTTGCCGCGATTCAAATGGCTGCGAGGATTTTGTCAGCGCCGGCCTGCAACAGTTGTTCTGCCAGGCGGATGCCCAGGGCTTCGGCTTCGTCAATGCCACCGCGCACCTCGCCACTCAGCATGGTGGCGCCATCGGGGCTGCCCACCAGGCCGCGCAGATATAGCTCGCTACTGGTTTGGTTACTGGTTTGGTCGCTTGCTTGATGAAGAGTGGCGTAGCAGCCGATCGGCACCTGGCAGCTGCCGTTGAGACGGCGCACCATGGCGCGCTCGGCGATCAGGCGGTAATTGGTCTCGGTGTGGTGCAGCGGTGCCAGCAGTGCTTCCAAGGCAGGATCGCGGCGGGACTCGATGCCTACGGCGCCCTGGCCACCGGCAGGCAACAGGGTTTCCGGTTCGATAAATGCGGCGATACGGTCGCGCATTTCCAGGCGCAGAAGACCGGCAGCGGCGAGGATAATTGCGTCGTATTCACCCGCATCAAGTTTGGCGAGGCGGGTATTGACGTTGCCGCGCAGGAATTTCACCTGCAGGTCGGGTCGCAGGGCCAGCAGTTGGCACTGGCGGCGCAGGCTGGATGTACCTACCACGGCGCCCTGGGGCAGGGCTTCTATGGTGTTGTAGTGATTGCTGACGAAGGCATCCCGGGGGTCTTCCCGCTCGCAGATCACCGCCAGGTGGAGGCCTTCGGGGAATTCCATCGGCACGTCTTTCATGGAATGCACAGCGATGTCTGCGCGGCCATCGAGCATGGCTTTCTCCAGTTCCTTCACGAACAGGCCCTTGCCGCCGACCTTGGCGAGTGGGATCTCCAGCAGCTGGTCGCCGCGGCTGGTCATCGGCAGCAGCTCGACGGTGAGCTCGGGGTGGTGGCGTTCGAGCTCCTGCTTGACGTAGTTGGCCTGCCACAGGGCGAGAGCGCTCTCGCGGGTGGCGATACGGATTTTGCGGATGGCGGGACTGGAGATAGTGACGTTGTCGGACATGCGCGGAAGTCGGGTCTGTTGAAAATTCGCGGCAAGTCTAACAGCTTGTGCGGGCAATTACTGACCGCTGTACTTGCGCAGCCAGTCTTCGAGAAAGATGCGCGCGGCAATGGAGTCTACCGGCTGGTCTGCATAGTTGCCGCGGTGGCCGCGGTCACGGGCTTCTTCCTTGGCGGCGCGCGTGCTGAGGCGTTCGTCGGCGTACTCTACGGGCAGGCCGAGGCGTCCGTGCAGGCGCTGTCCGAACTTGCGCGCGCGGGCGCTGAACTCGCTTTCGCTGCCGTCCATATTCAGCGGTAGCCCCACCAGCAATACCCTGGGCTGCCATTCATCGACAATGCGCTGCACCCGCGCCCAGTCGGGCTTGCCGTCTTTGGCAGGCAACGGGTCTAACTCGCGTGCACTGCCGGTCAGACTCTGGCCATAGGCGAGACCGATGGAGTTAGTGCCGAAATCGAAGGCCAGGGCAGTAATAGGATTGTTGCTTTTTGACAAGGAAACCTCGGGAAAACGTAGCGAGTGCGCATGGCGCTTGTGCGCTGGAGCGGAGCAAGCGGAGTGTACTTGAACTACATGGGAATTGTGACCGGGCTGGCGCACCAGCGCCGCCATGCTCCGGCGCAGCAGTTTTAGTGAGGTTTCTTAAGCATGGCCGGACTGGGTGCCAATGCCGCTCAGGTCGATACCGTGGCGGGCTGCGGCAGTCTGCCAGCGCTTTTCCCAGGGGGTCGCGAAGAGGATTTCCGGTTCTGCGGGCAGGGTGAGCCAGGCATTTTCCGTGATTTCCTCTTCCAGCTGCCCGGGCCCCCAGCCTGCGTAGCCCAGTGCCAGCAGTACGTCGTCTGGCCCGCGACCGGCGGCGAGGGATTCAATGATGTCCTTGGATGCGGTAAGGCTGATGTGCTCGGAGACTTCTGCTGTGGACGCAAACTGCATGCCGCGACCGTGCAGTACAAATCCTTGTTCCTGAGCTACCGGGCCGCCTACCAGCACCGGTTCGTCGCCGCGCAGGCTGGCGTCGTCGAGGGACAGCTGGGCAAAGACTTCCTTCCAGGTCACACGGCTGGGGGCGTTGACGACGATCCCCATGGTGCCTTCGCTGGTGTGCTCGCAGATAAAGGTAACCGCCTGTTTGAAGCGCGGATCCTGCATGCCGGGCATGGCGATCAGGAACTGCCCGCGCAGACTGCTGTGGGTAAGATCGCTGTCGATATTCTGGGATTGTTTGAAAGGCATGGGGGTAGTTTAGCGTTAGCTGGCCCGGACTGGGTCAACTGCGATTGTCGGATTTGCCGGCAGCAGTGGAGAAACCGGTCATTTCAAAGCGCCAGGTGCGAATAATCTCCAGGCGGTCTGCCTGCTTGCGGATTTCCGGCGGGAAAGGTGCAAAGGGGGCCGCCAGGCGCACTATCTGCTGTGCGGCGTCGTCGAGGATGCGTTCGCCAGAGGACTCGAGGATGACCACTTCCTCCACGGCCCCGGTGGGCAGCAGGCGTACCATGAGACGCAGGTCGCCAGTGATCTGGCGCGCGAGCGCCTCCTCGGGGAAGTTGTCGTTGCCGATGGCTTCCACCTTCTGGCGCCAGTCGTGCAGATACGCGGCATCTGCTGAGGCTTTGGTCGCTACCGATGTAAGGCGGCGCACCCGTGGGCGCTGGGCGATGGTTTGGCGGATCTTGTCCAGGCGCGCCTGCAGGCTGGCGATCTCGGGGTTGGTGGGTGGCAGATCGGTGGGGGCATCACCGCGCTTTTCTTCCGAGCGCTTGTCTTCCGCAGGCAGTTCCGGAGCCCTGAAAGGGCTGTCGCCGATGGTGGTCACCAGCTGGCGCAACTGGTCTGCGGGGCGCGCCGCTTGCTGTTGCGGCAGGGGGCTGACCTGGCGAATGCTGGTGTCTGCGATTTCCGCACGGCGGTCGGTGGAAAGCTCCTGCGGGGTATCGGCAGTGCCACTGGCCTGCTGGTTGTGCTGGGCCAGGTAGTCGGCGTCTTCTGGTGCATCGAGGGCGCGGTGCTGTGCCAGGGTGACTTCCAGTGTGGGGGGCGCCTCGCGGGCCTCCGGTGCGGAGAAGGCTACACCAAAAATGATCAATGCGTGCATTGCGCAGGCCAGAAACAGCGCAAAGGTAAAACGGTCCCCTTGGGTGGTGGGGGTTGCCGGAATGGGTGCCGACGGATTGGTCTCGGCTCTGGATTGGCTGGCTGCTGCGGTCATTGTGGTTATTGCTTTTACTACTGCCGTGAAACTGCCGCCGCCCGGATGTGTCGATACCCGGTTGCGGCGGCGAGGGGTGAGTTTACCCTTTTTGAACCAGTTGGTCTGTGATCGCGCGCATCAATAGTCCGCCGATGTCGGTACCGTAGGCGGCATCGATTTCGCGCACGCAGGTCGGACTGGTGACATTCACTTCGGTAAGGTAGTCGCCGATGACGTCGAGACCGACAAACAGCAGTCCGCGTTTTTTTAGTTCAGGGCCGACCCGGCGGGCTATCCACAGGTCCCGTTCGGACAGGGGGCGTGCTTCGCCGCGGCCCCCGGCCGCCAGATTGCCGCGGGTTTCACCGGCTTCGGGGATGCGCGCCAGGCAGTAGGGTACCGGTTCACCATCCACCATCAGAATGCGCTTGTCGCCATCTTTGATTTCGGGAATATAGCGCTGGCCCATGATCTGGCGCTTGCCGTTGTCGGTGAGCATTTCCAGAATGGCACCGAGATTGCCGCCGTCCGGTTTGACGTGAAACACGCCGGTGCCGCCCATGCCGTCTAGCGGTTTGAAAATCGCGTCTTTGTGTTTTGCGTGGAAGGCGCGTAGCTGCTGCATGTCGCGACTGACAATCAGCGGCGGGCAGCATTCGCCAAAATAGGTGGCAAAGATTTTTTCATTGCAGTCGCGCAGGGACTGGGGGTTGTTGACCACCAGGGCGCCAGCGCGCTCGGCGGCTTCAAGGATGTAGGTGGAGTAGATGTACTCGTTGTCGAAGGGTGGGTCGACCCGCATCAGCAGCACATCGAGATCTCCCAGGTGTACGGGGTTGCGCTCGCCCAGTTTGAACCAGTTGTCGGGATCCTCGAACACCTGTAGTGGTGAGCCGTTCCCCATTGGTTTGCCGCAGTCCAGATACAGATCCGATTGCAGAAAATACACCAGTTCGAAACCTGCGCGCTGGGCGGCGAGCAGCATTGCCAGGGTGGTGTCTTTTTTGTAGTTGATGTTGGCGATCGGGTCCATGACCACGCCGAGGGTCTGGCTCATAGGGCAGTCCGTAAATCTGATGTTGCAGCGGGAGGGAAATAGCGGCACAGGGGTATTCTTTCCAGTGTCCGCTTGTTGTTCATCGAAAACTCAGAGCCGCTAAATTAAAAGTAGTAGAGTGAGTCTGCAAGGCCGGCTTGCGCGTTTCAGTCAGTTATAACTGCGCTATTGCTCACAAATTGATCATTGGTCCCCATGGGCTCCGGTCGTCGCTAGATTCACTGTGGTATCTGTGATAAAAGTTTGCCTTGATCTGCGCTTGCCAGCACGCAGTGGTGGTTACAGCACTTCTCGACTGAACGCGGCGACGATCGGACCCCGTTAAGAGGTTGCGCATAAGGCGCTGCGATGGATGACGATTTACCGCGTTTTACGCAGCGCCTGGAAAAATAAGTAAAGGGGATTCAGGAACACTATGGAGCTCAACTGGGAAAGTCTCACCGTGATGGTGATCGACGACAGTAAAACTATTCGTCGCACCGCCGAGACGCTGCTGCAGAAAGCAGGCTGTACGGTGGTTACGGCTACCGATGGCTTCGATGCGCTGGCAAAGATCGCCGATTCACGTCCCGACATCATTTTTGTAGACATTATGATGCCGCGCCTTGATGGCTATCAGACTTGCGCGCTGATCAAAAACAACAGTGAATTCCGCAGTACGCCGGTCATCATGCTCTCCAGTAAGGATGGCCTGTTCGACAAGGCGAAAGGTCGTGTGGTGGGGTGCGACCAGTACCTGACCAAGCCTTTCAGCAAAAGCGAACTGCTGGGGGCAATTTCTGCGCACGCAAAGCCTCACCATGCAGCTTGAGACTCGTATCTCATTTTTTGTGTGAAAGGCTATGCGGAAATGGCGTAGACTGTGCCAAATTCTCGTTCTTTGGCGCTGGAACCATTAAATAAAAGCAAAAAAGTTCCGCACGGCACAAAAGTCAACTTCATATAACAAAGCGTGTGGTCGCGACGTCGATTTCGGCGTCCGGCCTGTAGCAACAACAGTCACCCGGATGTAAGCGATCAGTCGGGTGGGAAACACTATCTCGGGGGAAACATGGCCAGAGTTCTTATCGTAGATGATTCGCCAACCGAAACTCACAAGCTGACCACCATTCTGGAAAAAAACGGCCACGCGGTGCTTACTGCCACCAGTGGCGAGAGCGGCGTCGACACGGCCCGCGAGCAGCGTCCTGATGTAATCCTGATGGATATCGTTATGCCGGGGCTGAATGGTTTTCAGGCTACCCGTCAGCTGAGCAAGGGCGACGAAACCAGTGGGATTCCGATTGTTATCGTAACCACCAAGGACCAGGATACCGACCGCGTATGGGGTATGCGCCAGGGCGCGCGTGCTTACCTGACCAAGCCGGTTGACGAGAGTAAGCTGCTCGGCACCATCGAAGAGGTGTTGGCCTGAGGCCGGCATTGAACCTCCGTGCATTCCACACTTACCCCGTATCTCGCACTGGTTGATATAGCCCGGCGTGCGAAAGCACAAGCGCAGGGACTGCCTGCTCGCCAGGAAATTAAGCCTTACTGGACGGGCATTGGTTTTTCCCTGTTGGGCCATCGTTTCGTTGCCGCCATGGAAGATGTGGTGGAACTGTTGGAAGTGCCCCACTACACCTTCATTCCCGGGGTTCAGCCCTGGGTGCGTGGGGTGGCCAACGTGCGTGGCCGCTTGCTGCCGCTGTTCGATATGGCGGCGTTTTTCGGCGGCCACCTGACCAGTCCGCGCCAGCGTCGCAGGGTGTTGGTACTGGAGCGGGATAAGGTGTACGCGGGTCTGATTGTCGATGAGCTGCACGGTATGCAGCATTTGGCTCTGGAATATGGCCAGATGCCGCCAGCTGACCTGGCGGAGCCGTTTGCACCCATGGTCAGCGGCCAGTTTGTGTTGCAGCAGGGGCGCTGGTTGGTGTTCGACCTGCAGGCCCTGATAGGTGATTTTCAATTTGCGGATGCCGCGGCTCATTGAGCTGCGGCTTTCTGTTTTTGGTGGTACGTACTCGCGGGCCTGGTTTTAACCCTGCCCAAAGGTTACTGAGGTGAAGCGCATTTAGTGCGTTACACCTCTATAGGGAGCGGGCCGTTACCCCGCCCCCGGCAATATCCCTTGTCGGTGTCTGCCGATTTAGGGGCGCCCAAATGCTTGGGCAGTTAAGGGATGGGGGGCCGTAGGCCCAGAAAGTGGTGATAACAAGAGTTGGCCTGAGGGACAGGTTCGCCAGGAGTAATTTATGAAAACAGGCTCCCAGAGTTCATTTTCCGCGCTGCGCAGTAATCCTGCCGCGCTGTTTATGGGTTTGCTGGTACTCGCCACACTGGCGGGACTGATCGTTAGCATCTTCTTGGTGCAGCGCAACGCCGACCGCGACCAGGAACACCTTGAGGATGTGGCCGAATTGCGCGCACTGTCCTATCAGGTGGTGTCCTACGCGCCCGCAGCCACCGCCGGCGATGAGCAGGCGTTCGTAGACCTGGAGCGGACCGTCAACCAGATGTCGGCCACCTGGAGCGAGCTACAGGGGATGGATAGGGCCAGTAGTAAGGCACTGGAGAGCGAACTGGCCAACTACGGCCAGGTATGGCGCCAGCTGCGCGAACAGGCCGATACCATTCTGGGCAACAAGGATTCGATCATCTTCCTGAATGACGTGGCGAGTACCCTGAACGACTCGCTGCCGGAACTGCAGGCAGAGCACAACAATATTGTGGAAATCCTGCTGGCTAACAACGCCCCGGCGAACCAGGTCGAACAAGCCCAGCTGCAGGTATGGCGCGCCGAACGTATCGGTCGAAACATCGATAAAATGCTGCAGGGTGGTGATGACGCGGAATCCGCGGCGGACCAGTTCAATACCGACGCCAGCCTGTTCGGTAAAGTGGTTGAGGGCATGAAGGGCGGCGACGTGGTGATGGGTATCTCCCGCGTAACCGACGACGAAGCCCGCGAGTCCCTGGAAGAAATTACCGAACTGTTTGAATTCGTAAGCTCCTCGGTACGCGAAATCTTTGAAGCCACGCCAGCGCTGTTCGCCACCCGCCAGGCCGCTGACGGTATTGCTACTTCTTCGCCGCAGCTGCTGGAAGCTCTGTCTATCCTGAACGACCGTATTGTCAGCCTGTCCGACGAGCGTCAGCCCAATAACCAGACCATTGCCATTATCGCCGGCGTCTTCGTACTGTTGATCTTTGCCATGATGGTGCAGGCCTTCTCCGGAACCCGCCGCAGTCTGCGTGAAGAGTCCGAAACCAACGAGCGTAACCAGCAGGCGATTATGCAGCTGCTGGACGAACTGGCCGACCTTGCAGACGGTGACTTGACCACCACCGCAACGGTAACCGAGGCCTTCACCGGTGCGATTGCGGACTCTATCAACTACACCATCGACCAGCTGCGGGTACTGGTATCGCGAATTAATGGCGCGGCTCAGGAAGTATCTTCCCTGTCTCAGGAAACCCAGCAGACGGCATTACACCTGGCCGAAGCCTCCGAGCACCAGGCGCAGGAAATTGCTGGTGCATCTGCGGCGGTAAATGAGATGGCCGTGACCATTGACCAGGTATCTGCTAACGCCGCCGAATCGGCGCAGGTAGCGGAGCGCTCGGTACAGATCGCGAGCAACGGCGCCAAGGTGGTACAGAACACCATCAAGGGCATGGATACCATTCGCGAGCAGATTCAGGACACCTCCAAACGAATCAAGCGCCTGGGTGAATCCTCCCAGGAGATCGGTGACATCGTTAGCCTGATTAACGACATTGCCGACCAGACCAACATTCTGGCACTTAACGCCGCCATTCAGGCGAGCATGGCCGGTGATGCCGGTCGAGGCTTCGCGGTGGTTGCGGACGAGGTACAGCGACTTGCGGAACGTTCCGCCGCTGCAACCAAGCAGATTGAGGGCCTGGTAAAAGCGATTCAGTCGGACACCAACGAAGCGGTTGTATCGATGGAATCCACCACCACCGAGGTGGTGCGCGGTGCCCGCCTGGCACAGGACGCGGGTGTTGCCCTGGAAGAGATCGAAACGGTATCTACCAACCTCGCATCCTTGATTCAGAACATCTCCAACGCGGCACGCCAACAGGCCTCGTCCGCAGGTCATATCTCCAACACGATGAACGTGATTCAGGAGATTACCTCGCAGACTTCCGCGGGTACCCAGGCCACTGCACAGTCCATTGGTAACCTGGCCCAGACCGCTTCTGCCCTGCGCGATTCCGTTGCCGGCTTCAAGCTGCCCACCGATGACGAGGTGGAAGGCGAAAGTGACCTGTACGATGGGGATCTGGCGGAGCTGTCTGAAGAGTTCCCAATGCTGGACGACGATACCATCGGCGAAGACGCACTGGATACTGAGCGGGAGCGCGAAGAGCGAGCTCTGGCCTGATAAGCCGCTAAACCCATAACGAAAAGCGGACGTCCCCGTATCGGTGAGAGCGGGGGTGCACAGTCGCAGACCGGGTGTCGCCCCCGCGCGTTACCCGGCTGCGGCGAAATCGAATTACCGAGGACTTGGCGTGAATCGGGACAATCCCAATTTTGTAGCCCTGGATTGGCTGATAGGCGAAATCAACGAAACGCTGGCTCAGGCGCGTCAGCACCTGGAAACTTTTGCCTCGGATTCTTCCACGCCGGATAGTTCCGGTGATTCCTCCGGTTTACTGAAAAACTGCCTGGACCTGATTCACCAGGTGCACGGCTCCCTGCACATGGCGGAGCTTACCGGTGCCGCCATGCTCGCGGAAGAGATGGAGCAGTTGGTGCAAGCGCTGGCCAGCGGCGAAGTCGAGAACAGCGATGAAACCCGCGAATTTCTTATGCGGGCATTGCTGGAGCTTCCCCTCTACCTGGAAAAAACCGCATTCCAGCGCCGTGACAATGCGGTGCTGTTGTTGCCGTTGCTGAATGATTTGCGCGCGGTACGCCGCGAGAGACTGATCACTGAGGGCGCGCTGTTTGCCCCGGATTTGTCTGCGCTGGAAGAGATCGTGGGCAAGCGCCAGGCCCTGCTGAATAGCCCGGAAAAACTGCAGCAGCTGGTGCTCAAATTGCGCAAGATGTATCACGTTGCGGCGGCTTCGCTGATTCGCGATGTGAACAGCGGTGAGAGTATCGCTTACCTGGGTAAGGTCAGTGAGAAGATGGCGCTGTTGTACAGCGGCAGCCAGCGCCGGCACCTGTGGGAAATACTGCAGGCACTGCTAGAAGGCATCTCCGACCACCGCATCAATGTGTTGCCCGCCTTGCGACAGCTGCTGCGCCGCATCGATGTGGAATTCCGTCTTCTGCAGGGCCAGGGTGTGCGGGTACTGGATTTGCGTCCGGATCGCGATTTGCTGCGCAACCTGCTGTTTTACGTATACCTGAGCGGACCCAATGGACCGCGCACCAGCGCGCTGTATACGAAGTACGCCCTTGATCAGGCTGTGCCGGGTACCCCACGACCGGATACCGAAGATGCACTGGCTATGGGCCCTGAGGCGATGGGTACCGCAGTCGCTGCACTGCGGGAAGAACTCGCCAGCGTGCGCGAAGCGTTGGACCCCAGTGTTACCACTACCGAGCGTCCACCGCTCGCGGATACCGCGATAATTGCCAAGCGCATCGCCGACACCCTCGGCGTGTTGGGCCTGGAAAATCAACGCACCCGCGCGCGCAGCATATACGAACATCTGCGTGACGCTTCTCGCAGCTCCGATCCGGATGAGTTGCTGATGCAGGCAGCGTCAGAACTGGTGCAACTGGACTCGGGTCTCGCTGCGGCGGTGGAGCGCGACAAAAAGATCGACAGCGATTCCCCGCTCATGGGAGAAGCCACCGAACGCGTACTGCGCGAGGCGCGTATTGGCCTGGAAAATGTAAAAGAGGCCGTTGTCGAGTACATCGCCAGTCACTGGGATGCCGGCCAATTGTCACAAGTGCCGCAGCGTCTGCAGGAAGTCTGTGGCGGCCTGGATATGGTGGGTTACCAGCGCGCCGCTGAAATCGTCGGAGCGTGTAAAAAATATATTGAAGAGCGTCTGATCCACGCCGGTGAGCAGCCGGACTGGAAGCTGTTGGATACCCTGGCCGACGCCGTTACCAGTGTCGAGTACTACCTGGAGCGTCGCGCGGAGGGCATCGAAGATGCGGATATGCTGTTGGCCCTGGCGGAAGAAAGCGTCGCTACGCTCGGCTACGCCGTTGCCGGCGGCCAGGATCCCGAGAATATCCAGAGTCAAAAGACTCTGTCCGATAGTGTTATAGAGCCGCCGGATCTGGATGTTATAGCGGAAGACCAGGCACTCTCACAGGAGCAACTGGAAGAGCGGGGGCTCGCCAGTTTTGAATTTTCGCTCGATGACATAGCCGCTGAAACCGCGGTTATCGACGCATCGGAAAGCGCAGATCCGCTGGCCGATCTGGCGGCCGGTCTGACCGCAGAGCCAACAACAGATCTGACAAAAGAATCGTACGCGGATGAGCGCCTTTATGAATCTGCCGTAGACCACTTCGCCGTAGATTCGGCGAGGCCGGTGACACCAAATACAGTACCTGCTCCGGTGTTGGCGGATGACGATGAAACCAGCATCATCGACGACGAAATTCTGGAAATTTTCCTCGAGGAAGCGGCGGAAGTACTGGAGACCATCGAGCATTACTTCCCGCAGTGGGTGGCCAATTTTGGCAACCGCGATGCGCTGGTGGAATTCCGACGGGGTTTCCATACCCTGAAAGGTTCCGGCCGCATGGTGGAAGCGATGGAAGTCGGTGAGCTGGCCTGGGCCGTGGAAAATATGCTGAACCGGGTCCTTGATGACACCATCACCCCGGGCCGTGCCCATGCGTTGCTGATTGAACAGGTGCTGGCGAAACTTCCTTCCATGGTCGACGCTTTCCGCACCCGCAGCGGTGATCCCGAACCCGCACGTACTGCGGAGCTGGAACACTGGGCCAAGCAGCTTTCCATGGGGGAAGTTCCCCAGGCGTTACTGCAGTCCGCCGAGCAGGAGGACGAGACCGGCGCGGCGATTGAAGATGAATTGGTTGACGCTGATGACAATGCCCAGCTGTGGGAAATTTTTGCCCAGGAGGCAGAGACACACCTGGCGACCGTGGCAGAATTTCTGTCGGAGATGGACCGTGCTGCGCCACTGTACGGGATTCCTTCCGATCCGCTGCACCGCGCCCTGCATACCCTGAAAGGCTCCGCGCACATGGCCGAGGTTACCCCGGTTGCGGAATTGATGGCGCCGCTCGAGCGCTTTGTGAAGGAATTGCGCACCTATCAGGTCCCCATCGATAGCGATATCTACGAGCTAATCGGCGATGCAGCCAGCTATGTAAAAGTTGCGCTGAACCAGATTTATTGCGGCGAGCCACTGTTGGTGGAGCGCAGTGAGCAGTTTCTGGCGCGGGTGGCTGAGCTGCAGGAACGCGCGGTTGGGCACCTCATTCGCGAACGCGAGGCCAACGAACCGAAAGCGGTAGATCCGCAGTTGCTGGCGGTCATCATGGCCGACGGCATGAAAGTATTGCTGGATGCAGATCAGATGCTGCACCAGTGGCGTCAGCAGCCGATGGATACGAGCATCCTGCTGCCGGTTGCGGAAGAGCTGGATGTGCTGCAACAGGCCGCCGGTCAGGCGCAATTGCCAGCCCTGCAGGAGTTGTCACAGTTGCTGTTGGCAGTATATCGCCAGGTCATCGACGGACACCTCGAAGTGGAGCCCGCACTATGGGCGGCCCTGGAGCAGGGACACAACGAGCTGCTGGATCTCGTCGACGCGGTGGCGGCGTCTACCGACCTGCCTCCAGTAAGCGAAGCAGTGGGTGAGGCTCTGCGCTATCTGGCTCAGGGCGACGATGGTGGCGAGGACGAGGATATCGACCTGTCCGAATACGGCATCGACAGCGACGTATTCGGCGTAGAGGACAACGGTGATTCCGTCGTTGCGGAAGCGGACGAATCGGAACTGCTCATTGAACTCGAACTTCCCCGTGACGAGGCGGGCGAAGAAATTGTTATCGAGATGTCGCAAGTCGACGCTGATGGCAATGAAGGAATGCTTGCCGACCTCAATTTCGACGACCTGCTGGCAGAACAGGCGGCCCGCAGCGATTCCCTGATTCCGCAGGCGACGTCGGACAGTGAAATTCCGGAACAAGAGCCGGAGCTCACCGTCGAATGGCTCGAAGCCGAGTTGAGTGCGGCGCAGTCACATGTTGAGCCTGAACTGGACGATATCGTTATCGTCGACGTGCCGGAAGCGCCGGTTACAGAAGACTCAGTCGAAGAAAGCCAGATTTTTGATGAGATGGCGGTTGTTGGCTCGTCAATTGAAGACCAGTCTGCACCGGTAAACGCCGCCGAGGTGGAACCTGAAGTGCCAGCGCAAGAGATTGCGAGCGAACAGGTTTCTGTGCCAGTTGCGCCGGCTCTCGAGGTTGAGCCGGGCACCGGTGAAATCAGTGAATCTCAGCGTGGCCTGCTGGCGGATATCGATCCGGATGTGGTGGAAGTATTCCTGGAAGAGGCTAGCGACCTGATGGATGAGCTGGAAGAGCTGATCCAGAACTGGGAGCAGTCTCCAGAAGACCGTGAGCCCCCCGAGGCGCTCAAGCGTGTGCTGCACACCTTCAAGGGCGGTGCACGCATGGCGGCATTGATGGGACTTGGTGAAGTCGCGCACCGTTTTGAAACGGTGATCGAAAATATGCAGAGCGGCAGTTCGCCCTCCGCTGAGTTCTTCGCCGATGCCCACGCAATCTACGATCGTCTCGCCGCCGGTGTCGAAACCGTGCGCGCATGGATGGGGGGCGATGAGCTGCCCGCTTTCTGCGCCCTGCTGGAAACCAGTTGGGCGGATGAGCAGGTGGCGGTAGACGCAAGTCCCGTCGACTACGGTATCGAAGCCACTGAACCGGATACCCGGCCTGAGCCGGAGCTGCTGTCCGAGGATCGCGACGAGACCCCTGAAGTGGTTGCTGAAGAACCGGATTCCGGCGATGTCAAACTGCCGGCGGTGGAAGTGATCGAGAAGGTAGCTGCGGCGCAGGCTCCAGTGCCCGCCAGCAACGTGCTGCCGTTTGTGCGCAAATCGAAGAATATTGGCGAGCGCGATGGCGGCCAGCCGCGCAACCAACCCCAGGAAATGGTGCGGGTTGCCTCGGAGCTACTTGAAGAACTGGTAAACCTCGCCGGTGAGACCTCGATTTCCCGCGGGCGTCTGGAAGAGCAGGTCAGTGAGTTTGGTCTGGCGCTGGACGAGATGGACTCGACCCTCTCCCGCCTCAACGAACAGCTGCGCAGGCTGGACAAGGAGACTGAAGCTCAGATCCAGTTCCGTCAGGAGCAGCTGGCGGAGCAGGACGTTGATTTTGACCCGCTGGAAATGGACCGCTATTCGTCCATCCAGCACCTGTCGCGCTCACTGCTGGAGTCCACCTCGGACTTGCTGGAGTTGCGCCAGACCCTGGGCAACAAGGCCCGGGATACGGAAACCCTGCTGCTGCAGCAGTCGCGGGTAAACACCGAACTTCAGGAAGGCCTGATGCGCAGCCGCATGGTGCCTTTCTCCCGCCTGGTGCCGCGACTGCGCCGTATTGTGCGCCAGGTAAGCGCGGAATTGAGCAAACAGGTGGATCTGGTGTTTTCCAACGTTGAGGGAGAACTGGACAGATCCATGCTGGAGCGCATGGTGGCGCCCCTGGAGCATATGCTGCGCAACGCGGTGGACCACGGGATTGAATCGCCGCAGGCGCGTCGCGACGCCGGCAAAGCGGAACGCGGGCGTATTTCCGTGGCGCTCGCACGGGAAGGCAGTGAGGTGGTGATTACCATCAGTGACGACGGGGCCGGGATCAACCTGATGCGGGTGCGCGAAAAGGCGATCGAAACCGGCCTGATGCGCCCGGACGCAGAGCTGTCCAATAGTGAGATTATGCAGTTCATTCTGCATGCAGGTTTCAGTACCGCAGAGCAGGTCACGCAGATTTCGGGCCGTGGTGTCGGCATGGACGTGGTGTCTGCGGAAATCAAGCTGATTGGTGGCAGTGTAACCATCGCCTCCCAGGCGGGTGAGGGCACCGAGTTTGTGGTGCGGCTGCCGTTTACGGTTTCCGTGAACCGCGCGCTGATGGTGAAAGTGGGCGAGGATATGTTCGCACTGCCGCTGAACACCATCGAAGGTATCGTGCGTCTCAGCCCGTTCGAGCTGGAGCATTACTATCGCACGCCGGACGCACGCTTCGAATACGCCGGTGAGCCCTACCTGGTGAGTTATTTTGGTAGCCTGCTGCAGTCCAGTGCGCAACCGCGCCTTGTGGTGGAAGACATGCAGATGCCGGTACTGCTGGTGCGCTCGGACAATTCCGCCATGGCCCTGCAGGTCGACGCCATCCTGGGCAGCCGCGAGATTGTGGTGAAGAGCCTCGGGCCGCAGTTCGCCAGTGTTCAGGGGGTATCCGGTGCTACGGTGACCGGTGACGGGACGGTGGTGGTGATTCTCGACGCCCACGCCCTGCTGCGGAAGCACTCGGCACAGTTGGCACGTCCGGAGATTCCCCTGCTGGAGGAAAAGCCTGTAATCAGTGGTCGCGAGGAGCCGGAAACCCAGAAACTGGTGATGGTGGTGGACGACTCGGTAACGGTGCGCAAGGTAACCACTCGCTTCCTGGAACGCGAAGGCTTCCGGGTGATTACCGCGAAAGACGGTCAGGACGCCATTATCCAGCTCCAGGATGTCATTCCGGACGTGATGTTGCTGGATATCGAGATGCCGCGGATGGATGGTTTCGAAGTGGCGCGCAATATGCGCTCGAGTGGCCGCTTGCGGGATATCCCGATCATTATGATCACCTCCCGTACCGGTAAGAAGCACCGGGATCATGCCCTGTCGTTGGGGGTAAACCACTATCTGGGTAAACCCTATCAGGAGGAAGTGCTGTTGGCGGCGATCCGCGACTTTACCGATGCGGAGGCCGAGGTGTGATGGCGACGGCGTCAGCAACGAGCAACGAATATATGCAAGCCCGAGTGCGCGGCGGAGAACACAAAGCATGAGCGGAGTAGACGCCTTGCCCACTACCGAAGTACCGCAGGAGGTCAGCAGCCTGCTTTTGCCGCTGGCGGATGGTCAGTTGCTGGTGCCGGTGGAAACCCTATCCGAAATTATTGCGCTGCAGAGCCCTGTCACCGCGTTTGATGCGCCGGACTGGTATATGGGGGAGTTACACTGGCGGGAATTGCGCCTGCCGCTGATGTCCTTTGAGGTGATGCGCGGCAATCCTATGCCTACCCTGCGCAGTAACTGTCGTATCGCGGTCCTGAGTACCGGCCAGGCGGAAGGCGATCTGCCGTTTTTTGCCCTGGTACTTCAGGGTACACCGCGTCTGGTCCGGGTTACGCCGGAAGAACTGGCGGGGCGCGATGCCGAATGCGCCATGGGAGAGTTGATGCACGTGGCACTTTCCGGCGAAGCGGCGGTGATCCCTGATCTGGCAGAAATGGAAGAAGCCTGTCTGGCGTACCGCAAACGCCGCTGATTTTCCTATTGCAACGACTGCTGGACATAAGGCCAAAAAAAGCCGCCCTGTGACATAACAGGGCGGCTTTTTTGTTTCTGCCCTTGGTAGGAGGTCAGAACAACTCTTCTGGCAATGACTCCTGGGCCTGGTCGTCATTTGTCGCCGGCGTATCCGGGCTCTCTGAGTAAATCGACGGGTAGTTACCATAGTTTTCGCGCCCCGGCAGGCGGTCCGCACGGAAGATCTCGAAGATGCCGCCGCGGGATGTGCGCAGTCCGGTGCGTGGATTGATACGCATGGTCACTATATCGTCTGGCTGCGCCAGGTGGCGCTCCGGCAGGCCTTCGAGTGCCTCGGACATGAAGTCGATCCAGATTGGCAGCGCTGCCGAACCACCGTACTCATTCTTGCCAAGTTCAGAGTTGGAGTCGAAACCGACCCAAACACTGGTCGCCAGGTGGGGACTATAGCCTGAGAACCAGGCGTCCCGGGGGCCGTTTGTGGTGCCGGTTTTACCGGCGATATCACCGCGCTTCATGGATAGCGCCATACGTCCGGTGCCCTTCTTGATGACATCCTTGAGCATCGAATCCATGATGTAAGCGGTCTCCGCCGAGATGGCGCGGGGTGCCCTTGGGCGGGCCTGTTCATCCGCATGCAGCGGTGCAACCGGCAGGGTCCGCAATTCCAGTGGTTCTCGTTCACCGGATGCCAGCGCTGTTTCCTGGGGAATTGATTGAAGGTCGATGGGCTCGGGCTCACCGCCATACTGCTCACTGGTTTCCGGGCAGTCACTACACACAGTCAGCGGCAGCGCCTGATAGATAGTGTCACCGTGTACGTCCAGAACCTGGTCCACCAGATAGGGCTCGACCCGGAAGCCGCCATTGGCGAAAGCCGCATAGCCCCGCGCGATCTCAAGCGGCGTCAATGCCGAGCTGCCAAGGGCAATAGTGAGGTTGCGCGCGAGCTTACTGCGATCGAAACCGAAGTTTTCGACGAAGTTGAGCGCGTAGTCGATGCCCAGGGCCTGCAGCAGGCGGATGGATACCAGGTTTTTCGACAGATACAGCGCCTGGCGCAGGCGAATGGGGCCGAGAAAATCACCACTGGAGTTTTCCGGACGCCAAACGTCTTCGAGGTTGGTCTGTTCAAAGATGATGGGGGCATCGTTAATGATACTGGCGGCGGTGTATCCCCGCTCGATGGCGGAAGAGTAAATAAAGGGTTTGAAATTGGAGCCGGGCTGGCGCGCCGCCTGGGTGACGCGATTGAAGTGGCTCTGGCGGAAATCATAGCCGCCAACCAGGGCACGGATAGCGCCGTCTTCCGGTTGCAGCGACACCAGCGCACTCTGCGCTGCCGGTACCTGGGTCAGGTGCCACTCTTCACGGGGCTGAGGCGTTTCCGTTTGTTCGTCGTCAGCGAGTCCTTCCGGAGTCGTGAAGGGGTCGTCGGTAACGGTGGCATCGGCGAGCGATTCTGCGGCATTCTCAATTGCTGCCACACGGGCATTTTCCCGTTCTTTTTCCACCTCTTCTGCGGAGATGAGTACCCTGCGCAGGCGCACCACGTCACCAGGGGCGAACATTTCGTCGGCGGACTTGAGCCGCGGACCGCGGGCGTTTTCAGAGATATAGGGGCGAATGGTGCTGAGGCCGCGATCCCAGGGAATTTCAATTACGCGGCGGTCCCGCAACTGTACACTGAGGCTCTGTGGCGCTACCGCGGTCACCACGGCGGGCTCCAGGTCGCCGAGTAGCGGGATCTCCCGCAGCAGATCAACCAGTTGGTCATTGTCCGCCAGAAGCTCAGGGTCAAGCCGCTGCTCTGGGCCGCGGTAGCCGTGGCGGCTGTCGTAGGTTTCGAGGCCATTCTGCAGAGCCTTGCGCGCCGCGTCCTGCAGCTTGCTGTCGACGGTGGTGATTACCTGGTAGCCGTCGGTGTAGGCGGCGTCGCCGAACAGCTCCACAGCTTCCTTGCGCGCCATTTCCGCCACATAGGGCGCGCTCATGTCCAGATCGCGGCCGTGATAGCGGGCGGTAACCGGCGCAGTGATGGAGTTTTTGTAAGCGTCCTGGTCGATATACCCCAGATCCAGCATGCGCTTCAGGATCCAGTTGCGGCGCACCAGCGCGCGGGAGGGATTGGCGATGGGGTTATAGGTGGACGGCGCCTTGGGCAGGCCCGCCATCATCGCCCACTGGGCCAGATTCAGCTCGTTGATGTCCTTACCGTAGTACACCTGCGCTGCAGCCTGGAAGCCGTAAGCGCGGTTGCCCAGAAAGATCTTGTTGATATACAGGGCCAGGATTTCGTCCTTGCTGAGCTCCTGTTCAATCTGCAGCGATAGGAGAATTTCGTTGAATTTGCGGATAAAGTGCTGATCGCGGCTGAGAAAGAAGTTTCGCGCCACCTGCATGGTGAGGGTGCTACCGCCGGACTGGATGGAGCCACTGGCCACCAGCTGGCGTGCGGCGCGCATCAACCCCTTAATGGAGACACCGCTGTGGGAATAAAAGGCGTCGTCCTCCGCGGCCAGAATGGCCTTGATGAACATGTCCGGGGTCTGCGCGATGGTAATCGGACTGCGGCGTTTTTCGCCAAATTCGCCGATTAGCTTCATATCTCGCGAGTATATCCGCAGGGGGGTTTGCAGGCGGATATCGCGCAGGCTTTCCACCGACGGCAGTCCGGGCTTCAAATAGAGATAAATGCTGGAAAACGCCATAGCACCGGCGGCGGCGCCGGCGAGAGCCAGCCACAGCAGGGAAAGCAGGCGGTTGCGGGCTTTTTCGGTCATGGAAATCTTTCTGTCTACGTCTTGATCAATTATATCGGCACTGTTCGACAATTATACGAATAATGTGCACTGTTACCTATGCAAAAGGCGGTTGCGACGGTAATTTAAAGTGCTATACCATCAAACCTCCATAACCCACGGAAAAGATAAGAAAAATGGGGATGCTCCCTTTTCTCAGTAAGGGTCCTAAAGCCATGCTTGGGCTCGATATTAGCTCCACCTCGGTAAAGTTGCTCGAACTGAGTCGCAATGGCGACAAATACCGCGTGGAAAGCTATGCAAGTGAGCCGTTGCCCCCGAATGCGGTGGTGGACAAAAATATCAACGACGTGGGTGCCATTGCCGAAGCCATCCGCAAGGTCGTACGGCGTTCCAAGACTCGCCTGCGCCAGGCTGCAGTGGCGGTATCCGGGTCCGCGGTAATTACCAAGACCCTGGACATGCCTGCAGATCTCTCGGACGACGCTCTGGAAGCGCAGATTGCGCTGGAGGCGGACCAATATATCCCCTATCCGCTGGATGAAGTGAATCTGGATTTTGAGGTGCAGGGACCGTCGGAGCGCGGCGAAGGCCAGGTGGAAGTGCTACTGGCGGCATGCCGCAGCGAGAACGTGGAACAGCGCGTATCCGCTTTGAACGAAGCGGATCTACTGCCCGGGGTGGTGGATGTGGAAGCCTACGCCATTGAGCGGGCCTATACCCTGATGGACAACCAGTTCCCGGCTCAGGAGCAGCTGGTGGTCGCGGTGATCGATATCGGTGCCACCATGAGTGCGCTTTCGGTGCTGGTTGACGGTCGTACCGTATACACCCGCGAACAGCTGTTTGGCGGGCGTCAGCTTACCGATGAAATCCAGCGCCGCTACGGTCTGTCTTCGGAGGAAGCCATGCTGGCCAAGCGCCAGGGTGGCAGCGGCTTGCCCGACGACTACTACCCCGAAGTGCTGGAGCCTTTCCGCGATGCGGTAGTGCAACAGGTCACTCGTTCCCTGCAATTCTTTTATTCTTCGACCTCCTACAGCGATGTGGATTACATCCTGCTCGGTGGCGGCGTCGCCGCGATGGACGGGCTCGCTGAGCTGGTGGGTCAGAAACTCAACAAGCCCACTATGGTGGCCAATCCCTTCCGGGATATGAGTGTGGCCTCCCGGGTCAATCGTCAGGCACTGGCGGTGGAAGCGCCGTCACTGATGATTGCCGCGGGTCTCGCCATGCGCGAGCGGGAGTTTTAACACATGGCAAAGATCAATCTACTCCCGTGGCGCCAGGAATACCGGGAGCAAAAGCAGAAAGAATTCCAGCAGGTCGCCGTGCTGGTTGTGATTGTTGCTGCTGTCTCAGTCTTTATGTGGATGAAGACGGTCGATGCGCAAATCGATAATCAGAAAGAGCGCAATCAGCTGTTGAATACAGAAATCATGGCGCTGAATAAGCAGGTGAGGGAGATCAAGGATCTCAAGAAGCGTCGCCAGCAGCTGATCGATCGTATGCGCGTGATTCAGGAGCTGCAGGGCAATCGCCCGCTGGCAGTGCGCTACTTCGATGAGATGGTGCGGGCAGCGCCGGAAGGTCTGTGGCTCACCAACCTCAAGCGCACCGGTAAGACCCTGAAGATATCCGGGGTAGCAGAGTCCAACAACCGGGTGTCCTCCTTTATGCGAAGCCTCGACCAGTCTGAATGGTTTGAGTCTCCGAATCTGACCGGGGTGACGGCGAAGCCGGCATTTGGCGAGCAGGCCAGCGCATTTGAGATGACAGTCAGTGTCAGCGGCCGCAAAAAAGAAGAAGATGGCGATGCCGCCAACAATGGAGCCTAATCGTGGCGCTTGAAGATACTCTCAAACAGCTGAATCAGCTGGATATCAGTGATATCGACTTTTCCCGTGTCGGCGTCTGGCCGTTGGCGGGGCGGATAGTGTTGTTGATCGTAATTGCCGCGGTGCTGGTGGGCGGAGGATATTATTTTCTGGTCAAGGACCGCTACGCCGCGCTGAACATCGCCGTGAATAAAGAGCGTGATCTGTTTACCCAGTTTGAGCGCAAATCCCACGAGGCGGCCAATCTGGATGTCTATCGCGAGCAGCTTGCCGAAATGGAAGAAACCTTCGGTGCGCTGCTCAAGCAGTTGCCCAAAGATACTGAGGTGCCGGGGCTGCTGGAAGATATCGACGAGTTCGGTCGCGGCAGCGGCCTGACAATTCAGAAGATTGCGCTGGAAGGCGAGCAGGTAGGTGAGTTCTATGTCGAACTGCCAATCCGTATTGAGGTCCAGGGCGGCTACCACGAGTTCGGAGCCTTTATCAGTGGTATCGCGGGCATGCCGCGGATTGTCACACTGCATGATTTCGATATCAAAACGACGAAAAATAGCGCGGCGCTGTTGAACATGGTAGTGAGCGCAAAAACCTACCGTTATAAGGATCAGGGGGAAGAGGGATGAAAAAGTACTTCGCTCTGACCACCGTGCTATTGGCGATGGCTGGCTGTAGCATGGACGGGGGGCACGCGGATCTTCGTAAAAAGATGACCGAGGTCAAACTCAAGCCGCGCGGCCAGATTGATCCTATCCCCACCTTTACGCCTTACAGTCCCTATGTATACAGCGCTGCCGCGCTGCGCAGCCCGTTCCTGCGCCCGGTACTCGAGGCCGATCAGCGCCTGGTGGGGCGCAAGCTGGATGTGGCCCCGGATTTGAACCGAAAAAAAGAAATGCTGGAAAGCTACCCCTTTGATGCGCTGGCCATGGTGGGCACCCTGTCCCGGGGCGGGCAGTTATGGGCGCTGGTGAACGATGGTGATGGCGGTATCCACCGCATCACCATCGGCAATTACATGGGTAAAAATCACGGGCGTGTGGTCAACGCCTCATCGTCGCAAATCGATGTACTGGAAATTGTGCCGGATGGTACCGGTGGCTGGATTGAACGGCCGCGGGCTCTGACTTTGGAAGAGAAGGAAAACTAAAATGATCACCACGCAACTCGCCAAAGTATTGGCGCGGATCGCCAATGCACTACCGCGTGTGAAAGCACTGTTGTTTGGCCTGGTGTTGCTGCCGCTGGCGGCTCCGTCTCTGGCCAGCCAGCTGAACGATATCCAGTTTTCCGAGCTGCCCGGCAGCCGCCTGCAGCTGCGCCTCACTTTCAGTGATGTGCCGCCGGAACCTACGGGCTACACCATCGAGCAACCGGCCCGTATCGTTATGGACTTTGCCGGGGTCGAGAGCGTGCTGCCGCAGAAAAAATACAGTCTGGATATCGGTGCCGCGCGCAGTGCGGTGATCGTCTCCGGTGAAGATCGCACCCGTCTGATTCTCAATCTGGACCAGCTGCCGGTGTACACCAGTGAGCGCATTGGCAATCAGGTGATATTGGAAGTGGGTGCGGACGTTGCGACAACCGCTGCAGTGACAGCTGCACCGGTACTCAGCAGCACCAATATTGGCGGTAACGCCCAGTTCAAGCCTGCGGGCGGTGTGGCGATCAGAAATGTCGACTTTCGCCGCGGTGAGGGCGGCGAGGGCAAAGTGATTGTCAGTCTGACCGACCCCGCAGTGAACATTGATGTAGAGCGCACCAAGGGCAAGATTATTCTGACATTCCTCGGTGCTGAACTGCCGCAGTCCCTGCGCCAGCGTCTCGATGTCACCGACTTTGCTACCCCGGTGAACGCCATCAGTGTTGATTACGATGGTCGCAATACCGTGATTTCTGTAGATCCCCACGCTGGTGATTACGACTACCTCGCCTACCAGGCGGACACCGAGTACGTTCTGAGTGTGAAACCACTCAGTGTTGCCCAGGTACGCGAAAAGCAGCAAGAATTCCAGTTTACCGGAGAGAAGCTGTCCCTGAATTTCCAGGATATCGAGGTTCGTTCGGTATTGCAGTTGATTGCCGATTTCACCGATCTCAACCTGGTGGCCAGCGATACCGTACAGGGGCGTATTACCTTACGCCTTGACGGTGTGCCCTGGGACCAGGCGCTGGAGTTGATCCTCAAGGCCAAGGGCCTGGACAAGCGCCAGGACGGCAATGTAATCATGGTGGCGCCGGCGGCAGAGATTGCCGAGCGCGAGCGCCGCGAACTGGAGACCCGCAAGCAGCTGGAAGAGCTGGCGCCGCTGCGCACCGAATATATCCAGATTCGCTACGCCGATGCCCGTGAACTCTTTTCCCTGTTTGCCGGAGCTCAGGGTGGCAGACAGGGTGGCGGTATGGGGCGGGGTAACTTCGCCGGTGGGCGCGAGGATCAGGAGAGCCGCAGTATCCTGTCTTCCCGCGGTAGTGCCATTGTGGACGAGCGCACCAATACCATTATCCTCACCGATACCGAAGACAAGATCGCCCAGTTCCGCGATCTTATCGGCGCCATCGATATCCCCATCCGCCAGGTAATGATCGAGGCGCGTATCGTGACTGCCAACACCGACTTTGAGAAAAGTCTCGGTGTGCGCTGGAGCTATATGGAGGATCACAACACCAGTGACGACACCATTGGTATTGGTTCCGGTGGTCTGGCCTCGTTCCCTTCAGACGGTGACGGCAATGGCCCAGACATGTCTGCGCCGACCACGTTGCACGATCCGATGCTGATCGACTTGGGAATCACCAACCCGGCGGGTAGTGTGGCTTATGCGATCCTGAAAGAAGACTTCCTGCTAGGTCTGGAGCTGTCTGCGCTGGAAGATTCCGGCAAGGCGGAAATCGTCTCCCAGCCGAAAGTAGTGACGGGTGACAAACAGGAAGCGAGCATCCGTTCCGGTGTACAGATTCCCTATCTGGAAGCCACTTCTTCCGGGGCCGCTTCGGTGACCTTCAAGGAAGCGGTACTTTTATTGAATGTGACTCCGCAGATCACTCCGGATGACAACATCATCATGGACCTGAACATCGACCAGAACAGTGTCGGTGAGCTGTTCACCAATGTGGTTACGGGTGCGCAGATTCCGGCGATCAACGTGAACTCCCTGCAGACCAAAGTGCTGGTTGCCAACGGTGAGACCATTGTGCTCGGTGGTATCTTCGAAGCGCAGTCCATCGAAGGTGAAGTGAAGGTGCCATTGCTGGGTGACATCCCGTTCCTGGGCCATCTGTTCAAGCAGTCCACCAGGCAGGAAGACAAGCGCGAGCTGCTGATCTTCATCACCCCGCGCATCATGCAAGACGAGTTCCTGTCCTTCAGCAAGTGATTTCCCAGCCTATCTTCCTTGTCGGCCCCATGGGGGCCGGCAAATCCACCATCGGTAAATTACTGGCGACCCAGCTAGGGTTGCCTTTTGCCGATTCCGACAAGGTGCTGGAAGATCGCACCGGAGCCGATATTCCCTGGATTTTTGATGTAGAGGGGGAGGCCGGCTTCCGCCGTCGTGAAAGCGAGGTGTTGCGGGATCTGTGCAGTGGTGCGCCGCAAGTTGTCGCTACCGGCGGCGGTATCGTATTGCTGCCGGAAAACCGCGTTCTGCTCAAACAGCAGGGATTTGTTGTGTACCTGCGGGCGGGGCTTGACCAGCTTGTGGAGCGCACTTCAAAAAGCAACAATCGGCCATTGCTGCGGGTAGCGGATCCGCGCACAAAGTTGCAGGAAATCTTGCAGCAGCGCGAGCCGTTTTACACCGAGGTTGCGGACCTGGTCTGCGATACCGATCACTGTAGCCCCAGGCAGGCGGCGCAGCTGGTAGCGGACCGGCTGTTTGCTGAGACGTCTGGCTAATACAGCGGTTCTCCCGTAGGCACGCAGGCCTGTGCTAGAGTGCCGCCCTCCTGAATTTTCTATTTATTGTGTACGCGAAAGGGAGCAGCCATGCACAGTCTCAATGTCGACCTGGGTGAGCGCAGTTATCCGATTCTGATCGGATCCGGATTACTGAAACAATCCATGTATTTCGCCGAGCATATTCGCGGCCGGCAGGTTCTGGTGGTCACCAACGAGACCATTGCTCCATTGTTTCTGGAAACACTGCTATCGAGTCTGTCCTCATTCGATAAGGTCGACAGCGTGCAGCTCCCCGACGGCGAAGCCTTCAAAACCCTGGATACCCTCAATCGTATCTTTGATGCACTGCTCGAAAAACGCCACGACCGTAGCACCACCATTGTTGCCCTCGGCGGCGGAGTGGTGGGAGATATGAGCGGCTTTGCTGCGGCTTGCTATCAGCGCGGCGTGGATTTCGTACAGGTTCCCACGACCCTGCTATCCCAGGTGGATTCCTCCGTTGGTGGTAAAACCGGCGTGAATCATCCTCTGGGAAAAAATATGATCGGCGCATTTTACCAGCCGCAGCTGGTGCTGATCGATATCGATACTCTTGCCACCCTGCCGGATCGCGAATTGTCGGCGGGCATCGCCGAAGTGATCAAATACGGCATGATTTGTGATGCGCCGTTTTTTGCCTGGCTCGAGGAAAACATGGATGCCCTGCTGGCGAGGAACCCGGAAGCACTATCCTATGCGGTTCAGCGCAGTTGTACTGACAAGGCGGCCGTTGTCGCCGAAGATGAGCGGGAGTCCGGGCGCCGCGCGATCCTCAATTTTGGCCACACTTTTGGCCACGCCATCGAGGCTGTGCAAGGTTACGGCAAATGGCTGCACGGCGAAGCGGTCGCTGCGGGGATGGTGATGGCAGCCAGGTTGTCGCACTTGCGCGGCTGGATCTCTGCGGGCGACGTAGATCGTCTTTGCTCGCTGCTAAGTAGAGCCAATCTTCCGCAACAATCCCCTTCTGATATGACGGTGGATGATTATCTGCAGGCAATGGCTGTGGATAAAAAGGTGCAAAATGGCAAATTGCGCCTGGTGCTGCTCGAGGCCCTGGGAAATGCGCAAATTAGCGACGACACGCCCAAAGATCAGCTGGTAGAAGCTTTGCGCGCCTGTGGTGCAAAGTGACAGGGATTTGGGATTTTGCGCTGGGTGAGGAGTATTTGACAAAACTGCGTCAACAAAGAAGATAAGTCGGTTGATAGGCTTACTGGCAGCGAATAAATCTGGCGATTCTTGCAATTACAGGGGGGCACGAGTAATATTGCGCGCCCCCTCGGTGAAAGCCGGGGAAGTGAGCCAATAACAACAAGCGCAGGCACGTGATATCCGTGCAAAAACAAAGCCCCGCAAGCGGGCTTTTTTTGTCACTGGAGTACGGAAAAATCAGTGGAATCTGCGGCACCATTGGCTCGAAAGTAGATAAATATACCCCCAGGGGCGGTCCGCGGACTGTGAACTGATGGCCATTGCGTGAATTGACACTCTGGCGATCGGCGCGTAAGGGGTAGCAATAACACTTTGAGGAATTCTATGGGTAGCGGTCTGTATCGATTGGATGAGTTCAAAGATAACTGTGGCTTTGGTCTGATTGCCCACCTGAAAGGGCAGACCAGCCACAAGTTGTTGCAGACAGCGATTGAGTCGCTGACCTGCATGACTCACCGCGGGGGCATAGCCGCCGACGGCAAAACCGGCGACGGTTGCGGCTTGTTGCTGCAAAAGCCGGATGCCTTTCTGCGCAATGCCGCCAGGGCAGCTTTTGGTGGTGAGCTGACCGATAACTACGCCGTGGGCTCCATCATGCTTCCGCTGGATGAAGCGGAAGCCGCTGCCGCGCGCAAAATCCTGGAAGCAGAAGTCGTCGCGCAGGGCCTGAACGTGGCTGGCTGGCGTCCGGTGCCCACCAATGCCGACTGCCTCGGCCCCATTGCGCGCGAGTCGCTGCCGCGCTTCGAGCATCTGCTGATCAACGATGCCGAACAGCCGCTGGGCGACCAGAAGTTTGCCGCACGCCTGTTCGTGATCCGGCGCAAGGCGGAACAGCAACTGGGGGACGATACCTACATCGCCAGCCTCTCCACCGGGGTGGTTTCCTACAAGGGCCTGATGATGCCGGCGGATCTGCCGGCGTTTTTCCCGGATTTGGCAGACCCGCGCCTCGAGACCGCCATTTGTGTGTTCCACCAGCGCTTCTCTACCAATACCATGCCGCGCTGGCCGCTGGCGCAGCCGTTCCGCATGCTCGCGCACAACGGCGAGATCAACACCGTTACAGGCAACCGCAACTGGTCCGTGGCGCGCACGCCCAAGTTCAATACCGAGTTGCTGCCGGAGCTGAACGAGCTGGCGCCGCTGGTCAACCGCACTGGCTCCGACTCCTCCAGTCTCGACAATATGCTCGAGCTGTTGATGGCGGGCGGCATTGATATGCACCGCGCCATCCGCATGCTGGTCCCGCCGGCGTGGCAGAACGTGGACACCATGGATTCCGAGCTGCGCGCCTTCTACGAATACAACTCCATGCACATGGAACCCTGGGACGGTCCCGCCGGCCTGGTACTGACCGACGGTCGCTACGCCGTGTGCACCCTGGACCGCAACGGCCTGCGCCCGTCCCGCTGGGTGATCACCAAGGACGACTTCATCACTGTTGCGTCCGAGGTGGGTACCTATCAATACGACCCCGCCGACGTGGTGGCCAAGGGCCGTCTCGGCCCGGGCCAGATCCTGTCGGTGGATACTTTGGAAGGCAAACTGCGCCACACCGCCGAAGTGGATGGCGAGCTGAAAAAAGCGCATCCCTACAAGCAGTGGCTGAAGGCCAAAGCGCGTCGTATCCGCTCCACTCTGGTCACCGCGCCGGTGGACAACAATTTCTCGTTCGAGCAGTTCAAGGTCTACCAGAAGCTGTTCAGCTCCTCTCTTGAGGAGCGCGACCAGGTGATCCGCCCGCTGGCGGAATCCGGTCAGGAAGCCGTGGGCTCCATGGGTGACGACACCCCGATGGCGGTGCTGTCGCAGGGCAACCGCTGTCTGTACGACTTCTTCCGCCAGCAGTTCGCGCAGGTCACCAACCCGCCCATCGACCCGCTGCGGGAAACCATCGTCATGTCCCTGGAAACCTGCCTGGGCCGTGAGAAATCCGTGTTTGAGGAAACCCCCGAGCACGCCGACCGCGTGATCCTGTCGTCGCCGGTACTGTCGCACATGAAGTACACCGCGCTACTAGACCTCGGCCGCGAGGAGTTCAAGGCGAAGGTATTCGACCTGAACTACGATCCCGCAGAGTTGGACCTGAAGGGCGCCATCGAGAAACTGTGCCAGGACGCCGCCGACTCGGTGCGCAACGAGGGCACCGTGATCGTGGTGCTGTCGGATCGCAGTATCGAAGAGGGCAAACTGCCCATCGATGCACTGCTTGCCACCGGTGCGGTACACCACCACCTGGTGCACAACGGCCTGCGCTGCGACTCCAACGTGGTGGTGGATACGGCCACCGCGCGCGACTCGCATCAACTGGCGTGCCTGATCGGCGTTGGCGCCACGGCGGTGCACCCGTACTTCTCCTACAGCATCATCAACCACCTGATTGAAACCGGTGAACTGTTGCTGGACGCCGCCACCGCGCAGAAGAATTACCGCAACGGCATCATCAAGGGTCTGCTGAAAATCCTGTCGAAGATGGGTATTTCGGCCGTAGCCTCTTACCGCGGCGCGCTGCTGTTCGAACTGGTGGGGCTGTCCCAGGACGTTATCGATCTGTGCTTCCCGGAAGCACCGGCGCGTGTGCTGGGTGCTGGTTTCGCGGAGTTGGAAGACGATATGCGCGCGCGCGCCGAGCTGGCGTGGAAGCCGCGTAAGAAGGTATCCGCCGGCGGTCTGCACAAGTTTGTCTACGGCGAGGAATACCACGCGTTCAACCCGGACGTGGTCAAGGCGCTACAGGAAGCGGTGCGCTCTGGTGACTACGGCGCCTGGCGGGATTACGCGAGCCTGGTGAACCAACGCCCAGTTGCCACCCTGCGCGACCTGCTTGGACTGAAAAAGGATCTGCAGCCGATTCCGCTGGAAGAAGTGGAACCGGCGGAGAGTATCCTGCGTCGCTTCGACAGCGCCGCCATGTCTCTGGGTGCGCTGTCGCCGGAGGCTCACGAGTCCCTGGCCCAGGCCATGAACCGCCTCGGTGGACGCTCCAACAGCGGTGAGGGTGGTGAGGACCCGGCCCGTTTTGGCACTGACAAGGTGTCCAAAATCAAGCAGATCGCCTCCGGTCGCTTCGGTGTCACCCCGCACTACCTGGTGAATGCGGAAGTCCTGCAGATCAAAGTTGCCCAGGGCGCCAAACCCGGCGAGGGCGGCCAGCTGCCCGGCGGCAAGGTCAACGAATTGATCGCGCGGCTGCGCTACTCGGTGCCCGGTGTGACCCTGATTTCACCGCCGCCGCACCACGATATCTATTCTATCGAGGACCTGGCACAGCTGATTTATGACCTGAAACAGGTCAATCCGGATGCGCTGGTATCGGTGAAACTGGTATCCCGCCCCGGCGTCGGTACTATCGCCGCCGGTGTGGCCAAGGCCTACGCGGACCTGATCACTATTTCCGGTTACGACGGCGGTACCGCTGCGAGCCCGATTACCTCTATCCGCTACGCCGGTTCCCCGTGGGAGCTGGGCTTGGCGGAAACCCACCAGACCCTGCGCGCGAACGACCTGCGCGGCAAGGTGCGGGTGCAGACCGATGGCGGTCTCAAGAGTGGTCTCGACGTGGTCAAGGCGGCGATTCTTGGCGCCGAGAGCTTCGGCTTCGGCACCGCGCCGATGGTGGCGCTGGGCTGTAAATACCTGCGTATCTGCCACCTCAACAACTGCGCCACCGGTGTCGCCACCCAGAACAAGGATCTGCGTGACGAGCACTACATCGGCACCGTGGAAATGGCGATGAACTTCTTCAGGTTTATGGCCGAGGAAACCCGCGAGTGGATGGCGAGCCTGGGTGTGCGCACCATGGACGAGCTGGTGGGGCGTGTGGATCTGCTGGAAACCCTCGAGGGGCAAACCAGCAAGCAGAAGACCCTGGACCTGTCGCCGTTGCTGCACACCGATGCGCTGCTCGACAGCAAGCCGCAGACCTGCCAGCAGCCGAAGAACGAGCCCTGGGACAAGGGTCTGTTAGCCGAGCGTATGGTGGTAGAAACCCTGCCGGCAATTGAGAACCTGTCCGGCGGTGAGTTCAGTTTCAAACTGACTAACTGCGACCGCTCCATCGGTGCGCGCCTGTCCGGCGAGATTGCGAAACGCCACGGCAACCAGGGTATGGTGGATGCGCCGATCAAGCTGCGTCTCACCGGCGTTGCCGGTCAGTCTTTCGGCGTGTGGAACGCTGGCGGTCTGGAGATGTATCTGGAAGGCGATGCCAACGACTATGTGGGCAAGGGTATGGCTGGCGGCAAGCTGGTGATCCGTCCACCCGCGGGTAGCAACTTCAAGTCCGAGGAAACCAGCATCATCGGCAACACCTGTCTGTACGGTGCCACTGGCGGTAAGTTGTTCGCTTCCGGCTGCGCCGGCGAGCGTTTCGGGGTGCGCAACTCCGGTGCCTTTGCGGTGGTTGAGGGTGCGGGTGATCACTGCTGTGAATACATGACTGGCGGCATGATCGCCGTGCTGGGCAAGACCGGGGTCAACTTCGGTGCCGGTATGACCGGTGGCTTTGCCTACGTGCTGGATATGGACCGCGACTTCTTCGACAAGTGCAACCATGAGCTGATCGAGCTTAGGCGCATCAGCAGTGAGGCGCTGGAGGAGTACCAGAGCCACCTGCGCGAAGTGATCGAGGAGTTCGTCGCCGAAACCGGCAGTGCCTGGGGACAGGAGCTGCTGGACAACCTCGACGACTACCTCAACAAATTCTGGCTGGTGAAGCCGAAGGCCGCCAGCCTCGCCGGACTGCTGTCCGATGTACGCAAGCGCGGCGAATAAGAGGGAGATTTACTATGTCACAGCGTCTGAACAACGATTTCCAGTTTATCGACGTTGGCCGGGTCGACCCCGCCAAGAAAGACATCATCACCCGCACCAACCAGTTCGTGGAGATCTACCAGCCGTATACCGAACGGCAGGTAGCCAGCCAGGCGCACCGCTGCCTGGACTGCGGCAACCCCTACTGCGAGTGGAAGTGTCCGGTACACAACTATATTCCGAACTGGCTGCGCCTGATCAGCGAAGGCAACATCATGGAGGCGGCGGAGCTGAGTCACCAGACCAACTCGCTGCCGGAAGTGTGCGGCCGTGTGTGCCCGCAAGACCGTCTGTGCGAGGGGGCTTGTACCCTGAATGACGGCTTCGGTGCGGTGACCATCGGCAATGCCGAAAAATACATTACCGATACCGCCTTTGCCCTGGGCTGGCGCCCGGATATGAGTGCGGTGAAGAAGACCGACAAGCGTGTCGCCATCGTCGGTGCCGGACCTGCCGGCCTTGCCTGTGCAGATGTGTTGGTGCGCAACGGTGTACAGCCGGTGGTGTTCGACAAGCACCCCGAAATCGGTGGCCTGCTGACCTTCGGCATCCCCGAATTCAAGCTGGAAAAGTCCGTGATGCAGCAGCGCCGCGCGATTTTTACCGAGATGGGCGTGGAGTTCTGTCTGGAAACCGAGATCGGCAAAGACATCAGCTTTGATCAGCTGATGGCCGATTACGATGCGGTTTTCCTGGGTATGGGGACCTACAACTACATGAAGGGCGGTTTTCCCGGTGAGGACCTGCCGGGCGTGTACGACGCATTGCCGTTCCTGATTTCCAACGTCAACCGCAACATGGGTTGGGAGAAGAATCCGGAAGAATTCATCTCCGTGGACGGCAAGCGCGTGGTGGTGCTCGGTGGTGGTGATACCGCGATGGACTGTAACCGTACGTCCATCCGCCAGGGGGCCAAACGCGTGACCTGTGCTTACCGCCGCGATGAGGAAAACATGCCCGGTTCCCGCCGCGAAGTGGCGAATGCGAAGGAAGAGGGTGTACGTTTCCTGTTTAACCGCCAGCCGGTGGAAATTGTCGGTGACGGCAAGGTGGAAGGGGTTAAAGTGGTTACCACCCAACTGGGTGAGCCGGACGAGAACGGCCGTCGCCGTCCTGAAGTGGTGGCGGGTTCCGAAGAAATCATTCCGGCAGATATTGTGCTGGTTGCCTTCGGTTTCCGTCCAAGCCCGGCGGAGTGGTTTGGCGATCACAATATCGACGTCGCCGAGTGGGGCGGTGTGGTGGCTGCTGAAAAGCAGGAATACAAGTTCCAGACTTCCAATGAGAAGGTCTTTGCCGGCGGCGATATGGTGCGGGGTTCCGACCTGGTGGTGACAGCCATCTGGGAGGGGCGCCAGGCCGCCGAGGGGATTCTTGACTTCCTCGCGGTATAAACGAAAAAAGGGGCTTTAAAGCCCCTTTTTTTGTGTCTTCACATCGCTCTTGTCTGCTGATTGCTATTCCCGTGGATCAAGTGAACATATATCCCAGAGCGATAAATCCCACACTGGCGACGGCTGCCGCAATCAGTGCGTAGGGTAGCTGGGTCAGGGCGTGGCTCATGGGTGAGCAACCGCTGCCCTGGGCCGCCAGTACCGTGGCATCACCATAGAAACAGGCGTGGCTGCCAAATGCACTGGCGGAGAGCAGTGCGCCGATCGCCAGTGGCAGCGGACAACCAGTGGCCTCCGCCAGTGGCACAATAATCGGGATCGTAATGGCAAAGATCCCCCATGAAGACCCTGTCGCAAACGAAATGAGTGACATCGAAAGAAAGGCGACCAGGGGTAACCACTGCGCAGTCATCAACGGCTTCACGGAGTCGATGACGTACTGGGGCATACCGAGACTGTCATTGACCGCTTTGAACATGAACGCGGCGACCACAATGGCGAGCGGCGCAATCATGGTTTTAAAGCCTTCCAGTATCGTGTCGAAGATGTCTCCCAGGGAAAGCAGGCGTTGCAGTGCGAGTAGCGGTACGGTTATCGCGAGCGCAGCGATCACGCCTTTCAGCACGTCGATATCGTAAAGCCAGCTGAAGATCACCAGACTCAGGATCGGAATAATGAAGTTCCACGCGTGGTGCTTGCGTCGAACGGCCGCTGCGCCCAGTGATGCGGGCACCAGTTCTACATCCCTTTCTACCGGTGGCGCGTCCACTGCCTGCGCTTCGGCCGGTTTCATTGGACCAAACAGCGGAATAACACCTGTTGCCACAAACGGTACAATCAGCAGTGCCAGCCAGGAATACAGCATAAACGGGATGGCGCTGATGTAGAGGCTCATCCCGGAACCTTCACTGCCGGTACCGGAAGACTCCAGTACTCCGGAGAAATAAACCGCCCAGGTTGAGATGGGAATAAGAAAACAGGTCGGTGCTGCGGTGGAGTCCGCGACATAGGCGAGCATCTGACGGGAAATTCGGAATTTGTCCGTCAGCTTTTTCATAGAGGCGCTGACTGCCAGTGCATTGAGGTAGTCATCGATAAAAATCACCAGCCCCAGCAGCCACGTGCTGAGCAGGGCGCGGGCGCGGGTATTGGCTCTGGCAGCAAGTGTCTCTGCAAAGGCGCTGGCGCCACCGGCGCGTATCAGTAATGCAATCAAGCTGCCGAACAGACCGCAGACAAGGATGATCCAGCCAATCGTCTCGTCCATCATGACGGACAAAGCGGTATCCGCAAGCGGTGTCATGATATTACTTGGATCGAGCATCACCAGTGCCACGACTACACCGGTGACGAGAGCAATGATCGGTCGACGGGTCAGGACTGCAGTGGCGACCACCACAGCAGTAGGCAGCAAACTCAGAAGTCCATATGTGTCCATGGTTAAACTCGAATGGCGAGCCAGGGATGCCGGCCCGACTGGATTGATGGGGATAGGCGATGGATGCGCGATGGTTGTGCAGTGAGCATGGACATACCCGGCGCATTTCGCCGCCGGGCTGTCCTCGTCGCCCATTAGAACTGCATGGTGAAATCCATGCCGGCGGTGCGCGGTTTGCTCGGCCACACCTGGGTGTTTACCAGGCCGTATCCCCACTGGTTATTTACGTCGGCATTGGCCCAGCCGCGTTCGAAGTACTGCTCTTCGAACAGGTTCTCTACCCACAAGGTCAACTTCCAGTCTGCACTGGCGTGGTAGCCCAGCCGCAGGTTGGTTTCCTGCCAGGCTTTCTGTGCAACCAGCTCGATATTATCGATATCGCTGTACTGTTTGGATTGGCCGATCTGCTCCAGGCTAAACAGCAGTTCGCCGGCGTCGAGAGGGTGTCGATAGGTTGCGATGAAGGCTGTGCTCAGCTCTGGTGAAAATGGCAGAGACTTGCCCTTACAACCGGATTCATCACAGGCTTTGCCGCGAATATCGTCGTCGTTGGTAATCTCTGTGTCCATATAAGACAGCGTGAAGAAGAAATCCAGACGCTCATTCGGCAGGTAGCGCAAGTCGAATTCGGCGCCGCGACCGCCTGCTTCCCCGAGGTTTTCTACCAGCTGGCTGCCGTTATCGAAATAAACGAACTGCAGGTCCTCATAGGTGTACTGGTAAATGGCCAGGTTGGCCTGAAGGGAATTGTTCAGCAGCTTGCTCTTTACGCCTGCTTCAAAACTCTGCACGGTCTCCGGGTCAAACTGCATGGG
Organism: Microbulbifer bruguierae; assembly: GCF_029869925.1. Classification (NCBI taxonomy): domain Bacteria; kingdom Pseudomonadati; phylum Pseudomonadota; class Gammaproteobacteria; order Cellvibrionales; family Microbulbiferaceae; genus Microbulbifer; species Microbulbifer bruguierae. The sequence goes on along the minus strand of NZ_CP118605.1, from coordinate 2,382,888 downwards.
GGTGGAACCAGGCATGGCAATGCCATCGTCATCCACACCGGCAAGGTCTACGCCAAACGTGGCGAAACCACCGGTCTTGTAGCCGCGGGCCGCGTTGGCATAGAGGCTGATTTCCTCGTTCAGCGCAAAGTTCGCCGCAATACGGGGGGTAAATGCGCTCCACTCGTCGTCCGCTGAAATCCACTCGGGTACTGCGAATTCATAGTTGAAGTTGTTGCCCAGCCATCCCCCGGAATCCGGGATGCGCATGTCCATTTCTTTTTTGTCGACGGTGTAGCGGGCGCCGAGCATCAGGTCGAGCTGGCTGGTGGCGGACCATGTGGCGTCGGCAAACGCCGCCCAACCGGAAGATTTCACCAGGTTGAATGTGTCTTCTCGCTTATTGATCGCCAGCTCTTCCGCGGTCGGTGCTTCATCGGCTTCCCAGTAATCAAGCCAGAAACCGGGATCGGCACAACCGCTGACTTCACCGTCGAAGTCTTCGGCATCGGTGCGGCTGATCGCGCGGCAAAGCGCATCTTCGTCGTAGAGTGCGGAAGCGAGGTTGTCGATATCCTCGCGGTACAGGCTCGCACCGGCAAACCAGACGAAGTCGCCGCCGTCATCGAAGTTGATGCGTATTTCCTGGCTCAGGTAGTCGACCTTGGAATCCTGCAGGTAGTTGTTCACCCGCTCCGGACTCGCGTCATAGTCTTCCAGATAGAAGAAGTTGAAGGTCTTGAACCCGGTAATGGACGTCAGGGTGTACTGGTCGGAGAGGTTCACCGAGATATTTGCCGTGGCGGAGAAGATTTCGCCTTCGTCAATGGCGTCGCGACCACGCAGGTCGCTATTCACCTGGTCTTCCGGCAGGCCGGCTTCCGGATTCCAGTAGATAGAACTGTTCTGTTCACGATCTTCGTAGTTCAGAGTCAGGGTTGCGTCGGTACGCTCATCCACATAGCGGAGGGCGGCGCGGGCAGCGCTGCGTTCGTGGAAGCCAAAGTCCTCACCACCCTGCTGGTTCTCCAGCCAGCCGTCTTCACTGAGACCGTAGACACTGCCGCGGAAGTACAGATTGTCCGTGAGCGGCACATTGATGGTGCCAGTCGCTTCGCGTTTGTCGTACTGGGCTACACCCAGTTGTACCTTGCCTTCGAACTCTTCTGTGGGCTTGTTGGTAAATACGCTGACGGCGCCGGCGATGGCGTTACGGCCAAAGAGAGTACCCTGTGGCCCCTTAACCACTTCAGCGCGCTGGATGTCAAAGTAGCTGGTTTGCACACCGCCATTGCGGCCCTGCCAGACGCCGTCCATAAAAATGGCAACGGAGGGATCGCCGCCGACTCCGAAATCGTTGGTGCTGATACCCCGCATTGCCATGGCGTCGGAGAAGCTGTCTTCAGTGGCACCATTGAATCCGGGAGATAGGGCGACGAGACCGCGAACGTCGTCTACGTTGGCTTGCTCCATAAAACCGTCGCTGAACGCGGATACGGCGATTGGAACTTCCTGCAGGGTCTGTTCTCTTTGTTGGGCGGTAACAACGATTTCTTCAATTTGTTGAGCATCGGCGGCGACCGATGCCAGGCCAGCCACGGCAGCCGCGAGCGCACGACGGCGCAACGGTACATTTCTCATAGTTGAGTTCCCGGTACATTATTTTAATTATCATCGCTGGGAGGTGCCTTAGTTGTTATCGAGGACTGTTATCGCGTGTTGTTATCGCGCAGTGGCACTAGGGACATACTATGGAGAGGTTTGGATGCGGGGTATACCCCATATGGGGTAGAACTCAGGAATCTGCCTGCATATTCATATAGGTAAAGAGTGGATCTACATTGGGGGTGTGATCAAGGCAGTGGAGCGAGCTGAGAAACAGGGAAAAAAGTTCGTTCTGGGAGCTGATGTCGAGTTTACGGTAAATATTTTTGCGATGGCGGCGCAGCGTTTCTGCGGAGATACCCAGGCGTTCGGCTGCTACCCGGCTGTTGTAGCCTTGCAGGATAAGTCCGAGCACATCACGCTCTCGTCCAGTCAGCATAGACTGTCCGAACAGGCCGAATGCCCGCTCTACACTTTTTTCCATCCCCGGCGGCGCAGCGGGCGGAGGGGGGCTTAGTTTCAGGTGCTGTCTGAGCAGCGGGGTAATTACCGGTTCCGCTAATCGAAGAAACTCCAGCTCCCGATCGGTAAAGCGACCAGCGGTGTCGCCGCGCATCAGACATACCTGCAGAGAGCTGTCCGGGTTGATATCCGCAATAAAAACGATTTCGTCGGTGGCCTTGAGCAGCGCGTAGTAGCTTTTGTAGTAGTCGCTCTGTTCAAAACGCTGTGCTGCAATTTCGGTGAGGCGGTAAACACCGGGCTCTCCCGCTTCGAATGCGGTCAGGTAAAAGGGATCGAGACGATAGGACCCGGCAATATACCGGTCAATCTGATTGGGTTCGTCCCCTGGCGGCAGGTCGTAGTAGAGGGCTGAGGGTCTTTGTTCCCGGTGATACAACCAGATTTGCGGGTAGTCCACTGGCACCCGGGAGTGGATGGTCTCCAGCAGCTGGCGGTAAAAAAGATCGCTTCCCAGTGCTGTTACGAGCTGACCCAGGGTTTTGTGCCAATTGGCCTGCTCTTCTCTTCCGTTAATCACGATGCGTTCCGTGTCGCCATGCCGTACCGCCATGGGTATCGCCGTAGAGGTGAGTTGCCGGTCAGATTGTGAAATGTTGATATCATATGCGCAGTGACGATAGCCCCACATGATCGGGCGGTCAATTGCCCGTAATCCGGGGATTATGCTGCTTTTTGCCGAATCCTGTTTTCCCTCGCAGCACCCCGCTACAATAGCCGCGATTTTAACCAGCCTGTGGTAGCCATGTCTGAATCCAAGCTTCCTGAATTGAAGAACGACCGTTTCCTCCGCGCCCTGCTGCGCCAGCCCGTCGATCGCACTCCCGTGTGGATGATGCGTCAGGCTGGTCGTTATCTACCTGAATATCGCGCCACCCGTGCCCAGGCCGGCACTTTTATGGACCTGTGCCGCAATACCGAACTGGCCTGTGAAGTGACCCTGCAGCCGCTGGAGCGTTATCCCCTGGATGCCGCCATTCTGTTTTCCGATATCCTCACTATCCCCGACGCCATGGGCCTGGGGCTGTATTTTGAGGAAGGTGAAGGCCCCAAATTCAAAAAGCCAGTGCGCTCCAGTGCGGATATCGCCGCCCTGGAAGTGGCGAATACTGCGCGGGATCTCAGTTATGTTACCGATGCCGTCACCGCCATCCGCCGCGAACTCAATGGTCGCGTGCCCCTGATCGGGTTCTCCGGCAGTCCCTGGACCCTTGCGACTTACATGATTGAAGGGGGCTCCAGCCGGGATTTTGCCCGCGCCAAGGAGATGCTCTACAACCGCCCGGAGGACATGCACCAGCTGTTGACCGTCCTGGCGGACTCGGTGGTCGAATACCTTAATGCCCAGATTCGCGCCGGCGCGCAGGCGGTGCAGATTTTCGACACCTGGGGCGGGGCTCTGAGTCACGCGGCTTACCGCGAGTTCTCGTTGCAATATATGGCGCGCATTGTGCAGGGGTTGATCAAGGAGCACGACGGTCGCCGGGTTCCAGCGATCCTGTTCACCAAAGGTGGTGGCCAGTGGCTGGAAGCCATGGCGGATACCGGTGCCGATGCCCTGGGTCTCGACTGGACCACGGATATCGGCGCTGCCCGCAATCGCGTCGGCGACCGGGTTGCACTGCAGGGGAATCTGGACCCGTCGATTCTGCTGGCCAGTCCGGCGCGAATTCGGGAAGAGGTGGCAACCATTCTGGCGGCTTACGGGCAGGGCAGTGGTCATATTTTCAATCTCGGCCACGGTATTACCCCGCAAGTGGATCCGGCCCACGCGGGAGCGATGATCGAAGCGGTGGTCGAGTTATCGGCGGCTTACCACTCCGGTATATAGATCCAGAGGTAGCCTCTGGTACCCATAGGCGGATGCTTATTGGTTGAATGTAGAAAATTGTGCCAACGTGGCTGCCATTGGAGTCAAATAAATGCGCGCCACTGACGCTCAGATATGTTTCCGTGATATACATCACACAATTCGTGTCTACTCGGGAGTAGACTTGCGTGACAGATAGCCCCGTCTTGGTGGTCATCACCGAACGGGGCATTTTCCTGCGTGTCGAAAATTAGCGCGAAAAAGGCGCTACCGGCATTAGTGGGAAGAAGGTACCAATAACTCGACAATAAACGGCAATACGCGGCACACATTTCAGTGGCAATCCAGCAAGCAAAAGTATTTGTTGAAGACCTGCAACGGGGCATGTTTGTGTCCCGTCTGGATCGTCCGTGGACGCGCACGCCGTTTGCGCTGCAGGGATTTTATATCCGCGATCAGGAAGAAATTCGCCAGCTGCAGAAATACTGTCGTTACGTCTACGTCGATGTAGTCAAGAGCGTGGGTGAGATTGGGGCCAAGCTCCGCAAGATTACCGGCGCCGCCAGCCAGGCGGCTACTGACAAGTCAGCCTCGCCCAAACGCCGCGTTCCCGTAGCCATCAATTGCAAGCCGGTGCAGGTCAAGCACAACAGCTATCTGCGGCCAGAACCGGTGCGCAAAGAGGCCGCCAAGGCCAGGCAGTTGCACGGCCGTATTGTCCAGGGCATGCACGAGGTGATGGTGCAGATCAAAAGCGACCGTCCGCTGCCAATTGGCGATGTCAATCATGTGGTCACGCAGATGGTCGACAGTGTGTTGCGCAGCCCCGATGCCTTTTCCTGGTTGGCGCGGGTGCGGGATAAAGATGAGCACACCTATAGCCACTCGGTACGCGCCAGCGTCTGGGCAGTAGTATTTGGCCGCCATATCGGCCTGCGACGCCAGGAACTGGTACAGCTGGGGCTGGCCACTCTGCTAAAGGATGTGGGCAAACTGTACCTTTCGGACAAGGTACTGAAAGCCGAGAAGCGCGATCCGCGCGCAGAGCTGGAATACCGCAAGTTCGTTGATTACAGCGTGAAACTGCTGTCTACCGATCCGAACATCGATCAACAAGTGCTGAGTATCGTGCAATGTCACAAGGAACAGTACGATGGCAGCGGATATCCGCGCGGTTTACGCGGTGGTCAGATACCGATACTGGCGCGTATGTGCGGTATCGTCACCTTTTACGATGAAGCGACCAACCCCCGTGGTGCGGAATTTCCGGTGCCGCCGTCCAAGGCGGTTGGGCAACTATACGAATTGCGTAACAGTGCTTTTCAGGAGCAGCTGGTGGTGGAGTTTATCCAGTCCATTGGCCTGTATCCCACGGGTACCCAGGTAGAGCTCTCCACCGGTGAGGTTGCGGTGGTGGTGGAGCAGAGTTACCAGCGTCGTCTGAAACCAAAAGTGATGCTGGTGACCGATGCTGAAAAAAACCTGCTGGCAAAGCCGCGCCTGTTTGATATGGCTGCGGACGATGATCGCAAGCAGGCGCTGGTGGAAAAAGGTAAAAAATCTCTCGCCGAAGTCGGCTTGATTACCATCACTCAGGACCTGGATCAAAGCCGCTATCCACAGATCGATGTCGCCGCGGTGCGCGATCAGTATATGTTTGAGCAGCGCCTGCCGGCGTTTATTGCACGCTTGCTTCCCAAGAGCTAAATCTCGCCTGCGTTATTCCTCTTTTTCCTTATCTTTCCCCTCGGTCGTAGTGCCCAACCTGCTTGTTGCTAGTGGCAGTCGCCAGTGTTAGCAGAATTGCGCCCACGACAATGCCGGCCAGCAGCAGTGCGATGCCGGTCACTTCCCACCCCCGATCAAGCAGGGCGCCCATCAGCAGCGGAGACGCGGCAGTGGAAAACACCATGGTGGCCTGGGAAATAGAGCGAATGGCCCCCAGGTGAGTGCTGCCATAGCGCTCCGGCCAGAGCGCACTGCCGGCGGTGCCGGTGCCTGCCTGGGCAACGCCAATCAGGGCGAGATAAAGGTAGGGAACCCAGGGTTGCCGGCAGACGGCGAGTAGCAGTAGCGCGCCCACCATGGGCATCAGCGCCACTGGCAGACTGCGCTGGGCCCCGAAACGGTCAACGAGTCCACCCGCAAATAACAAAGCGAGCAGGTGTCCTGCGGCATAGGCGCCGAAGGCACCGGCGAGTACCTGCAGGGACCAGCCGCGGGCGTCGGCGATGGCACCCTGGTGGAAAAGTACCGCGGTTACCACAAACGGCGTCATCAGGGCTGCTGGCAGCAGACAGTAAAACCCCCGGTCGCGTAGAACCTGGGCGCGGGTGAAGTCGTTGGCTTGTGAAGAGCTTTCCTTCGCTGGCTGCTCGGATTTTTCTCCTGCACTTCCCGCCAGCCAGATCAGCGCTGGCAATACGACAAGTAGCAAAACCCCAGCTGACAGCAGCCATACACTGCGCCAGCCACTGTGCGCTACCAGCAGTGAACCGCTGGTGGGAAGCAGTGCTTCGGCGATCGGGAAGCCGAGTGCAGCCAGGGCAATCACCTTACCGCGATTGCTGGTGAAGTAGCGCCCGGCAGTGGTCATGCCCATATGGGTCATAAATCCCTGGCCCGCGAAGCGCAGCAGGAAAAATCCGGGCAGCAACATCCAGACGCTGTGCGCCAGGCCGATTACCAGGCAGCCGGCACACAGCAGCAATACCCCGAGTGCCGCAACACGTTTGAGTGGCCAGCGATCTACCAGGGTGCCTGCACCGAGCAATACAAAGGCGGACAGCAGGGTTGCTCCACTGTAGCTGGCACCGTACCAGCTGTTGCTCAGTTGAAACTCGTCGCGAATGGCGCCGCCAAAAATGGCGATAAAAAATGTCTGGCCGAAACCGGAGGCGGCGACGGCGAGCAGGGAGAAGAAGGCGAGTTTGGGATTGCTGCGGATAAATTGGGGGACAGCAGACATTTTGGTGGAGGAGCCTGTTTGTTAGGTCGAAGTCGAGCGCTGGATACTAAGGGTGTGATGGCGGGGACTGGTCCCCAGCAGCACGACCGCCGAGGACTTACCGGAGGGAATCTGGGACTTAATTCAGATCGCCGAAGTGCTCTCCCATCTTCACCGGGGTTTCCGCGGTCAGTTCTTCCAGCCACTTTACCTTGTCCGCGCCGAACAGCAGCACTACGGTGGAGCCGAGTTTGAAACGGCCCATTTCTTCGCCTTTTTTCAGCTCGATGGGTTTTTGTTCGTCGTAGCGGGTGGTGCGTACCTGACGCTTGAGTGGCGCGACCTGTCCGGCCCAGACGGTCTCGATGGCCGCTACGATCATGGCGCCGACGAGGATCATGGCCATGGGGCCGGCGGCGGTGTCGAAGATACACACCAGGCGTTCGTTGCGGGCGAATAACCGCGGCACGTTTTCGGCGGTGGTGGTATTGACGGAGAAGAGTTCACCGGGAACGTAGATCATGCGCTGCAGAACGCCGTCGATGGGCATATGTACCCGGTGGTAGTCTTTCGGTGAAAGATAGATGGTTGCGAATTTTCCGCCGGTGAATTGCGCAGCCACTTCAGGGTCGCCGCCGACCAGTTCCAGCAGACTGTAGTCCTGGCCTTTGGCCTGAAAAATTCGGCCATTGTGGATTTCGCCCAGCTGACTGATGGCTCCGTCGGCACAGCCGGCAATGGTTCCTTCCCCTTCGACAATCGGGCGCGCGCCTTGTTTCAATGCTCGAGTGAAGAAGTCATTGAAGCAGGTGTAAGCGGTGTAATCCTCTTCCTGCGCTTCACTCATATTGACTTCGTATTTCTCCACGAACCATTTGGTAAACGGATTTTTGATACCGCCAATACGGGTTTCCGCCAGCCAGCCTGCGGCTCTGGAGAGCAGGTGTTGTGGGGTGATGTATTGCAGGAAGATAAACAGTTTCGGGTGCATTGAAAATTTGATTCCTGTGGGCGCTGGATTTCAGGGGCGCTGTTAATCACGTTTAGTGGCGGTCAGGCATCGAGGATTCGTTTTCGAAACCGCTGTGAATACATCCATGTACGCTTTCGAAAACGAATCCCCGCTACCTGACCTTCAATTTGAGTATTTTGACTTCGTCAGCGATCGCATTTACTGAAGATTTATTTTTCGTCATTCCCGCGCAGATAGGAATCCGGCGGGCAGTCGCGCTAAATTAATTCTCCACCGGTGTATCCGGCAAATTGCCCCACTCACTCCATGAGCCAGGGTAAGCTTTTATGGGGAATCCCAGGGATTTTCCCACCAACCAGGTAAACGCCGAGCGGTGGTGGCTCTGGCAATGGGTGGCGATTTCTTTCTCGCCGTTTATTCCCAGGGCGGCCAAAAATTCCTTCGCATCCTGGCGGATTCGCAAGTCGCGCTGTGGGTCCATCAACTGCGTCCATTCGCAATTGATCGCACCGGGAATATGGCCTCCCTTCATTGCCAGTACCCGTTCACCGCTATGTTCGGCGGGGGAGCGGGCATCCCATATCTGAAAGTCGTTGTGACCGAGGCGCTGCCGGATTTGTTCCGCGTCGATCAACGGCGCACCTGCGGCGATGGCAATTTCGATTTCGCTGGGGGTGACACTCACCTCTTCGGTGGAAAGTGGCAGGCCGGCGGCTTTCCAGGCGTGCATGCCGCCGTTCAGATAGCTGTATTTTGTATGGCCGATCACTTCGAGGGTCCACAGCAGGCGCCCGGCCCAGCCGCCGCCTTCGTCGTCACAGGCGACAATATGGGTGTCCGATGTGAGACCAATAGCACGGAAGACTTCGGTGAGCCGTTCCAGTGAAGGCAGTTTTCCCGGTGCCGGCGGGGTGCCTGCCATCAGTGCCTGAAAGGGCAGGCCGATGGCGCCGGGAATGTGGCCGGCAAGGTAGTTGGCGGGCGCGCTGAGATCGACGATTTTGATTTCTTCGTGTTCCAGCAATGGCACCAGTTGTTCCGGTTCCAGGATCAGGGGAATTTCACTCACGGTGTTTTCCTAAATCATTTTTGGCCTGTGTTTTTTTGGCCTATTCGTTTTCCAGGCTATTGCGCAGGTGCAGATAGCTTTCCATGCGTCGTTCGCTGATGTCGCCGCGCTCCTGCGCTTCCTGAATGGCGCAGCCGGGTTCACTCTGGTGGCGGCAGTCGCGGAAGCGGCAGTGGCCGATAAATGGGCGAAATTCTACGTAGCCTTCCAGCAGTTCCTGCTCGCTCATGTGCCAGAGGCCGAATTCGCGGATGCCGGGGGAGTCTATCAGATCGCCGCCACTGGGCAGATGGAACAGTTCAGCGGCGGTGGTGGTATGAGTGCCTTTGCCGGTGGCTTGCGACAGTGCACCGGTGCGGGCGTCGGCACTGGGGAGCAGGCCGTTGATCAGGGAAGATTTGCCGACGCCAGACTGGCCGACAAACACGCTGGTGCCCTCGGCGAGGGTGGTGAGCAGGCCGTCGAGTCCTTCGCCGGTCTTGGTGGACAGTTTCAGTACCCGGTAACCGAGACCGGGGTAGGGGGCCAGCAGCTCGTCCAGACTGTCGCGGTTGCCGTCGTCGATGAGGTCAATTTTGTTCAGCAGCAGCAGGGGTTGTATACCGGTACTTTCGGCGGCGACCAGATAGCGGTCGATCGCGTTGGCGAAGGGCTCGGGGTAGGGCGCGATGACGATGAGGATGCGATCGATATTGGCGGCAACGGTTTTCATGTCGCCGTAGCGATCCGGTCGCTGCAGTTCCGAGTGCCGCGGCAGGCGGGCACCAACGACGCCGACCCCGCCGGTGGATTCACCGGTGGCAGGATTCCAGGCTACCCGGTCACCGGTGACCAGCGTGTCGATATTGGCCCGAACATGGCAGCGCTGTCGCAACTCACTATCCATGCTGCTTTCGACCAGCACCTGGGTGCCATAGTTGGCGATGACAAGGCCGGTCTGCTCTGCACCGAGGTCGCCGACTTCTTCTGCGTGCCCGAGGTTTTCTTCCCGCTTGCGTGCACGCGCCTCGCGCTCCTGCTGGATTTTGGCGATGCGCCACTGTTGGCGGCGGTTGAGTTTGCGTTTGCTCATGGGGGCTCGGTTTGCGGAAAGTCGGGGATTATAACTTGCATCGGGGGTGGATTGCGGTACCGTGCGTTCTACCTACTATTCCACCCTCCCACCTGTAACTTCGCCGTCTTCCGTTTGCGGCCTGATAGGAGACTACTGTGGATCAGAATAATCTGATCTGGATCGATCTGGAAATGACCGGCCTCGATCCCGAAAAGGAACGCATCATCGAGATTGCCACCGTGGTGACGGATTCCCGCCTGAATGTGCTGGCGGAAGGGCCGGTGATGGCGATTCACCAGAGTAATGCGCTGCTGGATGCCATGGACGATTGGAATACCGAGCAGCACGGTGGGTCCGGTCTGGTTGCGCGGGTGAAAGAGTCGCAGATCAGCGAGCGCGAGGCGGAACGCGAAACCATCGAATTCCTGCGCCATTGGGTGCCGGAAGGCGCGTCCCCCATGTGCGGCAACTCGATCGGGCAGGATCGCCGCTTTCTGGTGAAGTATATGCCGCTACTGGAGCAGTACTTTCACTACCGCAACCTGGATGTCAGTTCGGTCAAGGAACTGGCGCGGCGCTGGCGACCGGATGTATTGGATGGGGTGAAAAAGACTTCTTCGCACCTCGCACTGGATGATATTCACGATTCGATCAATGAGCTGAAGCACTATCGTGAGCACTTTTTTCGTATGAGTTGAACGATATATGATGGCTTGGAAGCAGGCGCGCTGGCGGTGGAGCGACGGGGATCGGTTTTCAAAACCGGGCTAGGCGCCCCCCTTCAATACTTCCCTGTACGCTGCGTCGGCGACGTCCTTGTCGCCGACGCTTTTGAAAACCGATCCCCGTCACTCCACCTTAAATTTCGGTTTTTGTACTTCGTAAGCCTCAGGTGTCCCGCCGCCTACGCCGCCTCTAAGGTGACAACAGAGCACCAAATACCACTGAAGTAGGAGTGGTCTAGGGAGTTCGTTTGATTTTCCGTTTCCGACGTCGCCCACTCCGCAATCTTCCCAAAGCCCACTCAATATGTTCCGCCACCAACGGTGAGACAGAATCAAGCGCTCCTTCCAAAACAGCAATTGTTTCCGGAGCGGGATCCGAGTTCCCGAGCGCCACAGCCAAATTCCGCTGCCACCGCTCAAACCCGATCCGCCGAATTGCTGAACCTTCGGTTTTTTTCAGAAATTCTTCCTCGCGCCAGCGAAATAGGTCCAGTAGCTCGCCACTGTCCAGGCCGTGGCGCGGGTGAAAATCGGATTCGCTGGTAGGCTTGGCGAACTTGTTCCAGGGGCAGATGATCTGGCAGTCGTCGCAGCCAAATACCCGGTTGCCCATAGGCTCACGGAATTCCTCGGGGATGGGGCCGTTGTTTTCGATGGTGAGGTAGGAGATACAGCGGCGTGCGTCCAGGGTGTAGGCATCCACAAATGCATCTGTGGGACAGACCTTCAGGCAGGCGGTACATTCGCCGCACTGGTTGGGCTCTTCGCTCACATCCACCGGTAGCGGAAGGTTGGTGTAGATCTCACCGAGAAAAAACCAGCTGCCCGCCTGACTGTTGATGACCATACAGTTTTTGCCAATCCAGCCGAGTCCCGCCTTTTCAGCCAGCGCCCGCTCCATCACCGGCGCGCTGTCGGTAAACGCCCGTCCACTGGCAGCAATGCCGCGCTCAGCGCAAAAACGATCTATCTGCTGTGCCAGCTGCGCCAGTCGCTTGCGGATCAGTTTGTGATAGTCGCGGCCGTTGGCGTAGCGGGACACATAGGCTTTGCCGGGGTCTTTCAGAATTCTGACCGGCTCGGTATCCGGAGGCAGGTAATCCAGGCGCGCGCTGATTACCCGCAGGGTGCCCTCTTCCAGCAACTGCGGCCGCCAGCGCTTGGCGCCGTGGCTGCCCATCCACTCCATATCGCCGTTGTAGCCCGCCTCCAGCCAGGTCTGCAAACGTTCACCGTGCTGTTCCAGCTGGCAATCGGTAATCCCCACCTGCTGGAAGCCCAGCTCCCGCCCCCAGCGGTGGATATGGGCGGCGAGCTCGGTGAGCATCTCGTCGGAGCAAGAACTGGCAGGGGAGGTGAATGTCATTGGGGCGGTTGCTGGAGTGAAGCGGTATAATTCCGGGTATTTTGCCACAGTTTAAAAATTGACCACAGTTTGGATGCAGTACGAATCACCTATGGATAGCCAGAAGGCCCCGGCCAGCACAACCCCACAAAAACTCTACTCCGCCGCCGCCGTGCGCGAGCTGGACCACAATGTCATCAACCAGCAGCAGGTACCGGCGGTCGCGTTGATGAAACGCGCCGGTCGTGTCGCTTTTGATACGCTGACCGCGCGTTGGCCCGATGTGAATGCGCTGCAGGTGTTCTGCGGGGGGGGCAACAATGGTGGCGATGGTTTCGTTATTGCGGGGCTCGCGGCTCAGCGCCAGTTGCCGGTGACCGTGTATATGGCGGTGCCCGCAGGCAGGCTGCAGGGCGAAGCTCTGGAAGCCTACCGCTTCGCCGAGCGCGAGGGCGCTACCCTGGTGTCGGATCTTGGCGGCCTGCCCGCGGTAGAAAAAAACACCGTGCTGGTGGATGCTCTGCTCGGTACAGGTTTCAGCGGTGAATTACGCGCGCCAATGGATACTGCCGTGGCCCATATCAATCGCGCTGGTGCGCCGGTACTGGCAGTGGACATCCCATCCGGCCTGAATGCCGATACCGGCGTGGCGACAGACGCAGTGCGGGCTGACCTGACGGTAACCTTTATCGGCCGCAAGGCCGGGCTTTTTCTCGGTCGCGGTCCTGCCGTGACCGGTGAGGTTCTCTTTGACGATCTTGGTGCCGCCGAAACCATCTATGCAACGGTGCCTGCGGTGGTGCAAAAATACCATGGTGATTCCCTGGAGCGCCTAGCGCCCCGCGCGGCGGACAGCTACAAAAACCTGTTCGGCCATGTAATGGTGGTGGGCGGCGACCACGGCTTCGGCGGTGCTGCGATGATGGCGGCGGAGGCCGCTGCCCGCACCGGCGCAGGCCTGATTTCCCTGGCCAGCCGGCCGGAACATGTGGCTGCGGCGCTGACCCGCTGTCCCGCGGTGATGGTGCACCCGGTGGTGTCCGGGCAGGAGCTGGAGCCATTGCTGGAAGCTCCGACGGTGATCGCAGTGGGTCCGGGGCTGGGCCAGTCTCCCTGGAGTGAACAGTTACTGGCCCGCGCCGGCCGCGCTAAAGCAGCGTTGGTGGTGGATGCCGATGCACTGAATATTCTCGCCGGAGGTAGAGTTCTGGCGGGTATAAAACGGGATGACTGGGTGCTGACCCCCCATGTGGGAGAAGCCGCGCGTCTGCTGGGTATTTCCCGGGAGGAAGTCATGGCCGACCGGGTTGCCGCGGCGACGGCAATTCAGCGCAAGTTCAGTGGCGTGGTGATACTTAAAGGCACAGGCACCCTGATCGCCCATGACGACGGCGTGGACCTGATCAACACCGGCAACCCGGGTATGGCTTCTGGTGGTATGGGCGATCTGCTCAGCGGAATTATTGCCGCTCTGATTGGTCAAGGTATGGCCTTGCCGGCAGCAGCGCGGCTCGGCGTATGGCTTCATGGGGAAGCCGGTAATCTCGCCGCTGCGGATGGCCAGCGCGGTTTGCTGGCGACGGATCTGCTGCCTTGCATCCGTAAACTGGTCGACTGAGGAACAGGTGTGAGTGCACAGCCAATGGCAAGTTCCCGGTTTCTCGCCGACGAGGCCGCCACCGTCGTTGCCGGCGAAGAGTTGGGTCGGGCCTGCCGGGATACCGGCCTGCATCAGGGACTGGTGATTTTTCTCGGCGGACAGCTGGGCGCGGGCAAGACTACCTTTAGTCGCGGCGTGCTGCGGGCATTTGGTCATCGCGGTGCAGTAAAGAGTCCCACCTATACACTGGTGGAGCCTTACGAATTTGGCGAGCACAGTGTTTACCATTTCGACCTGTATCGTCTGGGGGATGCCGAAGAGCTTGAATACATGGGGGTGCGAGACTACTTCGGCCCAGGCAGCCTGAGCCTGGTGGAGTGGTCCGAGCGCGGTACCGGTGTGTTGCCGGCGCCGGATCTGGAAGTTGCACTCAATTTGCATACCCAGGGGGATGTACTCGGCCGCGACCTGAGTATCGCCGCATTGAGTGCGACCGGCGAAGCGGTACTGAAACAGTTCGCGCTACAGTCGGATCAGGCAAAGCGGGATCAGTAACCGCCGGATGCAGAATAAAAACCGATTAACGGGGCAATAAGAATGATTGCAGCAGGAATCCCGCAGGGACCGAAATCATCCATGGCGAATGAATTTGTCATCGGCGTGCTGCGGCTGCTCGCGTTGTTTGCCGCGGCACTTTTTCAGCCTGTGTCTGCCACCGAGGTGGAGGGGGTGCGCCTGTGGCGAGCCCCGGATCACACCCGCCTGGTGTTCGACCTTGACGGCCCTGCCGAACACAAACTGTTCACACTGCAAAATCCTGACCGGGTAGTAATTGATGTGAGCGGGGCCAAGCTCGCCGCGCCGGTGGAGGGGCTGCCCATCGCGGATACCCCCATCTCGGGTATTCGTCACGCCACCAAAGACAAGCGCGACCTGCGGGTGGTGCTGGATCTCAAACAGCCGGTCAATCCCCGCAGCTTCGCCTTGCGCCGCCACGAACAGCTTCCCGACCGCCTGGTAATCGACCTGCACGACCGCGACAAGGTGGAGGAAAAAACCATCGAGCAGGTTCAGGTCAGAGGTGAGCGGGACATCGTCATCGCCATCGATGCCGGCCACGGTGGTGAAGATCCGGGGGCCCTGGGTCCGGGTGGGGTGCGCGAGAAGGACGTTGTGCTGGCCATTTCCCGCCAGTTGCATAAGGCGCTTGACCGCGAGCCGGGATTCAGTGCCAGGCTGGTACGCACCGGGGATTACTATATTCCGCTGCGTGATCGGGTGAAAAAAGGGCGGCAATTGCGCGCGGACCTGTTTGTTTCTATCCACGCGGATGCCTTCAGTCGCAAGGAAGCCCGCGGTGCCGGTGTGTATGCGGTGTCCTCCCGCGGTGCGACCAGTGAGACGGCGCGCTTTCTGGCGCAGCGGGAAAATGAGTCGGATTTGATCGGTGGTGCCGGCAGTCTGAGTCTCAGCGACAAGGACGATACCCTGGCAGGTGTTTTGCTGGATCTGGCGATGACCGCGACCATGAATACGAGTCTGGATGTTGGCACCAGTGTGCTGAACTCCCTGGGCAGTTTTACCCACCTGCACAAGAAAAAGGTGGAGCAGGCGAATTTCTCGGTGCTGCGCAATCCGGATGTGCCGTCGATCCTGGTGGAGTCCGGTTTTATCACTAACCCCCAGGAAGCGCGGAGGTTGCGTGACCCTGCGTTCCAGAAACGCATGGCAGAAAAACTCAGCGAAGGTATAGTGGCCCACTTCAAAGCGCGCCCCCCGGCGGGCAGCTGGCTCGCTGCCAACGCCAGTCGCATCGACCGCCGGCACACGATTTCCCGCGGTGATACTCTGTCCGGTATTGCGGCTCGCTACAACATTTCCGTCGCGGACCTGAAGAGGGCCAACGGAATGGCTACGTCGATGATTCGGGTGGGGCAGACACTTACCATTCCATCCGGCTGATGTGGTACCTCGCTGCAACAGCGGACGTTGATAGTTGCTTCTGTGGCGGCAGTATACTGGGGATAGGTTTTCAGAACCGCTGTGAACCCATCCCTGGGCGCTGCGGCGCAAACATCCTGTTTGCGACGCTTCTGAAAACCTATCCCCAGTATCCAGCCTTCGCGTCAAAGGATCGTGGCTTGGCACCCTGCAGCTGCTGACGAAGAGCAAAGTTTCAATTGGAAGCCGGATTGCCGGGTATGGATTTTTGAAAGCGTCGGCGACAGGGATGTCGCCGACGCAGCGTACAGGGACGTATTCACAGCGGTTTCAAAAATCCATACCCGGTGATCCGGCGCCACTGCAATACAAAGAACCCCGATATTTGGGGTGGCACAGACGACGAACTTACCAAGATCCAATGCCAGAAAATATCCAATTACTTTCCCCAAGACTCGCCAACCAGATCGCCGCCGGTGAAGTGGTCGAGCGCCCCGCTTCGGTGATCAAAGAGCTGTTGGAAAACAGCCTCGATGCCGGTGCCACACGGCTGGAATTGGATCTCGATGCGGGTGGGGTCAAACGCATCATGGTGCGGGACAATGGCAAGGGGATCGAGAAAGAAGACCTGCACCTGGCACTGGCCCGCCACGCCACCTCCAAGATTCACGCGCTCGAGGATCTCGAGGCCGTCGCCACTCTGGGATTTCGCGGCGAGGCCCTCGCGAGTATCTCCTCCGTTGCGCGTCTCACCCTGACCAGCAGCCGCGATGACACCGGTAAAGGCTGGGCGGTCTCCGCAGAAGGGCGGGAAATGGAAACCCAGCTGGCGCCAGCGGCACATCCCCGCGGTACCACCGTCGAAGTGCGTGACCTGTTTTTCAACACGCCTGCGCGGCGAAAATTTTTGCGTACGGAAAAAACCGAATTCAATCGCGTCGATGAAACCGTCAAGCGCCTCGCTCTGTCCCGTTTTGACGTGTCGATCAGCCTGCGTCACAACGGCAAAGGCGTGCACAACTTGCGCGGGGGCACCAGTCGCGCGGAAATGGAGCGGCGGGTGGCGCAGTTGTGCGGTCCGGCGTTTATGCAGAATGCCCTGCATATCGAAATCGAGCGCAGTGGGCTGCGTCTGTGGGGGTGGGTGGCGGAGCCGGCGTTTTCGCGCTCCCAGGCCGACCTGCAGTTTTTCTATGTCAACGGCCGCGCCATTCGCGATCGTGTCGTGAGCCACGCCGTGCGCCGCGCATTTGCCGACGTGCTGTACCACGGTCGCCATCCGGCGTTTGTGCTGTATCTGGAGTTGGACCCCGCGGCGGTGGATGTCAACGTGCACCCCACCAAGCACGAAGTGCGTTTCCGGGATAGTCGCCTGGTGCACGACTTTCTGTTCGGTTCTCTGCATCGCGCACTCGCGGACGTGCGGCCGGGGCAGAAAGATGAGGTGGAAACGGCGGCCCCGCAGATTTCCGGTCTCGCGGCCGGCGAGTTTTCAGGGCAGGAGCGAATGTCCCTGTCCCAGGCTCCGGAGGCTGCACCGGCATCCGTGGCTGGATACACACAGTCCGGGGTAGGCGAGCGCAGTTCGCCACAGCGTATCCAGCAGCAGATGCAGGGGTACGGACAGCTGCACCAGCCCTACGCAGGGGCCGTGCAGGAAGCCCCGGTATTCTCACGAATGCCGCCTGCGCAAGGCTGGAATACGCCGACACTGGCTACGGATGAAGGCGAAACACCGCCCCTGGGGTTTGCCATTGCCCAGCTCCACGGCATCTATATTCTGTCTCAGAATGAACATGGCATGGTGGTGGTGGACATGCACGCGGCCCACGAGCGCATTGTCTATGAACAGATGAAAACCGCCCATGCCGCTGGCGGTATTCAGGCGCAGCCGCTGCTGGTTCCCGTCAGCCTCGCAGTGAGCGAGGGTGAGGCGGACTGTTTTGAAGAGCGCGAGGAAGTGTTCAGTGCGCTGGGATTTGTGCTGCAGCGCGCAGGCCCGGAGACCTTAATGGTGCGGCAGGTGCCAAGTATGCTGCACGGAGCGCCGGTGGAACAGCTGGTGCGGGACGTGTTGAGTGATCTGCTGGCAGAAGGCAGCAGTGATCGTATCGGCAATCAGATCAATGAGATTCTCTCTACCATGGCCTGCCATGGCTCCGTGCGCGCCAACCGCAAGCTGACGATTCCGGAAATGAATGCGCTGCTGAGGGATATGGAGCGCACAGAGCGCAGTGGCCAGTGCAACCACGGCCGCCCAACCTGGACGCAGGTCAAACTGTCGGACATGGATAAATGGTTTATGCGTGGCCAATAAAAAAGGTGGCCTTATGAACACCCTGGGTGTGCGGAGCCCCGGCTCCGCGACCGCTGCAGCGGATGTCGAGAAGCCCCGTGCCATTTTTCTGATGGGCCCCACCGCTTCAGGCAAGACCGATTTGGCCATGGCCATCAGCGATCATCTGCCGGTCGAGTTGATCAGTGTGGATTCCGCGCTGGTATATCGGGGCCTGGATATCGGCTCCGCCAAACCCACCCCGGATGAGCTGGTCCGCTATCCCCATCGCCTGATCGATATTTGCGACCCAGCGGAAAGCTATTCCGCTGGACGCTTCCGTGAGGACGCGCTGGAGGCCATGGCTGAGATCACTGCGGCGGGAAAAATCCCTCTGCTAGTGGGCGGAACCATGCTTTATTTCCGGGCGCTGCTGCATGGCATGGCGGAATTGCCCCAGGCCGATCCCGCTTTTCGTGCGGAGGTTGAGGCGCGAGCCCGGCGCGAGGGCTGGCCGGCTCTTCACAAAGAACTGGCGAAAATCGATGCCGCGCTGGCTGCCGAGCTGCACCCCAACCACTCGGTGCGTATCGAGCGGGCGCTGGAGGTCCATCACCTCACCGGTAAAACCATGTCCGAACTGCGCGCCGAGCAGGAGCGAGAATCGCCAGTGGGCCACTACCGGGTTCAGCAACTGGCGATAGTCCCCCGGGATAGGGCCATTCTGCACCAGCGTATTGCCCAGCGTTTCGAGAGGATGCTGGAGCATGGCTTTATTGATGAAGTGAAAGCGCTGCGTGCCCGGGGGGATCTGCACGAGGATCTTCCGGCGATTCGCGCCGTGGGCTACCGACAGGTGTGGCAATACCTGGCGGGTGAACTGGACTATACGCAGATGGTGGACGCGGGCATTGCTGCCACCCGCCAGCTGGCCAAGCGGCAGTTGACCTGGCTGCGCGGCTGGGAGCAGGTGCACTACATTCACGCCCAGGAGCCTGACGGCAAAATCCGCAAAATTGACGAAATGTTGGATGAGGCCTTGAAATTTCTCGGTTGAGCAGCCATAACGTGAGTGGGACGGTGTATCCGTCCCAAGTCAGTCAGTTATTCACAGAGCCTTGGTTACTTTTGGCTCTTTTTTATGCGCCTTATCACCATGGCCGTTTTTTAGTCCGCGGAATTCGCGGGCGCGATCGTGTGTCATCTGGCGATTTATCTTTTGGCAAGGAGAAAAAAGATGTCAAAAGGGCACAGCTTACAAGACCCTTACCTCAATGTTTTGCGTAAAGAGCGTATCCCGGTTTCCATTTATCTGGTAAACGGCATCAAGCTGCAGGGCCAGATCGAATCCTTCGACCAGTTCGTGGTGTTGCTGAAAAATACCGTGAGTCAGATGGTCTACAAACATGCAATTTCCACCGTTGTTCCCTCTCGCGCTGTGCGCGTGCCGTTGATGAACCCGGCTGCACAGGGTGAAGGCGGTGCGCCTGAAGGGGGCGGCGATACCTTCGGTTGATCGCAGTAGATTAACGGTTGTCTGCGGTGATGTTACTGGTGGGCCGCGATCGATACGGTCGATGCCAGCAACGCCTCCGCCCAACCTGAACGTTGTAAGCAGCGCCCCGGTCCGTCCGGGGCGTCTGTTGTTCGGCACCAGCTACCCGGTGCATTTTTGAACCCAAGAGAATAATCCTTGTTTTTTGATCGCCCGGAATCCGGAGAGCTGGCTGTGCTGGTTCACCTGGAGCTTTCCGCCATCGACAGTCCCGACGACCCGCGGGAATTTGAAGAACTGGCGCTATCCGCCGGTGCTGACCCGGTGGCATTCATCTTCGGCCAGCGCGCCACGCCGGACCCCAAAACCTTTGTCGGTCGCGGCAAGCTGGAGGAAATCCACGAGACCGTGAAAAAGCACGGCGCCGAGCTGGTGATTTTTGATCACACCCTATCGCCCAGCCAGGAGCGCAATATCGAGCGCGAGCTCAAGTGCCGGGTGCTGGACCGCACCGGTCTGATTCTCGATATCTTTGCCCAGCGCGCCCGCACCCACGAAGGTAAATTGCAGGTGGAGCTGGCGCAGTTGCGCCATATGGCCACGCGGCTGGTACGCGGCTGGACTCACCTGGAGCGCCAGAAGGGCGGTATCGGCCTGCGCGGGCCCGGTGAAACACAGCTGGAAACTGACCGCCGCCTGCTGCGGGCGCGCATTGATTCCATCGAAAAGCGTCTGGACAAGGTGCGTCGCCAGCGCGAACAGGGCCGCCGCGCGCGCAGTCGGGCGGACGTGGCCACCGTTTCCCTGGTGGGGTATACCAACGCCGGCAAGTCCACCCTGTTCAACCGCATCACCAGTGCTGAGGTCTACGTGCGCGATCAGTTGTTCGCCACCCTGGACCCGACCATGCGTCGAGTGGAGCTGCCGAACGTCGGGGCAATGATTCTCGCAGACACGGTGGGCTTCGTATCTCACTTGCCGCACAAGCTTGTGGAAGCCTTCCGCGCGACGCTGGAAGAGGCGGCTAATGCCACGCTGCTGCTGCATGTGGTGGATGCTGCGGCGGAAAACCGCCTGCATCTGATTGAAGAGGTACAGGCCGTATTGGAAGAAATCGGTGCGGCGGATTTGCCCCAGATGCTGGTGTACAACAAACTGGACCTGCTGGCGGATATGGAGCCGCGTATTGATCGCGACGACCAGGGCGTACCGCGTGCAGTGTGGCTGTCTGCAGCCACCGGCGCTGGATGTGATCTGCTGGTGGAGGCTATTGCCGAGCGGCTCGGCGAGCAGATGGTGAGTGGTGTGCTGGTGATCCCGCCACAGCACGCACGCCTGCGCGCGCAGCTGTTTGCCGGCAATGCGGTGCAGAAAGAAAATTATTGCGACAATGGCGATGTGGAGCTGGCGGTGCTGTTGCCGCGCTCCGAGCTGCAGCGGTTGCTGGCGCCGTTCAAGGACGCGCAGAATCCGCCCCGGTGGTTGCCAGAAAAGCCCGATCTGGAGCCGAAACCGGAAGACTGGGAAATCGAGTAAACGTCGGCGACTCCGGAAGAACATCGCCGGCTCTGCGAATACGTGGGGCTATTCGATGCTAGAATTTCGCGACAGCTATTTTATAAGTGGTAATTAAAGGTCACAGAGTGCCTTTTTGACCGTCGCATTGCCCCGGCCACCTGCTTTATGTGCCGGGTGAATAATGATCAATAAGTTGAAGAGTTGGAGTTGATAGATGGCCTGGAACGAACCGGGTGGTAATAACAAGGACCCATGGGGCGGCGGTAATCGCAACAACGATGGCCCGCCGGATCTCGACGAGCTGTTGCGTAAAATGCAGCAGAAACTGAACGGCCTGTTTGGCGGCAAACCCTCTGACTCCCAGGGCGGCAGCGGCAATGGTGGCAGCTTTCCCTGGTCTCTGGTACTCATCGTGCTTGCCGTGGTCTACGGTCTATGGGGCTTTTATCAGGTGGAGGCCAACGAATCTGCCGTGGTTCTGCGCTTGGGTAAATACCACTCCACCGAATCGTCCGGTCTGCACTGGAATCCGCCCCTGATCGATCACGTCACCAAGGTGAACATGACCGAGGTGCGAACCGAACGTACTACCGGACAAATGCTCACCGAAGACGCCAGTATCGTCGACGTGGTACTGCAGGTGCAGTGGCATATCGACGATGCCGAGTCTTTCGTGCTGCGTGTCGCCGATCCGCTCAAGAGTCTGCAGGAAGCCACCGACAGCGCCTTGCGCCATGTAGTGGGATCCCAAACCCTGAATGGTGTTATTTCCCAGAATCGTACCCAGGTGGCCGCGGACACCCAGGTACGCCTGCAGGAATACCTGGACCTGTATATAACCGGAATTCGCGTCGATGTGGTCAACCTCACTGACGCCAAGGCTCCGCGTGAAGTGCAGGACGCGTTCGATGACGTAGTGCGGGCGCGCGAAGACGAGGTGCGTCTGCAGAATGAAGCCCAGGCCTACGCCAATCAGGTGATCCCGGTGGCGCGCGGTCAGGCCCAGCGTATGCTGGAAGAGGCGGAAGCCTATAAATCCCGCGTGGTGGCAAGTGCCCGCGGTGAGGCGGCCCGCTTTACTGCACTTTTGAAAGAGTACCAGCTCGCTCCCGGAGTAACTCGCGAGCGCATGTACCTGGAAACTGTTCAGGATGTGATGAGCAACACCTCCAAGGTGATGGTGGATGTCGAAGGCGGCAACAACATGATGTACCTGCCGCTCGACAAACTCGGCCAGGGCAGTGGCACGTCCGCCGCTCAGCGGCAGCAGGTTTCTCCGCAGGTGGTCGATGAGATCTCCCAGCGGGTCATCAATCAGCTGCGCACGGAAGCCGCTAATACTCGTCGCAGCCGCGAAGTGCGTTAAGGGGGAGCTGTAATGAACAACAACAAGTCGCTTTTTGTGATTGCGCTGATTCTGATCGGCCTACTGGTGCTGTCCGGCAGTGCTTTTGTGGTGAAAGAGACCGAAAGGGCCGTGCTGTTGCGCTTCGGTGAGCTGGTGCGTACCGATTACAAACCGGGCCTTTACTTCAAGATTCCTCTGGTGCACGAATTGCGCAAATTCGATGCGCGTATACAGACTGTCGATTCCCAGCCTGTGCGTATGCTGAACAGTGAAAACAAGTTCATGATGGTGGACTCATACGCGAAATTCCGCATTTTTGATGTGGGTCGTTTCTACGTCGCAACCCGAGGTGACGAGCGCAACGCCGTACGCCTGCTGGCAGAGCAGATCAATAACCGCCTGCGTAACCAGTTTGGTGTGCGCGATTTGCACGAGGTGGTCAGTGGTCAGCGGGATGAGCTGATGGCGGAAATTACCAAGAATCTGAACGAGACTGCGCAGACCGATCTTGGGGTGGAAATTGTCGATGTCCGTGTGAAGCGTATCGACCTGCCACCGGAAGTGTCCGAATCGGTGTTTCAGCGGATGCGCGCCGGTCGTGAGCTGGAAGCCCGTGATCATCGTGCCAAGGGTGCTGAGGCGAGTGAAAGGGTGCGTGCCAACGCCGATCGCCAGAGGGTGGTGATCGAGTCCGAGGCTTACCGCAAGGCGGAGGAGCTGCGCGGTGCCGGTGATGCGGAAGCGGCGAGTATCTACGCCAATGCTTACAGCAAGGACCCCGAGTTCTATCGCTTCTCCCGCAGCCTTACTGCGTACCGGGAATCTTTCAAGGACAAGACGGATATGCTGCTGGTGGAGCCAGACAGCGAGTTCTTCCGCTACCTGAAAGACCCCGGGGGCAAATAAGGCCCTGCAAATACCGGAACTGGTCACAGGCCCGGTATTTGGTGGTAAAATCCCCAAAACCGGGCCGGCGCCCGGTTTTTTTGTGCCGGCCCCATTTGTTGAGTCTCTGATTGCTGGTCTTGTTGCAGGATTAAGTGGAGCTGCAAAGTGTGGGAAGAGCTGGCGCGGGCCATCGGTCTGGTGCTGATCATCGAGGGCGTTTTGCCTTTTCTCTACCCCAGGCGCTGGCGCGCACTGGTACAGCAGCTGGCATCTGTGGATAATCGCAGCCTGCGCACGGCGGGGCTGATATCCATGCTCGCCGGCATCACCCTGCTGATACTGATACGCTGACTGTATAGTTTGCCTGTCACAATCGAGGTTCACCCCGGTCTCGCGACCGCATAGTTAACTGTCGAACGCTCACACCATGACCCAAGCCGAACGCTGGATGCTACCGGATGGCATCGCCGAGATTTTGCCTGCGGATGCCAAGCGGGTAGAAACCCTGCGCAGAAACCTGCTGGACCTGTACCACCGCTGGGGCTACGAGCTCATCATTCCGCCGATGGTGGAATTCACGGAATCCCTGCTGATCGGCATGGGGCGCGATGTGGATATGAGCACTTTCCGGGTTACCGACCAGCTGTCTGGTCGTATCCTGGGCATCCGCGCGGATATTACCCCCCAGGCCGCGCGCATCGACTCTCACAGTTTTCCCCGCAGCGGTGCCAACCGGCTCTGCTATGCCGGCCAGGTGCTCTACACGCGCCCGCGCGCGCCCATGGGGCCAAGAGCGCCGATTCAGGTTGGTGCCGAAATATATGGTGTTGAGAGCCTGCAGGCAGATATCGAAATCATCAGCCTGATGATCGCGACACTGCGCACTGCGGGTATCCGCCAGATTCACCTGGACCTGGGACATGTGGCCATATTCCGCAGTCTTGCCGAGGCCGCGGGCCTCGACAGCGAGCAGCGCAACGAGTTGATTGCGCTGCTGCAGAGCAAGGCGGTGGCGGATATCTCCAGCTGGGTGGAAAGCAACGTGAAGGATGCCGATGCCGCCCGGTGGCTGCGCGCCCTGCCGCGTCTGGCCGGCGGCAGCGAATGCCTGGAGCGGGCTCGCGAACTCTTCGCCAACGGCCCCGAAGCCCTGCGCGCGGCGCTGGAAGAGTTGCAACAGGTTGCCGATGCGGTGGCCCGTCGTTACCCGCAGGTCGCACTGTTTTTTGATCTCAGTGAGATGCGGGGCTATGACTACGAAACCGGTCTGGTATTCGCCGCCTACTCACCGGGGCACGGTCAGGCGCTCGCCAACGGCGGACGCTATAACGGCATCGGCGCGGTATTTGGCCGCGACCGGGCGGCCACCGGATTCAGTAGTGACCTGGTGACCATCAATGCCCTGGGGGATAACGGCCTCCGTGAAGGGGATGCGATACTGGCGCCCGCCAGCGATTGTGAACAGCTGTGGCAGCTTGCCGAGCAACTGCGGGACGCCGGTGAAGTGGTCATCAGCAGTATGCCCGGCGGTGGCGATGACAGCGAGACGCTGGCGCGTTGCGATCGCGAACTGGTGCAGGAAGGCGGCCGCTGGGTGGTAAAACCCCGCTAAGCTGGTTAGTTGATTTACAAAATTTGGTCGCAGGACGGGCGCGGCCGATTTTTTCTTTTCGCCCGTTTAACGTTGAACTGACGACACGAGATTTACGCACATGGGCAAGAATGTAGTGGTGCTGGGCACCCAGTGGGGCGACGAAGGCAAAGGCAAAATTGTCGACTTGCTGACGGAAAAAGTCGCGCTGGTAGTCCGCTTTCAGGGCGGTCACAACGCCGGCCACACACTGGTGATCAACGGTGAGAAAACCGTGTTGCACCTCATCCCCTCCGGCGTACTGCGTCCGGACGTGACCTGTCTGATCGGCAACGGCGTGGTGCTGTCTCCGGAAGCGCTGCTGAAAGAGATGGCCGGACTGGAAGCTGCCGGTGTACCGGTGCGCAAGCGTCTGCGTCTGTCGCCCGCCTGCCCGCTGATTCTGCCGGTGCACGTGGCCCTGGATCAGGCCCGCGAGAAAGCCCGCGGCGACAAGGCCATCGGCACCACCGGTCGCGGCATCGGCCCGGCCTATGAGGACAAGGTCGCCCGACGCGGCCTGCGCCTTGGCGACCTGTGCAACTGGGACAACTTCTGTGCCCAACTGAAAGAGTTGCTGGAGTACCACAACTTCGCCCTGACCCAGTACTACAAGGTCGAGCCGGTGAGTTATGAGGAAACCCTCAAGGTCGCCGAGACCTGGCGCGAAGAGCTGGTGCCGATGATCATCGATGTGGCAGACCATCTGCACAAGGCCCGTGAGAACGGCGAGCACATCCTGTTCGAGGGCGCCCAGGGCTCCCTGCTGGATATCGACCACGGCACCTATCCCTATGTGACCTCTTCCAACACCACCGCCGGCGGCACCGCCACAGGTTCCGGTTTTGGTCCCCTGTACCTGGATTACGTGCTGGGCATCACCAAGGCGTACACCACCCGTGTGGGCGGTGGCCCTTTCCCCACCGAGCTGGACTGCGATGTAGGCCGTCACCTGGGTGAAAAAGGTCACGAGTTCGGTGCGACTACCGGCCGCCAGCGCCGCACCGGTTGGTTCGATGCCGTCGCCGTGCGCCACGCTATCCGTATCAACAGTATCTCCGGTCTGTGTCTGACCAAGCTGGATGTACTGGACGGTCTCAAGGAAGTGAAGATCTGTGTCGGCTATCGCAACGCTGCCGGTGAAGACGTGCCGGTACCCTTCGATGCCGCCGGCTGGGAAGGTGTAGAGCCGGTGTACGAATCCATGCCCGGCTGGACCGAGACGACCTTCGGCGTGCGCCGTGAAGCAGGCCTGCCGCAGGCTGCAAGGGATTACATCGCCCGTATCGAGGAGTTGGTGGGTGCGCCTATCGATATCATCTCCACCGGTCCGGACCGTGTGCAGACCATCGTGCGGGAGTCTTCGGCCCTGTGCGAAATGGGTATCCACAGCCCCAGCGTCTGATTACCCATTGCTTTGGGACCGGTGAAACCAACCGGTCCCAAAGATTCCTTGCCTCCCGATGCGCCAATCCCGATCATTGGGACTGCATATAAATTTTCGGTCACATTTTTCTGCCATACTGGCAGCCCTGTGCCAAACGGGAGTTTCCCCATGTCCAGCAGCACCTCAAGCAGTATCGGCAGTCGCTATAGCCCTGCAGAAGAAATTGCCAACAGCCTGACCCACGGCATCGGTGCGCTACTGGCCATTGCCGGCCTCGGTGTGCTGTGTGGCTTTGCGGCCTTGCGTGGTGATGCCTGGCATATCGTCAGCAGCAGCATATACGCCGCCACCCTGATTCTGTGTTTTGCGGCATCTACCCTTTACCACAGCATCACCCATATCAGCGCCAAGCAGATTCTGCGGACCGTCGACCACTCATCGATTTTCCTGCTCATTGCCGGTACCTACACCCCCTTCACCCTGGTTACCCTGCGCGGCCCCTGGGGCTGGTGGTTATTTGGCATCATCTGGGGACTGGCACTGCTTGGTCTGATCATCCAGTTCACCCCGTTGAAGAAAATCCGTGCACTCTCCATTACCCTCAGTGCGCTGATGGGCTGGGTGGTGATTGCGGCGATCAAGCCGTTGATGGATAACCTGGCCCCCGGGGGCCTGCTGTTACTGGTTCTGGGCGGCCTCTGTTACACCGGTGGAATCGCGTTCTACCTGTGGCGGAGCCTGCGTTTTCACCATGCGATCTGGCACCTGTTCGTACTGGCTGGCGGTGTACTGCATTTCTTCGCGGTGCTGTTTTACGTGATTCCTCCCGCGGCGTGATTCCGTTCGGTGCTGTACTGCCCTCGAGCATGTTGTGAAGGGGCGGCGCACGCGTGTGCGCTTAGAGCGCGTGGTCAATTACCAATGAAAAGAGTGTCGCCCCGGTCACAGGCTGGGTGAGTGACGCTATTCATCCCTTTCCGTCAGGCGCCTTCCGTTCTACCCTTGTGCGAGCTGTTACCGTCAAGGAGATGTCATGGGCCTTTTCGCCTCTACCCCCTCACGCCGTTCGTATCTGTGTTCTAGTTTGTTTAGCCTGCTGGTGATGGTGCCTCTGCTGGTCAGCGCAGCGGCGGATCCCGGATTTGAAAAGTGGAAAAAGGAATTTCGCCAGACGGCGATGAAAGAGGGGATCTCTGCAGAAACTTTTGATCGCGCCTTCAAGGGGGTCGACTCGCCAGACCAGTGGGTGTTGGACAAGGCCAGCTACCAGCCCGAATTCAAGGCCCCGGCCTGGCAGTACTTTGACAACCGCATCACCAAGTTTGCCGTCAAACGCGGTCGAGACAAGAAGCAGGAATTGCAGCCATGGCTGGATAAAATCGAGAAGCAGTCCGGGGTCAACCCCAATATCCTGCTTGCGATCTGGTCGATGGAGTCGAGCTTTGGTGCGATTCTCGATAACCAGACGGTAATGCGCAGTGTTATCCGCTCCCTGGCGACCCTCGCGTACGCAGATCCAAAACGCAAAAAGTTCGGCACCAGCCAGCTGCTTGCCGCACTCAAAATTCTACAGAGTGGTGATATCGATGAAAGCCACCTGACTGGATCCTGGGCCGGTGCCATGGGGCACACCCAGTTTATTCCCACCAGTTACCAGGCCTACGCGGTGGATATGGATGGCGACGGCAAACGCGATATCTGGAACTCAGTACCGGATGCCCTGGCGACCGCGGCCAACCTGCTGAAGGAGAACGGCTGGCGCAGCGGCGAGACCTGGGGTTATGAGGTCACCATTCCCGACAACAAATTGCCTGCGGGGAAATTGAAAATCTCCGAGTGGGAAAAGCTCGGCGTAACACGGGTAAGCGGAAAGGCGTTCCCGCGCCCGGATGATATTGCGGAGCTGAAAGTCCCTGCTGGTCGTGGTGGCCCCGCCTTCCTGATGTTGAAGAACTTCTTCGTCATCAAGCGCTACAACAACTCCGACCGCTACGCCGCCGCCGTGGGTATTCTCGCGGACCAGATCGGCGGTGGGGCACCTTTAACCAAAGACTGGAAGCGCCCGTTCACACGCCTTGATCACGACGAAGTGGTGGAGCTGCAAACCAAGTTGAAGGAAAAAGGCTTTTACGACGGAGAGATAGACGGCAAGGCCGGAGGTGAAACGCGCAAAGCCATTCTCAAGTTCGAGGAAAGCGCCGGGGTTGAATTGCAGGGGTTTCCGAGCAAGGAAGTTCTGGAGTTGCTTCGCAAGCAATAAACCTTTGTTAGAAGTTATCCTCCGGCAACAGGGTATCCTGAAGTAGCTCCAGGTTTTCCAGTACCTCGTGGGGTTCGTGGAAGTAGGCGATGTGGTACATGGCTTCGCCTTCCTGCACCAGGGGGATATTCTGTTTGCCGATGATGATGCCATCGGCATCCGCCAGTACCTTGTCCAGCTCGTTGCCGTACAGGTCGGCGATGGTAGCGAGGACTTCACCTTTTTTTACGTGGTCCCCAAGGTGACGCTTGTGGTTCACAATGCCGCTGTCACCCGCCCGCAACCAGCCACTGCGACGCGCGATAAAAGGTTCGATACCGAGCCTGCTCTTGCGCGGTGGCAACATGTTCAGATGACGCAGTACATTGAGTACACCCTTTACGCCGGCGCGAATACACAGTTCATCAAAGCGCAGGGCTTCGCCCGCCTCATACAGCAGAATTCGCACCCCGAGATCGGCCGCCGCCTGGCGCAATGAGCCATCCCTTAGGGTGGAATTCAGCATCACGGGCACACCAAAAGCACAGGCCATGGCGCGGGTCTGTTCATCGTCGAGATTTGCACGAATCTGCGGCAGGTTACTGCGGTGCAGTGCACCGGTGTGCAGGTCGATGCCGTAGTCGCACTTGGATACGACCTCGTCCAGAAATACATGGGCCATACGCGCCGCCAGGGAGCCGCGGGCAGAGCCGGGGAAGGAGCGGTTGAGATCCCTGCGGTCTGGCAGGTAGCGGGATTGTTGCAATACGCCGTAGACATTGACGACCGGTACCGCAATCAAAGTGCCGCGCAGCGAGCGGAGTGCCTTGCTGTTGATCAGGCGGCTGATGATTTCCACTCCGTTCAATTCGTCACCGTGAATAGCGGCGCACACAAAAATGGTCGGGCCGTCTTTCTTGCCGCGGTGAACATAGACCGGTATCGCCATTTCTGTATCGGTGTACAGGCGAACAATGGGAAGCTCGATTTTACGGGTTTCACCGCGGGAGACCGTAATGCCGGCAACTTTGAAGCTTTTGTCCATCTGCATCGGATCGTCCCGCGGGTATAAACAGCCAATATTGTAGAGGGGCTCTGGCAAATCGTGGAAGTGCTTGCCCTCGGCCCTTGATCTTTGTCCCTTGGCTCGTTGTGGTGTGCTGTTAGAATCGACACACATATGTTCGGGCGCAACGGGTCCGGCCGCCTCAGTATCCGGAATTACCAGGTTTATATGAAGTCTGAATTTATCAAAATGGCCCTTGTCCTCGGGCTCCTGAGTTGTGTTGGTCCCTTTGCGATCGATATGTACCTGCCGGCAATGCCCGCGATGGCCGACGACTATGACGTGCCGGTGGCCATGTCGCAATACACCCTGGTGTCATTCTTTATCGCCTTTGGTATCTGCCAGCTGTTCTATGGGCCCGCAGCGGATATGTTCGGGCGCAAGCCGCCGTTGTATTTCGGGCTGACCCTGTTTCTGTTTGCATCTCTCGGTTGTGCGCTTGCACCTACTATCGAGTGGCTGATCGGACTGCGGTTTGTCCAGGGGATTGGTGCCGCGGCGGTAATGTCTATCCCGCGGGCAATAATCCGAGACCGCTACACCGGTACCGAGGCTACGCGTTTGATGACAACTGTGATGCTGGTGGTGTCTGTTTCGCCGATGCTGGCACCACTGGTTGGTAGCCTGTTGATGGCGCCCTTTGGTTGGCCTGCGGTATTTTATGCGGTGGCGCTGGCAACAGTATTCAGTTTGCTACTGATTTATTTTGTGCTGCCAGAAACACTGCCGGTAGTGGATCGCGTGCCGGTAAAGGTCTCCGCCATGCGCGATGCGCTCAATGTGCTGGTCAGAGATCCTCACTTTATCGGCATGACCCTGATCGGCGGTATGGGCATGGCGAGTTTCTTTTCGTTCTTGTCTATCGCCGCTTTTCTGTATACGGACTATTACGGATTGACGCCTACTGAATTCAGTTTTGCGTTTGCGTTGAATGCGCTGGGATTTTTTGTGGCCAGTCAATTTGCGGCGAATCTTTGCGAACGTTTCGCCGGTGTGGCTGTGGTGAAATGGGCAGTAAGTGGATTTGCCCTGAGCGCCGTAGTGAATTTGCTGTTGAATTTCGCCGGTATCGATAATTTTGGGGTGCTGGTTGGGCTGCTACTTGTGGGTAACGCGTTTCTCGGGCTGGTAGTTCCGACCACGATGGTCCTGTCGCTGGATGACCACGGCCCCATTGCCGGCACCGCAGCCGCGGTGGGTGGCACCTTGCAAATGATGTTGGGCGCAGCCGCTATTGGTATTGCCAGTGCAGTTTTCGACGGGAAGCCACTGACGCTCGTCGCCGCTATCGGTGCGTGTGGCGTGATCGCGTTACTGATATGTATAGTGACACTGCGGCCGTCGCCGCAAACTCAAGTTACGACTTAACACGGCTGTAGTTTATCTGATCTGATATCGGTGCTTCTGCTATAGAAATACTGGCAGACAGTATTGGTCGCTCTCTCACCAATCCCGATCATGAAATTTTCGTCCGCATTTTCGTGCTCGAGATTTCGCAGGGCTTTATCTGGTCTGCCTGCTAATACATTGCACATATCCGGCGAGCGGACTAAGGTGGCTTACGGAATATAAAAACAGCAAAAGTCCGAGGTGATCCATGTCCGGTTCTGCCCGTTCACAGTCTACTGCGCCACCACCGGGCCGAGTGCGTATCGGCCGTCGCTACCGCCCTTCACGGCTGGATGGCCCCTACGATGTAATTGTGATTGGTTCCGGAATTGGTGGCCTTACCAGTGCCTCATTGTTGAGCGCGGCGGGGAAAAAAGTGCTGGTACTGGAGCAGCACTATACTGCCGGTGGTTTTACGCATGCCTACGAGCGTCAGGGGTACGAGTGGGATGTGGGGGTGCATTATATCGGTGATGTGGGGGACCATCTCACCATGACCCGCAAGCTGTTTGATTTTATTTCTGGTGGCCGCCTCAAATGGGCGCCGATGGATCCCACTTACGACCGGATTTTTCTCGCCGACCAGCAGTATGATCTGGTGGCAGGGCGCGACGAGTTTGTCGGGGAATTGTCGCGACAGTTCCCGGGTGAACGGGAGGTAATAGAAAAGTACCTCCAGCGAGTGATGGCGGTGTCGAAAGCCATGCCGGTGATCACCCTGGAAAAGTTACTGCCTCGCTGGTGCGCGCCACTGCTGAATATCTACAAGAAGCTGCGTTGGCCCGCCTATCTTCACAAGACCACTTATGAGGTCCTGCGTGAACTGACCGACAACGAAACACTGATCGCGGTGCTAACCGGCCAGTGGGGTGATAACGGTATGACGCCCAAGACCGGCAGTTTCATCATCCACGCATTGATCGCGAAGCACTATCTATACGGCGGTTACTACCCGGTGGGCGGCGCCAGTCGGATTGCTGAAACCATTCTTCCACAGATACAGAACGGCGGCGGCGAAGTGTTTACCTATGCATCAGTGGAGACCCTGCTGCTGGATGGAAAACGGGTGATCGGTGTGCGCATGGTGGATGGCTGCGAGATTATGGCGCCGACGGTAATTTCCAATGCCGGTGTGTTCAATACCTTCGAAAAACTGTTGCCACAAAGTGCTTGTGTTGCCGCAGGTTATCCAGCCAGGTTGCAGGCTGTGAAGCCTTCCATGAGCCATGTGTGTCTGTATATAGGCTTGCAGCAAACCGCCGCGGAATTGGGGCTGCCAAAAACCAATTACTGGATTTACCCCAGTATCGATTATGAAAAAGATACTGCCGCTTTCCTTGACCACCAGAGTGCGGAAATTCCGCTGGTGTATATTTCCTTCCCGTCGGCGAAAGACCCAGCCTTCACCCAGCGCCATCCCGGTCGGGCCACCATTGAAATAGTGGCGCCGGCCAAATTCAGCTGGTTTGAGTCCTGGCAGCGGGAGACCTGGGGCAAGCGGGGCGCGGACTACGAGGCGCTGAAGCAGCAGTTCAGTGAGCGTCTGCTTGAACACCTGTACCGGCATTTGCCCCAGTTGCGCGGCCAGATCGATTACTGCGAACTGTCCACACCGCTGTCTACCCGCTATTTCTGCGAGTATCAGCACGGAGAAATTTACGGCCTGGATCACGACCCTGCGCGTTTTCGCCAGAGCTGGTTGCGCCCGAGAACCCGTATTCGGGGGCTCTACCTTACCGGCCAGGACATTGTGAGCTGTGGTGTGGCAGGGGCGCTGTTCGCTGGCGTGCTTACCAGCCAGAGTATTCTGGGGTGGCGTCGCGGTTTTCCTCTGTTGAAACGGATCTTCAGGAGCGAAGGATCACCGCACCCTCGAGGCTCGGGAGCCAAGCCGCCGGAACGTCATACGGTCGTCTAGAATTTGAAAAGGTAAGCCATAATTTCGGTGCGTGATCGAGCAATTTTGTGGTAATCCAGGCATTATTTTTTTGCACGATTGACCAATAATTGACCTTTGTATAGGGTTTCGCACTCCTTTCGCTCACTGCTGTTTAGATAGCGATTTTCGTCCGAGGCAATACACATGGCTTCCATTAGCGGAATTCCCCACAAAGCGCCGACGGCCAACAAAAAGGCCGAAAAGCGCGAAATCGCCAAGGCGAAAATCCTGAACGCCACGCTGGATATTATTGCCCGCAACGGTCTGGCAGCGCTGTCGCACCGGACCATTGCCAATGAAGCTGGTGTACAACTGGCAATGACCACCTATTACTTCGGCACGCTGGAAAACCTGATTGAAGCCGCGTTTGACCTGCATCTGGAGCGGGAAAGGCCCTGGCGCGATGAAATAGCGCGAAGAGCCGAGGCGCTGTACCACCGGTTCATCAGTACTTCAACCGGTGCATTTGCGGATAATCCGGGGGAGCTCGAGGATTTTGCGGAAGCACTGGCCGATGAAATTGTCGAGATTATTTATGAAGAGTCGACCGTCAAAAAAAATATGATTTCGGCCGAGTGCCAGTTCGCGTTTGAGCAGAACCTGCCGGAGGCGCTGGCCAGAAAAGTGCGCGCCCTGGACAACTCGCTGTGGGATATCGCCGAGGTCAGTTGTCGCAGACTGGGCAGTTCCGCCCCCAGGATAGATGGACGCCTGCTGGTCTTTACCATGCGCGAGTTACAACTGATGGCGGTAAGAAGCAGCGTACTTCCTGACAAGGGTATGATGCGCGCCTGCATTGGGCGCCTGCTGCGGGGGTTTCAGCTGCAGAGTTGAGCCCACTTCAGCGACCGTTTCGGAGGTGATTCACCGTGTTGAGCGGTGGACCCGAAGTCCGAGGTAATGGCAAAGCGGCCCTTGCGCGCCTTTCAATGGGTCCCTGTAACTGTATGGGGATCCTATGAAGACTTTCTCCTTTTCCACCACCAATACCATTCTGTGCGAAGTGGATGGCGCTGCACGGTTGGCGCAGCACTGTCGCGCAACCGGTGCCAGCCGTGTGCTGCTGGTGACCGATGCCGGTATCCTCAATGCCGGTCTCCTGGACGGGCTGCTGCCGGGATTTGACTGCGCGGATCTGCGCCTGGGCATCTTCGACAGGGTTGAGGCGGACCCCAAAAGCGCTACGGTGGAGGCGGCGGTACACGCGGCGCGGGCACTGGGAGCGGAGCTGATCGTCGGTTTCGGTGGCGGCAGCTCCATGGATGTGGCCAAAGTCGTGGCGGTGCTGGCACACCCGGATTGCCGGCAGTCGCTGGACGAGCTCTATGGGGTGGGCAATGTGCGTGGCCCGCGCCTGCCGCTGCTACAGGTGCCCACTACCGCGGGCACCGGATCAGAAGTGACACCTATCGCCATCGTCACCACGGGGGAGACCACCAAGGCAGGTATCGTTTCCCCGCATTTGCAGCCGGATATCGCCTTGCTGGATCCGAAGCTCACGCTCGGCCTGCCGCCAGCGGTAACCGCGGCCACCGGTATCGATGCGATGGTGCATGCCATCGAGGCCTACACCTCCGCGCACAAAAAGAATCCGGTATCCGATATGCTGGCGCGGGAGGCACTGCGGCTACTCGCGAGTAATATTGCCACTGCCACTCACAACGGCACCGATCTTAAAGCCCGCGGAGACATGCTACTGGGCGCCCTGTATGCGGGGCAGGCCTTCGCCAATGCACCGGTGGCGGCGGTACATGCACTGGCTTATCCTCTCGGTGGCCACTTCCATATTCCCCATGGCCTCAGCAACTCGCTGGTACTCCCACAGGTTATGCGTTTCAACGCCCCGGCGGCAGCGCCGCTGTATGCACAGTTGGCTCCGCTGGTGATGGGGGGAGATTGCCGTGATGGTGGCCCCGAGCAGATGAGCGAAGCGCTTATCGGCTGGCTGGAAAATCTGATTGCGGAACTGGGATTACCCTGTCGGCTGCGTGACTGTGGTGTAACTGAGGAAAGTCTGCCGCAATTGGCTGCGGATGCCATGCAGCAGCAGCGGTTGCTGGTGAATAATCCGCGCGCGGTTAGCGAGGCCGATGCCCTGGCGATGTACCGTGCGGCTTACTGAAACGCGAGAAATAAACGAGTTATGCAGCAGGACAATACGACGTCGGGGGATCACTATACCCGCGATCATTATCGGGTTTTCTTTCCTATCAGCACCCGCTGGCACGACAATGATATCTACGGTCATGTGAACAATGTGACCTATTACAGTTACTTCGATAGTGCGGTAAACCGCTACCTGATCGAGGAGGGGGGGCTGGATATCCACAGCGCTGCGGTGGTTGCCTTCGTGGTCAATTCCAGCTGCGACTACCGCGCGCCGCTGGCCTACCCGCAGCAACTGGAGGCGGGTATCCGGGTGGAAAAAATTGGTAACAGTTCGGTGGTGTATCGGGTGGCGATCTTTGCCGCCGGAGAAGTTCAGGCGGCGGCCGGTGGCCGCTTCACCCATGTGTTTGTTGAGCGCGAGGGGAATCGTTCGACCCCCATTCCTGAGCGTATCCGGCAGGCACTGGCGCGCATCGCTTAGTGTTCCAGTCGCACTTTGCCGGTTAACGTCGAAAAATTTCCTGAGGAGAATCTGCGCCCGCGTATTCAACCGCGTTATCAATGGGTATTGCAGCTATCCGCTAACCTGAGTGTTGCGCCACCCTCCCGCCCGTTATCCCTGGTGGCGAATACTTCCACATGGCAGGTGGCTTCTCATCCTGTGCTGGGGAAGCTTGAACGTACGGTAAGGGGGCAAGCTGAGATCGATCGTAAATGCGCGCAGGGCCGGGGAAAATTGCGTAAGCTACGACCCCAATCCATTCTTCGACATGCCCCGAGTCCGAGTTTTGCGCCCCTACAATCCGCCCACCGAACCCTTTCTGGATATCGTCTACAGTGACGCCCACCTGCTGGTGCTGGACAAACCCAGCGGTCTGCTCACCGTGCCTGGTCGCGATCCGGCCCACAAAGACAGTCTCGCCATTCGCGCCCAGACAGAATACCCGGACGCCCTGATTGTGCACCGCCTGGATATGGATACCTCCGGGTTGGTGGTGATGGCGCGCGGGCCGCAGGTGCACCGCCAGTTGAGTGCCCTGTTCCAGAATCGACAGGTGGAGAAGAGTTATCTCGCGCGGGTGTGGGGTGAGCCGGATGGGGACGAGGGTGAGGTAAATCTGCCGCTGATCTGCGACTGGCCGAACCGGCCAAAGCAAATCGTAGATTTCGAACACGGCAAGCCGTCGCTGACCCGCTGGCGCAAGCTCGACAGCGATGGAGTGTCCACCCTGATGCAGTTGATCCCGGTTACCGGCCGTTCGCACCAGTTGCGGGTACATATGCAGGCTATCGGCCACCCGATTCTCGGCGATCCCTTCTATGCCCAGGGTGACGCACTCGCCGCTGCAACCCGGTTACTGCTGCACGCGCAGGAGCTGGGCTTCGAGCATCCAGTGCTACAAAGGCCAATGCATTTTTTGTGTAATCCGGGGGCTGAATTTACTGTTTCGGCGTGATCGATTATGGGTGGGAGTCTGGATTTTTGTCCCGGGGAGGTTGATCCGGGGAGTGGGTTGCCTGCCGACAGACTCATGCCGGATAGCGGATGAGCAATAAAAAAGGCCGACTCTTGCGAGTCGGCCTTTTTACAAAGATGGTGCCCAGGAGAAGACTTGAACTTCCACGACCGTAAGGCCACTAGCACCTGAAGCTAGCGCGTCTACCAATTCCGCCACCTGGGCATACAGCGGTGTATGCCGCTGAGGCTGCGCACTATAGTGAATTTATTTGGCGTGTCAATTGTTCGGTGTGACCAAAAAGACAGACTTTTTGTAGTTAAATTACAAAAAAATCGCAGGCCGGTCTAAATGTGCGCTGAAATATGTAAAAATGGCGGAAATGTTCCAACAGAGAGATAACTTCCGTGGATCAGGATCAAAATGCCCCATTGCGGGAAGATGTGCGCCTATTGGGCGAAGAACTGGGTAAAGTTCTGCAGGGACAGGCTGGCAAGGGACTGTTCGAGACCGTCGAAACCATCCGTCAGGTGGCTGTGGGAAGTCGTGGACAAGGGGAAATGCCGGTAGCCAAGTTACGGGAGCTGCTGGATCCGCTGGAGGACGAGACCCTGCTGGAGGTGGCGCGGGCGTTCAGTCAGTTTCTGAACTTTGCCAATATCGCCGAACAGCGCCACCGCGAGCGTCTGCGTCGTCAGCACGCGCGTTTTCCCGGCGACCCCGATACCGACCGCGGACTGCGCCAGGTGCTTGTCGAGCTGAAAAATGCCGGCGTGGAAGGTGAAGAGATCCGCAAAGTGCTGTCGGACCTGTCTGTAGAGCTGGTGCTCACGGCGCACCCCACCGAAGTGACCCGCCGCACCCTGATCCGCAAGTACGATCAGATTGCCGATCTGTTGACCGAGCTCGACCGGCCAGACCTCAATGAAGAGGAGGTGGAAGACCTGCGCCGCCTGCTGCGGGAGCAGATTCTCTCCGCCTGGAGTACCGATGAGATTCGCCGCGAGCGCCCGACGCCGGAGGATGAAGCCAAGTGGGGGTTCGCCACTATTGAGCAGTCCCTGTGGCAGGCGGTGCCAAAAGGCATGCGCGATATTGAAGATGAATTGGTGCTCGCCGGACTGGCGCCGCTGGCGGCGGACTGGGTGCCGATCCGCTTTGCCTCCTGGATGGGTGGCGACCGCGATGGCAACCCCAATGTCACGTCCGCTGTGACTCGTCAGGTGCTGACGCTGGCGCGCTGGATGGCGGCGGACCTCTATCTGCGGGATGTGGAAAACCTGCTCGCGGATCTTTCCATGCACCGTGCCAGCGAAGAGCTGCTGGCTTCTACCGGTCCCAGTCAGGAGCCGTACCGACTGTTCTTGCGTGAGGTGCGCGACCGTCTGCGCAATACCCGCGCACTGATGGAGGCGCGGGTCAACGGCGCGGTGGAGTCGGAAGGTGAGATTTACAGGACCGGCGAGGAGCTGCACCGGGAGTTGAGCGTCATCGACCGCTCCCTGCGCGCGGTCGGTCTGCAGGCGATTGCTGAAGGCCAGCTCAAGGACACCCTGCGGCGCCTCAAGTGCTTCGGGATTACCCTGTTGAAACTGGATATCCGCCAGGAATCCACCCGTCACGCCAACGTCGTGGATGCCATTACCCGTTACCTGGGTCTGGGCAGCTATGCCAGCTGGGGGGAGAAGGTAAAACAGAAGTTCCTGTTATCCGAACTGGAAAGCCGTCGCCCGCTGGTGGACAGCGCTTTTTACCAGAGCGAATTCTGTACCGATGAGGTGCGGGAGGTGCTGGATACCTGTGGTGTTATCGCCGAGCAGGGTGCCGAGGGTTTGGGCGCCTACGTGATTTCCATGGCGCGAACGTCCTCCGACGTACTGGCCGTGATGCTGCTGCAGAAGGTGGCCGGGGTGCGTGAGCCCATGCGCGTAGTGCCGTTGTTCGAGACCCTGGATGACCTCAATAACGCCTATGACACCATGAGTGCACTGCTGGATATTCCGTTCTATCGCGAGCGGGTGAAAGCCGGGCAGGAGGTGATGATCGGTTACTCCGATTCTGCGAAGGATGCGGGTTTCCTGGGTGCGGCCTGGGCGCAGTTCCGCGCCCAGGAAAAGCTCACCGGAATTTTTCGCGAGTACGGCATTCCTCTGACCTTGTTCCACGGTCGCGGCGGCTCCATTTCCCGCGGTGGCTCACCCACGCGCATGGCGCTGATGTCGCAGCCTCCGGGTTCGGTTGCCGGCCGCATCCGGGTGACCGAGCAGGGCGAGATGATCCGTTTCAAATATGGTCGTCCCTCTGTTGCAGCTTACAACCTCGAGCAGTATGTGGCAGCGACCCTGGAGGCGACATTGCTTCCGCCGGCGGAACCGCGCCCCGAGTGGCGCGCAGAAATGGATCGTCTGACCCAGGCTTCTGTGCGCGCCTACCGCGAAGTGGTGCAGGACGATCCCGCACTGGTGTCTTACCTGCGCACCGTTACTCCGGAAACCGAGCTCAGCCGCCTGGCCCTGGGCAGCCGCCCGGCGCGGCGCAAGCCCGGCGGTGGGGTGGAAACCCTGCGCGCAATTCCCTGGGTGTTTGCCTGGACCCAGATGCGTCTGATGCTGCCGGCCTGGCTGGGTACTGGCGCGGCGCTGGAAACCGGTCTCGACAATGCCCCGGAAACCCTGCGCAGCATGAGCGAGGAGTGGCCGTTCTTCCAGACCGTGGTGGATATGCTGGAAATGGTGCTGGCCAAGTCCGACACCCGCGTGGCCCTGTGGTACGAAGAGCGTCTTACCGATGATCCTGAGTTGCAGCGCCTGGGTATCGAACTGCGCAGCCGCCTCGCGCGCACCGTCAATGCCCTGAGCCGCCTCACCGGGCGCGAAAGCCTGCTGGATAATAATCCGGTCATGCGCTGGTCCATCCGCGTGCGCGATCCATACACCGATCCGCTGCACCTGCTGCAGGCGGAGCTGATGTCACGTCTGCGTACTCGTGAGGAGGATCCGGTACTGGAGAGTGCCTTGATGGTGACCATTGCGGGGATTGCGGCGGGGATGCGCAATACCGGTTGATCTGAGGGCGGGAGGGCCGGCTGCACCAGTTGTGCAGTCGGTCGCTTGCGGCGCGGAATGAAATTTCGTGCGTCAGAAACGAAAAAAGGCCGCCTCTTTCGAGTCGGCCTTTTTTGCGGATATGGTGCCCAGGAGAAGACTTGAACTTCCACGACCGTAAGGCCACTAGCACCTGAAGCTAGCGCGTCTACCAATTCCGCCACCTGGGCAAACAACGGTATGCTCCGTTGAGGACGCGCACTATAGTGATTTGCCCAGGGGGTGTCAAACCTTTTTGTGGCAATTTGTGCCACCCCGAACAGGGGCTCGGCAGAGGGCTTGAAATTCGGGGAAAGTGAGGGCGCTGAAGTGTTAAATCGAGTCGGGATTCGACCCCTAAATCGCTTATACTGCCGACGATGTGCAATATCCCAGGTGGCAAGGCTGCCCCAGGCATTCGCCGCTCCAACCGCGCGTCTGTGCTATTCGTAGCATGTGTGATCTGTAGTGACAGACGCGAGCCATTGCAACCACTCATACCACTGCGCCGGACGCATGCCGGGGCCGCCGAGACAACGCGGTCTATCGCAGAACAATGGAAGCTGTTTTGAACCAGGAAAACCCCAATTCTCCCTCCCAACCCGCCAATCTGGACGACCCTCATGCGGAGCGCGAGGCGGAAAAATACGAAAAACCCATCCCCAGCCGTGAATTCCTGCTGGACCTGCTGGAGCAGCAGCCCGGGCCGGTGGCCTGGGAAGCGGTGGCCGATCTGCTCAGCCTTGAAGACGAAGACCGTCGCGAGGGCGTACGCCGCCGCTTGATCGCCATGTCCCGCGACGGCCAGATCGCCAGTAACCGCGCCGGTGATTTCGGTGTGCTCGACAAAATGAGCCTGGTACGCGGCCATGTGATCGGTCATCGCGACGGCTTCGGTTTCGTGTCGCCCGGTGACGGCAGTGACGACCTGTTCCTGTCCCACCGCCAGATGCGCAAGGTGTTCGATGGCGACGAGGTGCTGGTGCGGGAAACCCCCGGCGGCTACCGCGGCAAACGCGAAGGTGCGGTGGTGCGGGTGATCAAGCACAACACCCACCAGCTTGCCGGTCGCCTGTACCGGGAGGACGGCATCTGTTTCGTGCGCCCGGATAACCCCCGTCTGACCCTCGACGTGATGGTGCCGGAAGGCAAGTGCGCTGATGCGCAAAGCGGCCAGTATGTCGTGGTCGATATCACCCTGCAGCCGGGTCGCAATAACCTGCCCCAGGGGGAAGTAGCGGAAGTGCTCGGCGACCACCTGGCGCCGGGAATGGAAATCGACGTCGCCATTCGCAACTACGGCATTCCTCACAGCTGGCCGGCGGCGCTGCAGGCCGAGGTGGAGACCATTGCCGACGAGGTGCTGGAGGAGGACAAGAAAGCCCGTATCGACCTGCGCCCGTTGCCGCTGGTTACCATCGACGGTGAAGACGCGCGGGATTTCGACGATGCGGTTTTCTGTGAGCTGTTGCCCGATGGCAGCTGGAAGCTGCTGGTGGCCATCGCCGACGTGTCCCACTATGTTCAGGTGGGCAGTTCGCTGGATGTGGAAGCGCATCAGCGCGGGAACTCGGTGTATTTCCCCGACTTTGTCGTACCCATGCTGCCGGAAAAACTGTCCAACGGTCTCTGTTCCCTGAACCCGGAAGTCGATCGCCTGTGCATGGTGTGCGAAATGCGTATCGACGAGTCCGGCAATATTCTCGACTACCAGTTCTTCGAAGGCGTGATGCGCAGTCACGCGCGCTTTACCTACACCCAGGTGGGGGAAATCGTGGAAGAGCGGGGCAATCGCGACAGTGGCCTGCGCAAGCAGTATGCCGCGCTGACCCCGCATCTCGACAACCTGCACGACCTCTACCGGGCGCTACGCGGTGCGCGGGACCGCCGCGGCGCAATCGATTTCGAGACCACCGAAACCCGCATTCTGTTCGACGCGCAGCGCAAGATCGATCGCATCGTACCGGTGGTGCGCAACGACGCACACAAAATGATCGAGGAGTGCATGCTGGCGGCCAACGTGTGTGCCGCACAGTTGATGGAGCTGGCGGAGCTGCCGGCGCTGTACCGGGTGCATGACACGCCCAAGGCGGAGCGGCTGGAAAACCTGCGCGCTTACCTGGGCGAACTCGGTTTGCGCCTGGAAGGTGGCAGCGAGCCCCAGCCCAGTGATTACCAGAGCCTGTTGGCGCAGGTAGAGGGTCGCCCGGATTTCCACATCATCCAGACCATGTTGCTGCGCTCCATGAACCAGGCGGTGTACCAGCCGGAAAACCGCGGCCACTTCGGCCTCGACTACCGGGCTTATGCACACTTCACCTCACCGATCCGCCGCTACCCGGACCTGCTGCTACACCGTGGTCTGCGCTGGCTGATCCGCAATGGCAGCGCCAACGCCAGTGCGGTGGCGAAGAAGGTTCGCCTGGCACCGGGTGCCCACGCAATCGAGCGCGGGCATATCCTGCCCTACAGTCCCGCGGCGATGGTGGAGCTCGGCGAGCACTGCTCGATGACCGAGCGCCGCGCCGATGACGCCACTCGCGATGTGGTCAGCTGGCTGAAATGCGAGTATCTGCAGGATCATGTGGGTGAGGTATACCGCGGCGTGATCAGTGCCGTGACCGGTTTCGGTCTGTTCGTCGAGCTGGACGACCTGTATGTGGAAGGTCTGATCCATGTCACTGCACTGCCCAAGGACTACTACCATTTCGAGCAGGCTCACCAGCGATTGATCGGCGAGCGCAGCGGCGCCCGCTACCACCTGGGTGACCAGGTCACCGTACAGGTTGCGCGGGTGGACCTGGAAGAGCGCAAGGTGGATTTCACCTTTGTGGAGCTGCACCCGCGCCCCAGTTACCAGAATCCCAAGTACCGTAAGCCGAAGGCGCTGAAGCGCAGCGAGGAAAATGTGCAGGAGGAGCGTCCAGTCCCCGAATCCAGACCCGAACCCAAAAAGGCCAAAACAACCAAGTCCGGTGCCGAGTCGACCCGTGTCAGTGGCCGCGCCATGGAGATGGCGGTGGAGTTCCAGCAGGAGCGCAAGCGCAAGCGCAAATCCGACTTCAGCGCGGAAGCGCAAAAAGCGAATCCCTGGGGCGGCGGGCTGAAGAAAAAGGCCGAGGCTGATGTGGATGATGCGCCGCGACCGGTGCGCAGGCGCAAGGTCGGCAGTGACGAAACGGAGGTGGTGCCGCCATCCCGCGAGTTGGTTGCCGACACGACTGAGGATGAATCGCGGGCTGTGGAGCCCGGCGACGGCGAGCCGCGCAAGAAACGCGGGCCGCGCAAAACCCCGCCTCGCAAAGGCGGCAAGCGCCCGGCGGTAGCTGCGCGCAAGGCGGCCCATAAAGCATCCAAGGCAGCGGTTGCGAAAAAGGCGTCGCAGAAGAAGGCGGGTAAGAAACCTGCCAAAAAGAAACCCGGCAAGAAGAAATAA
This sequence comes from Microbulbifer bruguierae, assembly GCF_029869925.1. NCBI lineage: Bacteria > Pseudomonadati > Pseudomonadota > Gammaproteobacteria > Cellvibrionales > Microbulbiferaceae > Microbulbifer > Microbulbifer bruguierae. Next base: position 2,340,059 of record NZ_CP118605.1, on the reverse strand, counting down.
TTCGTGGCTCAGCAATTGGTTTACGGCTTGCACGCGGTGCAGGCGTTATTGAAAAGTTCTCCGCAGCAGGTGCAAGAACTGCTGTTGTTGCGTGGGCGCAAGGATCAGAAACTGCAGAAAATTATCCGTCAGGCGGAGCAGAACGAGATCGCCATCCGTTTTGTGGATCGTCGCGCACTGGATGACAAAGTCGGTGACGAGGGCAATCACCAGGGGGTGCTGGCCATCTGTGTCGGTGATACACGGGTGTACGACGAGCAGTTCCTGAAATCCCTGCTGGCGGAGCTGGAAGAGCGTAGCGAAGCCCCCTTTCTGCTGATCCTCGACGGTGTGACGGACCCCCACAATCTCGGTGCCTGCCTGCGCTCCGCGGAGGCCGCCGGGGTACATGCGGTGATCGCGCCCAAGGACAATGCCGCCGGACTCACGCCGACGGCGAGAAAGGTCGCTTGCGGTGCCGCCGAGGTGTTGCCGTTTGTTACCGTCACCAATCTCGCGCGCACCCTGAAAATGCTACAGCAGGCGGGAGTGTGGATTTTCGGTGCCGCCGGCGAAGCGGAGCAGGATATTTATCAATCGTCGCTCACCGGCCCCGTTGCCCTCGTGATGGGGGCGGAAGGCCCCGGCCTGCGGCGCCTCACCCGGGAACATTGCGATCACCTGATCAAGATTCCGATGGCGGGAGAGGTGAGCAGTCTCAATGTTTCTGTTGCCACCGGCGTGTGTTTGTTCGAGGCGGTGCGGCAGCGGGCCAAATAGCCTCGGGATTGCGCAGGCTGAAAGGACATCCGACTGTGTTTTTCTGCTGAGGGAAAGCGGGGCGGGGAGAAAAAATAAAGGGGGCGTGTGCCCCCTGCTAGGTTTTATCCCGTTTGTTTTTCTTGGGTCCCTGTAAATTATTGTTATTATTTCTGGGTTATTTTTGCGACCTTCACTTATCAAGACGTACACGGCTCGCAACCCCTCAAGGAAAATTCGGAATTAACCTGGATTTTCTGCTCTTGCCCTAATGTACCGCTGCGTCTTGCGCAGATTCATCCAATCGCCGCTGCACGATTTCCAGTACGGGATCCGGGTTCCTGATCCAGCTGAGGTGCGGGTTGCCCTTGTGGTAGGTCGCCGGAATCAGGCGAACTTCGCCGCCAACTAGTGCTGCCAGCCGGCGTGTGGCGTTCAGTGGTGCGAAGGGATCGCGTTCGATACACAGGTGCAGAGGTTGGTGTTGTAGGGCGGCCGCTTGCGGGATGCGGGATTCCGGTGTGAAGCGCCCGCGGATAATACCGTTGCCCCAGTCACGCATCAGGGTGGAGGCCTCGCGCCCGCCAAAGCGCAACTGTTTGCCGGGAAAGTAGCCCAGCAGTCGGGTGCTGGCGTGAGCGGCAACCGCGGCTCCCACTACTGCGGCCCGCTTCAGGCCGCGCCAGCTGCGGCTGTCCAGGTGTCCCGCGGCCACGCTGACGACTTGGGCGTTTCCGGTCAGTCCGGCGCGGGCGGCGAGTGTCGCGGTCTGGCCGCCAATACTGTGGCCAAGAACCAGGACCGGATCCTTTCCAAACTCCCCGCGCAGGGCCGCCAGCGCCAGGGGAATCCACTCGAATACCAGGTCGTTGTACCCATAGTCCGCCGCGCGCCCCGGCTGGGGGTGGCTCTCGCCGGTACCTGGCAGCTCACAGATGGCACTGTGGTAGCCCCGCGCCGCCAGGGATTCCATCAGAAGGCTGTACTTGACCGCGGGCACGCCCAGGGCGGGTAGAATCAGTGCCACGGGGTGCTCACCGGGCAGGCGATGCAGGGTGAGGGGGATGTGAAAGTTTCTGAGCTGCAGGTTGTGCACCTGCACCTTGGGGGTGTTTGCGGTCATGGGGCTGCCTGTTTAGCGCTGCAGTGTGGAATATATCCACCGGCATATCGGGTGCCCATGACCAGACCGCTCCCCGGCATGGGCGACTTCGACAGCGGGTGGCGTCAGGGTTTTGATTAGCGAATCGATCAACTTGCAACCAGTTGGTGGTGCGCATAGAATACGCCGCCCGCAATAGGCCCAATGTCGGCCCTGTTGCGTACTCCTTGCCTCACCGGGCAGTCACTGTTTTTCTTGTTTATGGACAGCGGCAAGCCAGGAGGCTGTGTTAACCCGTAAGGAGCAAAAATGCGTCATTACGAAATTGTATTCCTGGTTCACCCGGACCAGAGCGAGCAGGTGCCCGGCATGGTCGAGCGCTACACTGCGACCATCAAAGAAAGCGGTGGCGATGTTCACCGTCTGGAAGACTGGGGCCGCCGCCGTCTGGCTTACCCGATCAACAAAATCCACAAGGCTCACTACATTCTGATGAATGTTGAGTGTACTGAAGAAGCGCTGGCGGAACTGACCACCAACTTCAAGTACAACGATGCGGTGCTGCGTAACCTGGTGATTCGTGAAGACGAAGCCATCACCGAAGAAAGCCCGATCATGAAGGCCGAGAAAGAGTCCCGCGAGCGCAAAGCAGCGCGCGCAGAGCGCTCTGAGCGTCGCGAGCGTGCCGAGAGGGAAGACGATTCCTCCGACGCTGACGAAGCTGAGTCTTCCGACATCAACGAAGACGAAGAGTAAGGGGATAATCAGATGGCACGTTTTTTCCGTCGTCGTAAGTTCTGCCGTTTCACCGCCGAAGGCGTAAAGCGTATCGACTACAAAGATCTCGATACCCTGAAAGCCTACGTTTCTGAAACTGGCAAAATCGTACCGAGCCGTATTACTGGCACCAAAGCCAAGTATCAGCGCCAGCTGGCCACCGCGGTCAAGCGCGCGCGTTACATTGCGCTGCTGCCGTACACGGACAGCCACGAAGCCTAAGCTGCGCTTTGCTTCGTAAGCATTGTTGTAAAAGAGAAGCTATCTAGTGCGCGCCATCGCTGAGTTCGCTATGCGATCGCGCGTGCGGGCGGTGATCCTCACCATGGTGGGAATCCCGCTGATCAGCCCCGCGGTGCTTGCACTGGTGGGGTTGCGCCGCGGCAGTGGCGACGGCCTGTTTGTTCTGGCCTGGGCGTTACTGCCGGTGGTTGCCGCCGCCGGTGCCAGCTATATGTCGCCGCTGATGTCCGGTCTGGCGATCACCCACTTTGTGGCGGTGCTGGCCGCAGCTCTGGTGCTGCGGGCTACCCGGACCTGGAGCTGGGCATTGCTGATGCTCACCGCGGTATCCGCGCTGGGTATTCTGGCGACCTCGCAGGTTGCCGGCGGCGTGGTGGAAAGCCTGCAGCAGGCGGTCAATGAGGCCGCGGGTGGTGCTACCACCCCGGAGGCCCAGCAGTTGAGCCAGGCGTTTGCCAGCGAAACTCAGGCCACCGGTTACCTGACCTGGGTGTCAGTGATCAGCGCCATGTTGGCTCTGATGCTGGGGCGCTGGTGGCAGGCGCTGCTGTATAACCCCGGTGGTTTGCGGGAAGAAATGCACTCCCTGCGCATGCCATTGCCGATCGCGGCTGCTGGCATGCTGTTGTGGGTCTACTGTCTCGTGAATGAGCACTTTGTGTTCTGGGGTGCGGTAGCGGCATTTCCCATCATGGTGGCGGGCATCTGCCTGATTCACTGGATGGTGGCACGCAAGGGCTGGGGGCGCGGACCGCTGATTGCCATGTATGTAATGCTGGTGATTGGGGCGCTGCCGCTGGCAGGCTTTCTGTGCGGCCTGGCACTGATCGATAGCTGGATTGATATTCGCGCGCGCTCGAGCGACGACCGCTGAGCGGCGCACAAGAACTGAAACTGAGGGTTCCGAGATGGAAGTTATTCTGCTCGACAAAGTAGGCAAACTGGGCAACGTGGGCGACCGCGTTGACGTGAAAGCCGGCTTCGGCCGCAACTACCTGCTGCCTACCGGTAAAGCCGTACTGGCCAACGCAGCGAACGTCGCTGAGTTCGAAGCCAAGCGCGCTGAACTGGAAGCTGCCGCTGTAGCCAAGCTGAGTGCCGCTGAAGAGCGCGCTGCCAAGCTGCAAGATCTGGTTGTGACCATCGCTGCCAACGCTGGCGACGAAGGCAAACTGTTCGGCTCTATCGGTACGCGCGACATCGCTGAAGCGATCACCGCTGCTGGCGTTGCCGTAAGCAAGGCTGAAGTGAAGCTGCCGCAAGGCGCTCTGCGCGAAGTTGGTGAGTTCGAAGTCGACGTGCAGCTGCACTCCGACGTGATCACCACCGTTAAGGTTGTTGTAGAAGCTGAATAAGCTTCTGTAACCGCTTTGCGGCAGGCTGGTAAACGGAATTGCCCGTTTGCCGTCTGGGCGCGCTACAATCGGGCGCTGAATTCCCCCTTTCTTGAAAGTCGGGAGTTCAGCGCCTGATTTGTTTTTGGCGACCGCAAACCTGAAAGCCCAGTAAATTTCCCCATGAACGACTACGTCACGTCAGAACAAGAGTCCCAGGAGTCCCAGGCCAGCTCGCCGTTGCCGCATTCGGTTGAAGCGGAGCAGTCGGTGCTGGGTGGTCTGATGCTGGATGCCAGCCGCCTGGACGCTGTGGCGGAACAGCTGAGCGAGTCGGACTTCTTTGTCGCCAGCCACCGGGTCATTTTCGGCGTGATGCTGGCGCTGTCCGGCGGCGAGCAACCGCTGGATATCGTTACCCTCGCCGAGGGCCTTGCCAGCCGCGACCTGCTGGCGGAGATCGGCGGCCCCGCCTATCTGGCGGAACTGGCAGAAAACACCCCCTCAGCAGCCAACATCGTTGCTTACGCCAAGATCGTGCGCGAGCGCTCCATGTTGCGTCAGTTGATCGCCGCGGCGGGAGAGATCAGTCGTACCAGCTTCAATCCCGGTGGCCTGGGCTCTGCAGACCTGCTGCAGATGGCTGAGCGCCGGGTTGCCGAAATCGCCGAGGGCCGCGCCAAAGAGGGCGGCTTTGTCGGTGTCGATGCGCTGCTGAAAAAGACCGTCGAGCGCATCGATGAGCTGTTCAAGTCCGAGGGTGACCTCACGGGGCTCAGCACCGGTCTCACCGAACTGGACCAGCGCACCTCCGGCTGGCAGCCCGGGGAGATGATCATTCTCGCCGCCCGTCCCTCCATGGGTAAAACCGCGCTGGCATTGAATTTCGTCGAAGCGGCCATGCTGAGCCAGGAAAAGCCGACCCTGGTATTCAGCATGGAGATGCCGTCTGACAGCCTGGTGATGCGGATGCTTTCTTCTATCGGCAAGATCGATCAGGGGCGTATCCGCAACGGCAAGTTGCAGGAAGAGGATTGGCCAAAGCTGTCCAGTGCGGTGCAGAAGATGAAGGGCAAGGGCCTGTACATCGATGATACTCCGGGCCTGTCCCCGTCAGAGGTGCGGGCGCGGGTGAAGCGCACGGTACGCGACCATACCAACAAGCTGATGCAGCAGGACCCCAAACTCTCCCGCGAGGAGGCCGAGCGCCGCGCGATGCCGGCCATGGTGATGGTGGACTACCTGCAGCTGATGCAGGTGAAGGGCAGTACCGAGGGGCGTACCCAGGAGATCTCGGAAATTTCCCGCTCTTTGAAAGCCCTGGCGAAAGAATATGAGTGCCCGGTGATTGCGCTGTCGCAGTTGAACCGGGGGGTGGAGCAGCGCCCGAACAAGCGGCCGATGAACTCGGACCTGCGGGAATCCGGTGCGATCGAGCAGGATGCGGACGTGATCCTGTTTATCTACCGCGACGAGTATTACAACGAGGACAGCCCGGACAAGGGTATGGCAGAGCTGATTATCGGCAAGCAGCGTAACGGCGAAATTGGCACCTGCCGCGCGGCGTTTGTGGGTAAGTACACGAGGTTTGATGACCTCGCGCCCGAGTATTACCAGCAAGAACATTAAGTCGATTCGAAAAACTGGCCCCAGCCCCCGGCCTTCAATTCGAATATGTTTACGCTGTAGCTTGGAAGGTCGGGAGCAGGGGCGTGTTACGTCGGGAGCACGAGGTGCTCCCGAACTCGGAGATCAAGGGAAAATTTCAATCGGCGTGCCGGTATTCACCATCGCCCAGATCTCATCCATTTCCGGGTTGGTTACCGCGATACAGCCGTCGGTCCAGTTCATCCGGGTCAGGTATTTTTCGATACCTTTCCAGTGCGGCTTCTGGCCGTGGATCATGATGGCACCGCCGGGATTTTTACCCAGTTTGGCTGCCCGCGCGCGGTCTGCCGCATTCGGGTAGGAAACCTGGATGGCCCGGTAATAGGTGCTGTTTTTCTTTTTCCAGTTGAGGGTGTAGCGACCTTCCGGGGTGCGCGAATCGCCCGCATACTGCTTGTGCCCCTTGGGGTTCTTGCCGAAGACCACCTTGTAGCTTTTCACAACCTTGCCGTTGCGCTTCAGCTGCATCAGGTGCTTGGACTTGTACACCACCACTTCATCAACGGGCTTTACCTTGGCAAACGCCAAAGTCGGCAGCAACATCAGGGCTAACAGAGTCAATTTAATCGTTCGCATGGCTCTCATCGGTAGTTGTGGCAGTGGCTATGAAATTTGTGGTTGAACACTTCGCTTTCGAGCAACCGCACTTCCACTTCCCTGTATCTGGCGGGGGGCATCGGATCTGTGGCGAAATAGATCACCGGCAGAAAAGCAATGTGGTTGCGCAGTTTCGTCCAGTGGCGCAAATATGTTATGACAGCGTTGTCTTTTACTGTCAGCCCGGTCCAACGGCGGGGCTAATATTAGGCAATTGTCCTAACCCGGGCCGTTTATGGCGAAGTGGGTTGTATGAATATCGCTCTGAGTGGTCAATCTATCACCAGTTAGACCACGTTTAAAGAGGCGTCAAAAAAAAGACAGACCAATGTCCAGTGTGAGGAGTTTTCTGTGACCCGGACTTTTTTCGTGACCGGTACCAATACCGAAGTGGGCAAAACCTATGTTTCCGCGGCGTTGTTAAAAGCCGCAGGCGATAGTGGGCTCAATACCGCTGCGGTGAAACCGGTGGCTTCGGGCTGTGAGCAGACCGAGGATGGCCTGCGCAATGTAGATGCCCTGACTTTAATGGACGCGATGACGCAGGAGCTGCCGTATCAACAGGTGAACCCGATTGCACTGGAACCCGCCATCGCACCCCATATCGCCGCTATGGAGGTGGGCAGGCGCCTGGATCCCTCGCGGCTGGTGGGTATCTGCCGGGGAGTGATGAGCGGCGGGGCTGATTTTGTGCTGGTCGAAGGGGCCGGTGGCTGGCGGGTGCCACTGGCGCCGCGGCAGTTCCTGTCCGATTTGCCGCGGGAGCTGGAGCTCCCGGTCATTCTGGTGGTGGGCATGGAGCTCGGTTGTATCAATCACGCGCTGCTGACCGCAGAGGCCATCCGCCGGGATGGTCTGCCGCTGGCGGGGTGGGTGGCCAATTTTATCCGCGGCCCGCAGGCACAGATGCCCAGGGCGGAGGAAAACCTGATGACCCTGCGGACGCTATTGCCGGCGCCGTGTCTCGGGGTCATACCCTTTGATGATTCTGGCGACTACCGCAATGGTGCCGCGCATCTGGACCCTTCGCCGCTGCTATCTTCTTCAGACTGACCTGCAATCTGACTGACCCACAGGCCGGATTCCCGTGTCCGGCTTGACTTGGGGATATCTTGGGCCTAGATTTCAAACATTCGTTTGAAACAAACGCTTGAACCAATTTGTGGGGCTCGCCCCCGCGTCTACACACCTGAGAGGCAAGAGCATGGCCGAGTACAAGGCGCCACTGCGCGAGATGAACTTCCTGCTGCACGAAGTATTTGAAGCGGACAAGCTGTGGGCAAGCATGCCAGCGCTGGCGGAAACCGCCGACCGCGAAACCGCCGATGCGATTCTGGAAGAGATGGCCAAGCTGGCCGCCAACACCCTGGACCCCATTAACCGTACCGGTGATGAAGAAGGCTGTCAGTGGAATGACGGCGTCGTGACCACGCCGCAGGGTTTCCCTGAAGCCTACACCACCTATTGTGAGGGCGGTTGGGGTGCACTGGTGGGCAACCCGGAATTCGGCGGTATGGGCATGCCGAAAATGCTCGGCGCTCAGGTGGAAGAAATGATCTGCGCCGCCAATATCTCCTTTGCCCTGTATCCGGTACTCACCAACGGCGCCTGTCTGGCGATCGACGCCCACGGCAGCGAGGAACTGAAGCAGAAATACCTGCCGAACATGTACGCCGGCACCTGGGCCGGCGCCATGGATCTGACCGAACCCCACGCCGGTACCGACCTCGGCATTATCCGCACCAAGGCGGAGCCGCAGGAAGATGGTAGCTACAGCATTACCGGTAGCAAGATTTTCATTACCGGCGGCGACCACGATCTGTCCGAGAACATCATTCACCTGGTACTGGCCAAGCTGCCTGACGCACCCAAGGGACCGAAAGGTATTTCCCTGTTCCTGGTGCCGAAGATCCTGGTAAACGAAGACGGCAGCCTGGGTGAGCGCAATGGCGTTAGCTGCGGCTCGATCGAACACAAGATGGGCATCAAGGCCTCTGCCACCTGCGCCATGAACTTTGACGGCGCCAAAGGCTGGCTGGTGGGCGAAGTGAACAAAGGCCTCGCGGCTATGTTCACCATGATGAACTACGAGCGTCTGGGTGTGGGTATCCAGGGTCTCGGTGCTTCTGAGCGCTCATACCAGAGCGCCATCGAATACGCCCGTGACCGCGTGCAGAGTCGCTCCCCGGAAGGGGCCAAGCAGCCGGAAAAAGCCGCAGACCCGATCATCGTGCATCCGGATGTACGCCGTATGCTGCTGACCCAGAAGGCCCTGATCGGCGGCGGTCGTGCACTGTCCACCTATGTGGCCAAGTGGCTGGATATTTCCAAGTTTGGTGAGGGTGAAGAAAAGCAGCACGCGGAAGCGATGGTTGCGCTGCTGACACCGGTGGCCAAGGCTTTCTTCACCGATAAGGGCCTGGAGTGCACCGTACTCGGCCAGCAGGTGTTTGGCGGCCACGGCTATATCCGCGAGTGGGGCCAGGAACAGCTGGTGCGCGACGTGCGTATTACCCAGATCTACGAAGGTACCAACGGCATCCAGGCCCTCGACCTGATCGGCCGCAAGACCGTCGCCAACGGCGGCGCTCTGTTCGAGCTGTTTGCGGCCGACGTGCAGACCTTTATCGATGCCAATGCGGACAATGAAGCGCTTGCAGAATACATCCAGCCCCTGGCCACCGAACTGCAACGTCTGAAAGACGTGACCGCAGCGGTATTGGAGGCCGCCAAGCAGGATCCCAATGCGCCCGGTGCCGCATCCGTAGAATATCTGCACCTGTTCGGTTACGTTGCTTACGCCTACATGTGGGCCAAGGTCGTCAGCGTTGCCGCGCCAAAGGCCGCAGCAGACGACTTCTATCGCTCCCAGGTCAAGACCGCGCGCTTCTACTTCGCGCGTCTGTTGCCGATGACCGCCGGCCTTGCCGGTAGCGTACTCGCGGGCAGCGAAACCCTGATGGACCTGGAAGAAGAGCTCTTCTGAGTCCTTCTATAAAAGGCGCTGCAATAGTCAGTGCCCTTTAAAAAAGCCCCGCAGTCGCGGGGCTTTTTTCGTTTTCGGGTCTCTTATAGACTCTGGTGACACAATAAAAATACCAGTGGCCCGATCCATGCCCGAACAAGACCCCCAGACTCCGCTCAAAAAGCTCTCCGATGAAGACCAGGCCAAGGTCGATCACTACCTCAAGACCGGCTATAACGATGTCGAGCGCAAACCCTTTCGCCCCCTGCTGCTGCTGGTGATAATCGTCGGCGTCCTGACGCTGCTGTCCCTGCTGAGTTTGATTATTGCGCGCACCAAAGGGGTAGTCTGAATAGGGAGTGTCACTTTTTCTTGGGGGGCGCTCTCTGGTTGGTGCTGCAATAAGCCGCCACCAATTTTGACTGTCTATTCACGAAAATAAATTCTTCGCCTATGATGCCGGGGTCGCCACCCGGCGGCATGCGTCGCTCGGACGGTTCCGGGCGCTTACGTGAATAGAGGAATTTATGACCAAGGATATGAGTGCGCCTTGCGAGCGCCGTTTCTCCCGTATTGATCGCCTGCCCCCCTACGTTTTCAACATTACCGCCGAACTGAAAATGGCTGCGCGACGGCGCGGCGAAGACATTATCGACTTCAGTATGGGCAACCCCGATGGGCCCACGCCGCAACACATTGTCGACAAGATGTGTACCGTGGCCCAGCGTGAAGACACCCACGGCTACTCCACTTCTCGCGGCATACCCCGCTTGCGTCGGGCGATTGCTCACTGGTACGCAGACCGCTATCAGGTGGAAATTGATCCGGAAGAGGAGGCGGTGGTCACCATCGGCTCCAAAGAGGGGCTGGCGCACCTGATGCTGGCGGTACTCGACCACGGCGACATGGTGCTGGTACCAAACCCGAGCTACCCGATCCATATCTACGGTGCGGTCATTGCCGGCGCCCAGGTGCGTTCGGTGCCGCTGGTGCCCGGTATCGATTTTTTTGCCGAACTGGAGCGGGCCATCACGGAAAGCATTCCGAAACCCAAAATGGTGATTCTCGGCTTCCCCTCCAACCCTACCGCCCAGTGTGTTGAGCTGGATTTTTTCGAGCGGGTAGTGGCACTGGCCAAGCGCTACGGGATTCTTGTGGTGCATGACCTGGCTTACGCGGACATCGTCTACGAAGGTTGGAAGGCACCCTCCATCATGCAGGTAGCCGGCGCCAAAGAGGTGGCGGTGGAATTTTTCACCCTGTCAAAAAGCTACAACATGGCCGGCTGGCGGGTGGGTTTTATGGTGGGTAACCGCGACCTGGTCAACGCCCTCGCGCGCATCAAGAGCTACCACGATTACGGCAGTTTTACCCCGTTACAGGTCGCGGCCATTGCGGCCCTGGAAGGGGATCAGCAGTGTGTGCGGGACATTGCCGAGCAGTACCGCCAGCGCCGCGACACTCTGGTAAAAGGATTGCACGAGGCGGGCTGGATGGTGGATATCCCCAAAGCCTCCATGTACGTGTGGGCGAAAATTCCGCCGGCATATCGAGAAATGGGGTCGCTGGAATTTGCCAAAAAACTGCTGGCGGACGCCAAGGTCTGCGTATCGCCGGGTATCGGCTTCGGTGACTACGGCGATGACTATGTGCGCTTTGCCCTGATCGAAAACCAGAATCGTATCCGTCAGGCGGTGCGCGGTATCAAGGCGATGTTTCGCGCGGACGGCCTGTTGACGGAGCGCAAAGCCGAGGGGAGCGGGGAGAAAGGCGCGAAAAGTCGCTGACCGTTTTGGCGTAATTCATCGACTATCGTAGGAGCCTGCTTGCAGGCGAATGGTTTTTCCCTGGCGGTCCGCATTTTCGCCTGCAGGCAGGCTCCTACAAATAGGGTGATCAAACCCTGTCAATTTCCCAGCTGTTCGACAAGTCGCCACTCGGCAGCAGTGACCGGCTGGATTGACAGGCGCCCCTGTTTTACCAGCACCATCTCTGCCAGCCGAGGATCCTGCTTGATGTCTTTCAGGGATACCGGTCTGGGAAAGGTGCTCTGCCACTGCAGGTCCACGCAGAACCAGCGCGGCTGATCGCTGCTGGCCTTGGGGTCGAAGTATTTGGATTCCGGGTTGAACTGGGCGGGGTCGGGGTAGGCGGCACGGGCCACGCGGGCGGTGCCGACGATGGCGGGTACCTTACAGGCGCTGTGGTAGAAGAATACTCCGTCGCCTATTTGCACTGAGTCCCGCAAAAAATTCCGCGCTTGGTAGTTGCGGATGCCGTCCCAGCGCCCGGTTTGACCGGGTTCACGCTTGAGGTCATCAATACTGTATTCATCCGGTTCCGACTTGAACAGCCAGTAGTGCATTTATCTCTACTCCTCTTCACTCTCTCTCTATTTCCTCGGCATTCCCGTCACTTTCTGCGGCAGTCCGGCGGATTGTTGCGTTTTCCGGTATTTCGCGCGGGTCTTCCGTCCATTAGGCTATTTTCCCAGATTGGCGCACTCTTTGCGCATGAATGGAGAAATATGGGTAATTCGGTTTTCAATTGGCTTTCTGACTGGCTGGCGACAGAGCGCAACCAATACTTTGCGCTGCAGTTCAGCGGCTGGGCCGGCTATACGCTGCTGACCTTTATCGGCGGCTCTTTCTGGGTGGAGAATCACTGGCTCTACACCGGCTATATCGCCGTGGCAACGGCCTCCGGGGTTGCCATATCCGAGGCCATGCGCCGCGGTTTCCAGCGGCTGTGGGACAAGTCACCGGCGCATCGCTTACTGGGTACCCTCGGGGCCGTGATGGTGGCTGCGGTGCTGTGGGCGGCGATCAAGCTCGGTGGTTCGCTGTGGTTGTACGGCAAGGAAAGCGACAATCATCCGGTAGTACAGGCTATCTACTGGTTTTCATACTCGTTCCTTATCTATCTGACCTGGACGGCGCTCTATTACGGCATCAAGTATTACCAGGCGTCGCTGTTACAGCAGGAAAAAGCACTGAAGGCGGAGTCCATCGCTCACCAGTCCCAGCTCAAGATGCTGCGCTACCAGCTCAATCCGCACTTCCTGTTCAATACCCTGAACGCTATTTCCACCCTGATCCTGGATCAGGACGGCAAGACCGCCAACAGCATGGTCACGCACCTGTCCCAGTTCCTGCGTCACTCCCTGGACAACGATCCAATGCAGAAGGTGACACTGGCGAAAGAAGTGGAAGCGCTGATGCTGTACCTGGATATCGAGAAAGTGCGTTTCGCCGACCGCCTGCGGGTGAATGTGGATCTCGACGGCGATGCGACGCGGGCGTTGGTGCCGAGTTTACTGTTGCAACCGATCGTGGAAAATGCAATCAAATACGGTATATCCCAGCGGGAGTGGGGTGGTGAGATCACCATCAAGGCGCGGGTATTTGCCGGCGAGCTGCTCATTGAAATCAGCGATAATGGTCCCGGGGTATCCGAGGCGGTATTGGCGGGACTCGGCAGTGGCAGTGGTGTGGGTATACGCAACACCTGTGAGCGTCTGCGCGCCCTCTACGGCAATGAACAGAAAACGCGCTTCTGTAATCGCGCAGAGGGCGGCCTTGCGGTGCACCTGCGCATTCCCTTCGAACAGGATTAACCGGCACCGCGCGCAACACTAATCAGGGGAGTTATAAAAACCGTGAGTGACAACAATCTTAAAGTCATCATTGTTGACGACGAGCCTCTGGCCCGCCGCGGTTTGCGCCTGCGCCTGGAAAACCTGGCGGGCGTCGACGTACTGGCGGAGTGTGGCAATGGTCGTGAAGCGCGGGAGCAGATCCTGGCGCTGCAGCCGGATGTGGCTTTTCTCGATATTCAGATGCCGGGGGTGAGTGGACTTGAGTTGGTGCAGCTACTGCCGAAGGAGTCCATTCCACAGATCGTATTTGTAACCGCCTACGATCAGTACGCGGTGGAGGCCTTTGAAGTCAACGCCGTCGACTATGTACTGAAACCCATCGAGGAAGAGCGCTTGAACAAGGCGCTGCAGCGAGTGCGGGAAAAACTTGGCAGTGAGAATCTGGCCGCACAGCGCGAGCAGCTGCTGGAAGCGGTGGCGGATCTCACTCAGGAGACACCCCAGGCGCTGGAGCAAAAACTCGCGGCAGGGGAGTTCGGAAGCAGCCGCTACCCGGAGAAAATCGCGATCAAGGATGCGGGAAAAATTACCCTGGTACCGGCGCGGGATATCGACTGGATCGACGCTGCTGGTGACTACATGTGCGTACACGCCAGCGGCGAAACCCATGTAATGCGCATTACCATGAAAGAGCTGGAACAGCAGTTGGACCCGAAAGTATTTCAGCGTATTCACCGCTCCACCATCGTCAATCTCAAGCGGGTACGGGAGATCTGCGCGCATATTAATGGCGAATACCACCTTGTGCTGAATAATGGCGAGCGCCTGAAAATGAGCCGCAGTTATAAAAACAAAGTTCAGCACTTCATTTGAATTTAAGCCTCTAATACCGCGCCAGCCTATAACTCTCGACGCAACGGATTCAATTCGTCGAGAGTGCTTATGGCCAATCAGAATATCCCCATGTCGACCCGCCCGCTGTTAAAACTGCTGGCAGACAACTGGTGGGTTGCGCTGCTGCGGGGCTGCTTTGCGATCCTTTTCGGAGTCCTTACTTTCGTCTGGCCCGGTATCAGCCTGCTCAGCCTTATTATTTTGTTTGGCGCCTACTCACTGGTCGATGGCGTTATTGCGCTTTACGGTGCATTCAAAGGGCGCGGCTCGGTCACCGGTTCATCCATCTGGTGGTTGATCTTCGTGGGCATCACCGGCATTGCCGCGGGTATTGTTACCTTCATTTATCCGCAGGTGACGGCGTTGGTACTGGTCATCTTTATCGGTGCCTGGGCACTGGTGCGGGGGATATTTGAAATCATCGGTGCCATCCGCCTGCGCAAGGAAATCGATCACGAGTGGCTGCTGATTTTTGCCGGCGTGTTGTCGGTGATATTCGGACTGGTACTGCTGCTGAAACCTGGCGCCGGTGCGCTGGCGCTGTTATGGCTGATCGGCACGTACGCCATTCTGTTTGGCATTATTCTGGTGTGGTTGGCATTCCGCTTGCGCAAAGTGAAACACACAGGGCGCTAGTGTAGGGGCACCGATTGCGGGTGCGCTGTGAACCAAAAACGGCAGCCAAGGGCTGCCGTTTTTGGTTTAAAAGATATCTCGGGAAAATTTCTGCTACAGGCTTTCGACCAGAGCGCGTCCTTTTTCTTCCTGCGCCATACACAGATTGATACTCTCTTCGGTCTGTGCCAGTGCGCGTTCGTAGCCGGGTACCCGTTTTTTGTGTTCCCTGAACAGCGACTGTACCTGTTGCAGGGCGTTCTGGTCGCAGAAATGATTGGCAAAACGCGGCGTATTGCGTCGCCACTGCTCGGGGATTTTCTCCACTACCTGGGAGAAGTTCTGCTGTAGCCATTGCCAGTTCTGGGCCTGCACCGAAGGTACCGCCATTGCGTTCTGGATCAGGCCGAATGCTTCCCGAGCTCCCATGTTGTCGCTCAGTACCAGACTGTGGATGGTGCCCAGCTGTGCCGGATCTGCCACACGACCGAGGGCATCGGCGCTGGCGCTTTCAAATAGCGGATCGTCCAGCTCGCCGCGGGCTGCAATCAAGTGGTCCACAAAGGCTTTGCCGGAATCCTGTACCGCGACAGTGAGTGCGCTTTGATAAAGGTCTGAGTTGAGAGCCTGTGGATCCCGCGGTTGCTGGAACCCGGTAAAGCGTTCCGCCATTTCGCGCAATTGTTGGCGCGCTTGCGGATCCTTGCCATCCAGTGCCAGGAAACCCAGCAACTGGCTGTAGAGCAGCTTGCTGTCGTTGTCGCTGCTGTTAGCAAGTGCTTGCTGTTTTTTACCGTAGAGCGATTGCAGGAAGGACTGCCAGCGTCCGGCCTGCTGCGTGCTTATGTAGTGGTCGGAATATTTACTCAGGTACTCCAGCGGCGCGGCCACCACCTGGCGCTTGTCCGCCTCGGCTGAGAGACGGATAACCTGGGTGAGTATTTGCGGTTGCAGCGCGCCGGCTTCGAACGCGGCGAAAGCGCTGTCGATAACGGCGAGTTGTTCCACCGCTTGCAACTGGGCAAATTGCTGCAACAGTTGCTGCCAGTACTTCTCTTGCAGGTTGAAGCGGTAATAACCCGCACCGTTGGCGTTGGGCATTACCCAGGTCGGGCACTCGCCACCGGAAATATCCAGAGTCTCTTCCTGCGCGGTCACGATCTTGCACTGCTCCACGCCGGAGCTGGCGCGCACGCAGAAAGGAATACTCCAGGTTTGCCCGCTGTCATTGATTGGCGAGCCGAGGGGTTTGTAACGCTGTTGTTTGACCAGCAATCTGGCATGGTCTTTGGTGCTGCAATCGACGGTAAGATCCAGCAGGGGCACACCTTTTTGCTCCACAAAGGAGCGAAAGGTTTCGGTCAGCCGTGGACTGTTGGTCTCTTCACCAATGACTTTGTAGAAGTCCGGAGAGTCCGCGACACCATCGGCAAAGGTCTCGATATAGCGCCCCAGTGCAGGACGGAAAGTGTCTGCGCCGAAGTACTCATCCACCATGTGGATAACGCCCAGGCTCTTGGCGTAGGTGATGGCGTCGTAGGCGTTGCGGATATCGTTGTTGTCGTCGATGGGCTCGCGAATTGCACGGGTGCTGGCGAGGGAATCCAGCTTCATGGCGCTGATGGCGCGCACCGCCGCGTTGAGGTCGTGGCCACCTTCGGGCTCCATGATGGTGAGTGCCAGTGGGGTGCCCCAGGTGGCGAAGCCTTCTTTCAGCCACAGGTCATCCCACCAGGGCGGGGTGACCAGGTTGCCGAACCACATATGGGCGATCTCGTGGGCGTGAACCCCGAGCAGCGCCAGTCGCAGCCCCGGTGCCGGTTCATCGCCCTCGACCAGAATGCGCTGTTCGCGGTAGGTGATGGCGGCGGAAAGTTCCGTAGCGCCACTGGGCCACTGGGGCGCGGCAATGATATCGAGTTTCTTGAACGGGTAGGGGCGCTGCAGCTGCTCCTCAAAAATGCGCAACATCTCCGGTGTCACATCAAGGATGTATTTCAGGTCCTTGCCGCGGCCCTTGCGGGCAAAGCCACGCAGGGGCAGTTCCTGTTTACGGTATTTGTTCGCTGGTATTGCGGCTCGCTCAACCACGTCGAAGGGGCCTACCGCCAGGGACAGCAGATACGTAGACATGGGGCGGGTCTGCGCAAAGGTCACCTTTTCCATACCGTTGCCGGCATCACTGCGGTTCAGCTCCGGTGCATTGCTGATGGCGACATAGCCCCGGGGGATGGTGAGGCTGATGTCGTAGGTCGCTTTGAGCCCGGGCTCATCGAAGCTCGGCAGGAAGCGCCGAGCCTGAATGGACTCGGATTTGGCCAGTGCATAGGCCTCCCCCTGCTCTTCCACCTTGAACAGGCCGGCGAGGTTTTTATCGAAGGGGGCACTGTAATTGATGCGCAGGGTAACCTCTCCCGCGTCAACACCGCCGGGCAGGTCTACCCGCACCACGCCACTCTCCAATACCTGCTGATACTGGGCCTCAATGATCTTCTTCTCAGTCTTTTGCTCTGCGGACTTCTGCTTGTCGCCGTCGCTGGTGACGAGGGCCTGGATATCCTCCACCTCAATATGGTTGCCGTGCATCCAGAGATGGTCGCTGGGGTTGTCCAGCTCTATGTCAATTTCCACCTGTCCGTGGAATCTGTCCTCGCGTGGGTCGAGGGTCAGGTCGAGGCGGTAGGCTTTGGGGCGTACGCCGTCCGGCAGTTTGCCGGCAGGAGCCTGTGGCTCCTGCCGTTTGACCGAGTCCGTCAGTGCTGTGTCACTGGCGGCAGGTCTGTCCGCGGTTTGTTTGGGGGTGTTTTGGTTCCCGGTGTCGCAGCCGGTAAAGAGCAAAAGACCGGCCAGCAGGGGGGGCAGGGCAAGCAGGGGAAAATGTCGCATATCGGTTGGATTGGAAAACTCTGACTCAATCGTTTTTCAATTGTAGCGGTTCGGGTATACGGGGCAGGAGTGCAATGGGACGGGGCGGTCGGCAAAGACGATAGATTGATTAAGGCGCCGAATAATTGTCCGGCATGCTTGTTGGAAATGGTTGTTAGAAATGGTTGATAGACCTAGGTGTCTGGGCGTACGCCGGGATCTGACGGTACACGGTGTAGCGGGGAGGTGGTGGGTGACCGAGGGGTCTTTATTCTCAGAGTGAATTACGGGTTCCCGTTTAATGTTGTTCTTTTTTTAACCAGTAAAAACCTGTAATGTGCTTATTCGCGCAGCGCTGGTTAAAAAGCAGACAGCTGCCAACTTTGCGAAAGACCGGGTGGCCAGAATATGTTTTCACGATTCATCGCTTCCATAGCCATATTTTCCAGTGCATTGCTGTTTGCTGGCACTGCCATGGCCGGCAATATCGCCAAAGACACCTGGTACCAGATCGACAGTACCAACTTCCACATTATCACCAACGGTGATGCGCAGGCGGTGCGCACGCTGGCCCGGGACCTGGAGCGCTACCGTGCAGTGGCGCTCGACCTGCTGGGGGCCCGGGATGACGGCGCCAAACTCACTATTTATGCCGCTGCCGACCGCGACAGCTACGCGGGTCTGGTGGGGGACGATCTTTCCGAGCTGACCAATGGGCTGTTTGATACCACCGCAGAGGGCAGTTATGCACTGGTAAACCTGGACGGCCGCACCGGTGAGCGCCAGCTGGAAGCGCGGGAGTTCCTGTTTCACGAATACACCCACTTCCTGAGCTACAACGGCACCACCACCCACTACCCCTACTGGTACAGCGAGGGCTTTGCCGAGTTCATGTCGACCATGACATTCGGGCCCGACAACACCTACCAGATTGGCGCTATCCCCGGTGAGCGCGCCATGACCCTGCTGTACACCAGTCAGATGCCGCTGCAGGAGCTGTTGCGCGCCACCGTCTACAACACACCCGATGAGGAGAAGGGGCGTGTTTATGCCAGTGGCTGGATGCTGGCACACTGGATCATCATGGAGAGCGGCAAGGCCAAGGCATTCAAGCAGTTTGTGAAGGACTACAACAACGGCGCTGACCCGGTGAAAGCCCTGAGTAAGAACCTGGGTATGTCGATCAAGGAGATCGAGCGTCACTACAATGCCCAATTTGAAAGTGGCCGGTTCGACCTCGCCCGCGGCCAGGTACCGGCGACCTTCAAGCCCGCGAACCCGAAGGTCAAGGTCATGAGCGGTCAGCAGACCGTGGTGGAGCTGGCGCGCTTTCTGGTGAAGTCCGGTTATAACGCCCAGGGTCTCGAGGACCTGGTGCGATACGCGCAACGGGAAAAACTCTACGCCCCCGAGCTTACCGCGGTGCGCGCCGATGCCGCCACCCGGGCCGGCGACTACGACGGAGCCGCCCGCCTGCTCGCCCAGGTTGCACCTACACAGCACAAAGAGTTCTGGTTTCAGAACGCCCAGGCGTGGTTGTGGCTCAACCGGGAAATTGGCTCCATGGGGAGTGACCGCAGCAAAACCATGCTGAAGGAAGCGCGCAACAAGTTTGTAAACCTGGTCAACAATCAGTCCGATCAGGCCATGAACTGGTATGGCCTCGCCATCACCATGCAGATGCTGGGTTATCCCAAGGCCCAATATGTTGAAATGCTCGAGCAGGCGTACCTGCGTGCCCCCCGGGAAGTGCACATTGCCCAGTGGATGGCGCGGGAGCTGTACGAGAAAAAAGACGCGGACTATTTTGCCGAAGTGGCGCAGCCCCTACTGCTGGAATTGACCAGCGAGGCTGAATACAACCAGATGAAAACCATGCTGGCGGAACTCAAGCCGCAGGTCGCCGAGCAGTCCATCAAGCAGGGCAAAGCGCTGGTGAAAGATAACAAGGCTGCGGCTGCTGCAAATACAAAGAAAAAAGCATCGCCCTAAGAGCAGCGCTGCAGCCTGAGTGATGAGTTTTCCAGGGGAGCCAGGCTCCCCTTTTTAATACCATTCAATAGCCGCACTACAGCTGATAGAGCTCCAGCGGCAACCCGTCGGGATCGCTGAAAAAGGTAAAGCGCTTGCCGGTGTATTCATCGACGCGCACCGCTTCCACCGCGATTCCCTGAGCCTCCAAACGGGCCTTGCACTGGTCCACCGAATCTACCGCAAATGCCAGGTGTCTCAGTCCCTGGGCTTCAGGGTAACTGGGGCGCGCCGGCGCACCGGGAAAAGAAAACAATTCCAACTGTCCGCCGTCGGGTAACTGCATGTCCAGTTTCCAGGAATTCCGCTGCGCGCGGTAATTCTCCGCGATTGGTCTTAGGCCGAGGATGTTTACATAGAAATGTTTCGCGCGCGCATAATCGGAGCAGATGATGGCGGCGTGGTGGATGGACTTGAGCATGGTATCTGCGTGTATCACGTGTCTCAAGGTGAAGTCTCTGGCGAGGATTCTGACGAGGAACTTGAAGAGGAGCTTGAAGAGGAGTTTGACCCGGGCTCCAAAGTGCGAATAACCCTCGCCGGATTGCCCGCGAGTACGACGTTGTCACCAAAGCTTTTGGTCACCACCGCACCGGACGCCACCACCACATTATTGCCGAGTGTCACCCCGGGATTGATGACGGCCATGCCGCCAATCCAGCCGTTGTCACCGATGGTGATGGGCTTGGCATATTCCAGCCCGCTGCATCGCTCGCGCGGATCCAGCGGGTGTGTTGCCGTATAGATCCCTACCTGTGGTGCCAGCATACAATTATCCCCGAACCGCACCTCCGCAACGTCGAGAATCACACAGCCAAAATTGGCGAAAAAATTTTCGCCCACATGAATGTTCTCGCCGTAATCGCAATGGAACGGGGATTCGATCTGGATTTGCTCACCGGTACTGCCGAACAACTCGCGGATCAGATGGTCGCGGTGCAGCCTGTGTTGTTGGCTGGTGTTATTCAGTTCTTCCGATATTCTCCGCGCCCGCTGTCGCATTTCCGCGAGCTGCGTGTCTGCCGGGTTATACATCTCGCCGGCAAGCATTTTCTGCTTTTCATTCATGATGATCTCGTTTCTTCGTTGTCAGCCTGGGGGGCGCACCTACTGTTGACGTAAACTTCTGTTGGTTCAGGGGTTGTTGTGCTGGATGATTGCCTGGGCCATGGCGGCTTCCCCTTCTGCATGCAGGGCATCCACCACCTGTAAGCGATCCTGCTGCGGACGGTTTTGGCTCAGTTTGTAGGTCCCCTGAATTTCGGAAATCTCTATTTCCACACCAACGATGGCCCGCAGCAATTTGGGAGAGTAGTCCGGTTGCCAGGGAGCATCGACGCCGGATTCATATTTTTCCGACAAGCTGTCTACCATTGTCTTCAGGCGCTGCTCGTCAGTGAATGATCGCGCAATACCATGCACATGCACTGCCTGGTAGTTCCATGTAGGTACCCCGGGTTTGGTATACCAGCGAGGCGAAATATAGGCGTGGGGTCCGTTGAAGATCACCAGCACCGGGTGGCCGTCGATGGCGTCCAGTTGATCGTTCTGTCGTGCGAGATGGCACATCAGGCGGTGGCCACCCTCGTCGAGAAGGAATGGCAAATGGCTGGCTTGCAATTGGCTCTGGTGATTGGAAATCAGCGCGCCGAATCCATTGTTGTGGATAAACTGCAAAAGCTCCTGCCGGTCGCTAACGGCAAAGTGATTGGGCGTGTACATCAGGTCTCCGAGCGTGTGCGTACATAGCTGGGGGATTCGTATTGGCTGTAGTCAACCTCTGCGAATATCCAGGATGCGGGGGGCTGTTGTTTGCGTTCGGCGAGCGTTTTTCCGAATATCTCCAGATGTATCCTTTCCATCAGTTGGGCCAAATCCGCCTTGCTGCTTAGCCCCAAAAATATTCCCGCTTGCATAAACCCCTCAAGACGATGCCGCTCTATGGCGGGTATCGGGTACCCACTTTGGGACGCTTTGAATAGCAGGGCAAGGCGACGTTCGACTTCGTTGAGGAAGAGAGTTTGATCCATTCACTTTTCCGGTTGGCGGTTAAGATTGGGCGCAAAGGTTGACGGCGGGTGACATCGCTTGGGTTTAATTTCGTCACCGGGCGCAAAAAATAACCTATATGTAACTATATTTGCAGTACGCCATTCTACCTGAAAGAAACCCCGCAATGACCTACGAAACCTCCCTGGCCACGGTAGTTGCCGGTTGCCCGCTGAGTTCCTGCCTGTACAACGCCTCCGGCCCGTTGTGCACCACCGCCGCGGAACTGGATGCCGTGGGAAGCAGCGAAGCCGGTGCCATTCTCAGTAAAAGTGCCACCCTGGAAAAGCGCCAGGGCAACCCTTCACCGCGTTATTTTGAAACGACCTGGGGCAGTATCAACAGCATGGGGTTGCCGAATGAGGGATACCGCTACTATCTGGACTATGCCAAACGCGCCGCCACATTCAACAAACCCTATTTCATCTCGGTTTCCGGGCTGGGGTTCGAGGACAATGTGGCGATTATCCGCGCGCTGTCGGGGCAGGAACATGTCAGTGCCATAGAGCTCAATCTCTCCTGTCCGAATGTCCCCGGTAAGCCACAGACAGGGTATGACTTTGAGCAGAGCCGGGTGCTGTTGGAAATGATCTTCGAGCATGTGACCACGCCACTGGGGGTAAAACTGCCGCCGTACTTCGATCTGCCCCATTTTGAAATGATGGCCGCCGTACTGCGCGATTTTCCCATCGCTTTTGTAACCTGTATCAACAGTATCGGCAACGGCCTGGTGATTGATACGGATCAGGAGTCGGTAGTCATCAAACCCAAGTCAGGTTTCGGCGGTATCGGTGGGGATTTTATCAAGCCGACGGCGCTGGCGAATGTGCGCAAGTTCTACACCCTGCTCGACAAGGATGTCGCCATCATCGGCTGCGGCGGGATAAAAAGTGGTATGGACGTATTCGAGCATATTCTCTGTGGTGCCAGTGCGGTTCAGGTCGGCACCCAGTTGATGCGCGAGGGGGTTGGGTGTTTTGCGCGTATTGCCGCAGAGCTGCGGGAAATTATGGGGGGCAAAGGCTACAGAGATATTGATAGCTTTAAAGGTAAATTGAAGACCCTGGAATAAGTACGGACGAATCGCCCTACAAGGGTAATACGCGGGGGGTAATGTCTGGCTCATTCGGCCAGACAGTGCGAGAATCAATTGCCCCTGGTTCGCTTGTCTCTATTTTTATGAATAACGAACCGTGGCGCATCCAAAAGCTGGTACTGGCCGTATAAATCCGGCGAATAATAACTGACCTGTAAGAATGGGGAGAAAGAAAATGAGAAAATTACTGTTGTCGTTCACATTTATGCTATTGGCGGCGCCGGTTTTGGCCCTCCAGCCTGGGGATGAAGCGCCCGCATTTACACTCGCAGCCTCCGACGGCAAGAGCTACAGCCTGAGTGACTTTAACGGCAAGCAGGCCGTAGTCATTGCGTGGTATCCAAAGGCATTCACCAAGGGTTGTACCATTGAATGTAAATCCCTGGCGGAAAACGGCCATTTGATTCGTGCGTACGATGTTGCCTATTTTATGGCGAGCACCGATGAGGTGGAAGACAACACCAAGTTCGCAGCCGAACAGAAGGCGGACTTTCCGTTGCTCAGCGATCCTACCGGTGAGGTGGCCAAAGCCTACGGCGTAAAAATGCCGGTGCTGAATATGGCCAAACGGGTCACTATTTATATCGGTAAGGATGGCAAGGTGCTGAAAGTCGATAGCGACATCAAACCTGCCACCAGTGCGGAAGATATGGCAAAGACGCTGGAAGAACTCGGTATCGCCAAAAAGTCCTGATATTTTTTCCACAAATAACACCCCGTTTCAAGAAAAGAAAATAAAAAAAGGCCGCAGGGCGGCCGAACACTTGGGGGTGTATCTCAACTACGCGGATACTGGTTTGAGGCCTGTATCCGCAATTATTTTGTTGTCACCAGGTTCAGGCCGTCGAGCTCCGGAATCACCTGATGTAATTGGGCCTCGATAGTATCCAGCTGGTGCAGCTGTTCACACAGTCTTTCCGCTCTGGCTTCCAGCAAGTCTGCTTTCTTTTCTATGGCCTTTTCCGCTGCCTCGGTTGCGGCTTCTGCCTGTGTTTCTATGCTCTTGCCGCCGGTAAATACCGCTTTCATTGCATGCCAGGCAATTCTTCCCGCGGATTTTTTTGCCAGTGCCTCTATTTTTGGTTCCAGCTCCATTTCCAGATGTTCTTCCAGTGTGCCGCCCATCCAGGAACCACCCAGGGTGTAGACGTTGGGAGAATTGTGGGCGATGAATTTTTCCCGCAATTGCAAGGATTCCTGCAGAAACTCCTGTGTGTCCGGATCTTCCGGCCCCGCCAGGGCGGCGAGCGCAATAGCGACGCCACTTAGGGCAACATCCATCGCCTCCAGTGAAATGGCATTCACTTCACGTCCGGCGCTGTGCAGCGCTGCGTGGTATCTCCGCATCAATTCCTGTTGTTCTGGTTGAAGAATGACACCGGCGTCTCCCACTGCCAGTTGATCCGGCGCGCGATAGGCGAGCAACAGGTTGTTGCCGGCTTCGTCGTAAGTCTCGATGAAATCAGGGCCAACGGTGACCTGTTGGTGCAGCTCTATGGCGCAGTGGTCGCCGTTTTTCGAATGCAGGTTGATATCCGTTGCCAGGGCAATCGGAGCCAGTGTGGTGGCAATCAGGGCGGCGGTGAGCGTGCCAAAACGAATCATGTGTGTATTCCATTCATGGGCATATGCGGATAAGACGGGGTCGCTCTCAACTTTGGATGCAAGGGGTGAAATAAAAATTTAGTTCTGGTCTGGCATACATATTGCTGAAGTTCCAATAACAACGATTAGTTCGAGGCTGCAAATTCTGCAGCCCGGTCTGCACCGAAAAAGTACCCACGATTGTCGATGTTTGACCTGTCTGCGCACCGTCCGTGTGCGTGGCGTGGGCAGCTTTTGCCTTAAAAAAATAACGGTTATGGCATTTGATAAAGCAGGAGAAAGGGGTCGTTTATGAAACGTAAGTCTCTGAGTTGTGCAGTAATAGCAATCGTCGCCGGTAGCGCGGTAACACCCATGCAGCCGATACTGGCGGAAGAGCTCGAGGAGGTGGCGGTAACCGGCGTGCGCGGCAAGCCACGCTCTGTTTCCGACTCCCCGGTGCCAGTGGATGTGTTTAATAGCGAGGCGCTGGAATCAGTATCCTACACCGATACCAACGATGTACTGAAAACCCTGGTGCCATCTTATAGCCTGGGGCGGCAGCCAATCAGCGATGGCGGCACCTTTATCCGCCCTGCGCAATTGCGGGGCATGCCCACCGATAAAACGCTGGTCCTGGTAAACTCCAAGCGTCGTCACCGCGCGGCACTGGTGGAGATTGGTGGATCCGGTACCCAGGGCCCGGATATTGCCACCATCCCGAGTTCAGCGCTTAAATCGGTAGAAGTGCTGCGCGACGGTGCAGCGGCACAGTATGGTTCCGATGCCATCGCCGGGGTGATGAACTTTATTCTGAAGGATAATGCCGAGGGTGGATCCTTTGGTGTGCGCGCCGGGGAATACAGTGAGGGCGATGGCTTTCAGACTACCGCGATTGGCAATATTGGTATGCCCCTTGGAAGCGACGGCTTCCTGAGTATTTCCGGTGAGATGTCCAAGTCTGATTTCACTTCTCGCGGAGAGCAGTATTGCGAATCCTATTTCTGTCTCGACAAAAACAACCCGATCTACGATAGCACGGCCGGTTACGCGGCTTACACTGAAGACCCCGACTTCATGGAGGCGACGAAAAATGCCTCCCTGGAAGGGGATGTCGTGCAGCCCTGGGGTCAGCCGAATGCCGAATCTGCGCGCATGTTTTTTAATGCGGGCTACGATCTTGGCGGCGGCAAGGAACTGTATGCTTTTGGTAACTATTCGGAAAGCGAGTCCGATGGCAGCTTTTATTATCGCTTCCCGGGCAATGGCACCATCATGGATCTGCGCGAGGAGGATGGTTCTATTTACAGTCCTCTGGAGAAATTCCCTGGCGGTTTTACCCCGCGCTTTTTCGGTGAAATTACCGACTACTCTCTTGCGACCGGCCTGAAAGGCGAGATGAACTCGGGACTGGTATACGATTTCAGTGCCCGCTACGGCTTATCTGAAGTCGACTACACCCTGAAAAACACCATCAACCCTTCCATGGGCCCTGATAGTCCGACCTCCTTTAAACCCGGGAGTCTGGCGAACGAAGAAATCCAGATTCAGGCCGATTTTTCCAAAGAGCTGATGGTAGGCCTGAACAGCCCGCTGGTGGCT
Source organism: Microbulbifer bruguierae (assembly GCF_029869925.1). NCBI lineage: Bacteria > Pseudomonadati > Pseudomonadota > Gammaproteobacteria > Cellvibrionales > Microbulbiferaceae > Microbulbifer > Microbulbifer bruguierae. The sequence continues at coordinate 2,314,301 of NZ_CP118605.1, read as the reverse complement.
GCCTTTGGTGTCAGCTATATGGATGAATCCTACGAGCTCACCGGAGGTGACCCGGATTCCTACGCGGCTGGTCCTTATGCGACCAAGGATCCCTGGGGATTCTGTGATAGCGGTGCGGCTACCGCTGCCGGCCAGGCCGTGATGGATGCGGGGCAGGATCTGGACTGTGCGGATCTAAGCGACCCGGTATATACCGTAGTGGGGGTTGGCTCCAATGGGTTCCCCGGTTATTCACCGGAGTACAGCGGCAGCTACTCCCGTGACTCTTACGCGGTATACGGTGACCTGAGCACGGACCTCACTGATCGACTGTTTGTACAGGGCGCGGTGCGCTTCGAGGACTATTCGGACTTTGACTCCGAACTGGTGGGTAAGTTGGCCATGCAGTTTGACCTGACCGAAAATATCGGCCTGCGTTCTTCCATTGGTACCGGCTTCCGCGCACCGACCCCGGGGCAGCAGGGGACGACGAACGTGTCCACACGACTGCCGGACGGTGTACCGGTGGCGACCGGTCTGTTCCCCGCCAGTAGCCCCGTTGCCCAGGCACTGGGCGCAAAAGCACTCAAGCCGGAAACCTCGACCAACTTTGCCTTTGGTTTCACCGCGGATTTCGACAAGCTGAACCTCACCGTCGACTTCTATCGCATTGATGTGGACGACCGCACTTATTCAATTTCTGAACTGCCCGTCTCTACGGACAGTGGCAGTGGTTCTGCCTACGAAAACTACCTGGCGCTGGTAGCCGCCGGTGTCGTCGGCGCGGAATCTATTGGTGCTGTAAACTACTTTACCAATGCATTTGATACTCGCACCGAGGGTGTCGACGTCGTAGCGACCTATCCGCTGGAGTGGGCCGATGCGGGAATCACCAATCTCACCGCTTCTCTTAACTACAACAAATCGGAATTTACTTCCGACCCAAGTGAATATCTGAACGAAGAAGATCAGCACGATTTCGAAAATTTTGATCCGAAACTTCGTGGCGCATTTACAGCAATGCATGCAATGGGTCCGCTTTCACTGATGGCGCGAGCCAACTGGTATGGCACTTCAGAGAACTTCAATGGAGGCCTGATCCAGAAGTACAGCTCGGTGGTGCAGGTGGATCTGGAGGGTAAATATCACTTTACCGAATCCACGTCCGCCAGCCTGGGCGGCCGCAACGTGTTTGATGAGTATCCCGATAAGGACAAGATTGGCGATTACTGCTGTGGCGCCATCTATCCGCCCGGCTCTATGGTGGACTGGCAGGGCGCCTTCTACTACATGAGCCTGAATCACAATTTCTGATAGACATCTTGTCTTCTACAATCGTTGATCCCCGCTTTGCGGGGATTTTTTTTTGGCCGCTTGCCGTGTATTTGGCAAATGCGGCAAGTCTGGTAAGTGGAGTGCAGCCACTGTCTGAGAGGTAAGGCGGAGAGGTAGGGGAATTTAATGGTCTGATATCACGCTCTCTCAACGTAGGCATGGGTGTTATTGTGAAACGGACGGATACACAACTTTTCGTAAGGGACATTGGTGCCAGCACACAAGAAAATCCAGATATAAAAAAGGCCAGCGAATGCTGGCCAGTAGAGCGAATCTAATTCTCGGGATTACCGATCAGCTCATGCGATGCAGAACCTTGGGCAGCGCCGAAGTGTACTGCTTAACATCTTCCAGGTAACCCATGCTGACGCGGGACCAGTTGGTGTAATCGCGATAGATACCGCGGATCAGAACCCCTTCTTTTTCCATTTCTGCGCGGAAGGTTTCGGCATTCAGGTCGCCCAGGTTGACGAACATGAAATTGGTCACCGATGGCAGCGCGGTCAGACCGTTTTCTTTCACTGCGGCGGAGACCATCTCCCGCGCCTCTTTTACCTTGTTGCGGCAGTAGTCCATAAACTGGTGATCTTCGTAGCTGGCAATGGCAGCGGCGAGACCGGCCTGGTTCAGCCCGTACCAGCCGAGTCCAAAGCGCTCCATTTCTGCGATTTTTTCCGGCTGTGCGATCAGGTAACCCACGCGCATACCGGCGAGACCATAGATTTTGGAGAAGGTGCGGGCAACGATAATATCGTGACCTTCCTTGATCAGCGGAATCACCGTATTGGCATCGCTGTTGTCGGTCAGTTCGTTGTAGGCTTCATCCGCCAGTACGGTGCATTTTTTCGCGGCTTTCACGCAGAAATTGCGCATCGCAATCGGGTCAATCAGCATACCGGTGGGATTGTTCGGGTTGGTCACCTGAACCATGGAAATGGAATCGTCGATGGCGGCATACATGGCGTCAAGGTCGATGGCCAGGGACTCCAGCTTGGGCAGGCGTTTGATCTCACCGAGGTTCTGAATTTCAACGACCCGGGAAGTGGTGTCCCAGAACAGGTCCGGTCCGAGAATATTTCCTTTGCGGCCGGCGACGATCGCTGCTGCAGCCAGGCCCGCACTGGAGCCGGAACCGAGGGTAACGTGATCCGGCGTCAGGCCGTGACGCTCCGCGATCATGGTTTTCAGGCGCATGACGCTGTCGAATACGTAGTAAGCCCCCTTCTGGCTCGCTTCCATCATGGCTTTGAGCGCGGCAGGGCTGGGGCCGTAGGGGTTTTCGTTGGCGTTGAGTTTCGCGATACCGGGGGGCGGGCCGTAGAGTGGCACTGGCCGGTTGATTTCTTTGGCGGAAACTTTGGCGACGCCAGCCATCGAAGCCGCTGAAATGGCAGCGGTGGCGCCCTGTAGGAATAACCTTCTGCTTAGTGATTTATGCATTATTGTGTTCTCCTCATGGTGTCGTTTTAGTAGATAGAGAAAAAATTCACATCAGGCCTTGGCGAACATGGCCGCGGATACCGCTATCAGGTACAGGCCAAACAAACGCTTGAGGTGCAGTTCGTTCAGGCTGTGGGCCCATCGTGCACCGATGGGCGCGGAGATGATCGAAAAGGCGGAAATCGCGATCAGTGCAGGGATATTGATGTAACCGATGGAGCCCATGGGCAGATTTGGTGCGCCCAGACCCATGATCAGGAAGCCAATGGCGCCAGGCAGGCCGATCAGAAAGCCGATTCCGGATGCGGTTGCCACCGCTTGGTGCGCGGGACGGTTACACAGCACCATCGTCATCACTGTGATGGTGCCTCCGCCAATTCCCAGCAGGGAGGAAAAGCCACCGAGGAAGCTTGCCAACCCTGCCCGGGCAATACCGGTGGGCATTTCCAGTTTGCCTTTGAGACCGTCAAACAGATTGGGAAACAGGAAATAGATGGAGTAGAGCAGAACACCGGTGGCAAAAACGTATACCAGGCTTTTACTCTCGGTAAAGGAGGCGACATATAGGCCGGCGAAAACCCCCAGTACTATCCAGATCGACCAGTCCCGCAATACCTTGAAGTCCACTGCCCCGCGTTTGTTATGGGCCTGTACCGAACGCGCCGAGGAAATGACGATAGACGCCAGGGAGGTGCCAACGGCCACACGCATCATCTCGTCCGATGCGCTGTGTAAAAACGGGAATACCGCCAGCAGCGCCGGCACAACAACAAATCCGCCACCGTTGCCAAACAATCCTGCGGTTATTCCCGCAATCAGCCCAGCTGCACACAGCAACAGAATAAACAGCGAGATTTCTTCAATGCTCATTGGTAACCCCCGATTTACTTCGATGAACAAGACCAGAAAAGCATTAACCGTGCCAACGACCAGATAGAGTGCTGCGATAGAGGTAAAGAGAGTTATTGGCGCGTTTAAACGAATTTGGCGTTATTGGCGGGTTTACTGCGATCTGGCAGGTGATAACCTTCACTTCGATAAAAATTCAACACACTGAATTCCGGGGGGATTTATGTTCAGAAGGCTGATATTGGCCGTTGCGGTCCTGCTCAGTATTACCGTCCAGGCGGAAACCATAAGTGGCGTTACCGCAGGTATGGACAGACAGCAGGGGCTGTTTGATTTTTACTGGGACAAGCAACAGGGGCGGATACTGCTGGAGATAAACCAGTTTGATCGCGAGCTACTGCTGCTGACCGGGCTGGCCCAGGGACTGGGATCCAATCCGGTGGGGCTGGACCGCAACCAGGTGGGCGACAGCCGGCTGGTCAAGTTTGAACGGGTGGGTAACAAGGTGCTGCTGCATCAGGTCAACCTGAAGTATCGCGCGCTGTCTGACAACCCGGCGGAACGTCGCGCCGTCTCTGAAGCCTTCGCCACATCGGTGCTCTGGGGATCTACGGTGCTGGCGGAGGAAGGTGATGCCGTTTTGGTGGACTTCACCCCGTTTGTGTTGAGCGACCAGCACGGTATTGCCCAGCAGCTCAAGCAGCGCAAACAGGGTAGTTTCAGTATCGATGACAGCAAGTCGGTGGTCTACCTGCCGCGTACCAAGAGCTTTCCGCAGAATACCGAGTTTGAGGCGCAGCTGACATTCGCCGGCAGCGAGCCCGGGGAGTATGTCCGAGAGGTGGTGCCCACCCCGGGCCTGGTGACTCTGCGCCAGCATATTTCACTGGTGGAATTGCCGGATGACGACTATCTGCCGCGGGATTTCCACAGCAACAGCGGCTACTTCGCGCTGAAGTATTACGACTATGCCACCGCGATCGACCAGCCCAGGGAGCAGCGTCGGATCTACCGTCACCGCCTGCAGAAAAAGCCGGGCAGTAATGAGGTCGTGGAACCGATTGTGTATTACGTGGATCCCGGGGTGCCCGAGCCGGTGCGCAGCGCACTGATCGAAGGTGCCAGCTGGTGGAACCAGGCTTTTGAGGCGGCGGGATTTGAAAACGCGTTTCAGGTCCAACTACTGCCGGAAGGGGCTGATCCGCTGGATATTCGCTATAACGTGATCAATTGGGCACACCGCTCCACACGCGGGTGGTCCTACGGTCAGGTCATCGAAGATCCGCGCACCGGTGAGATCCTCAAGGGCAGTGTTACTCTTGGCTCCCTGCGGGTACGTCAGGATTTTCTGATCGCCCAGGGCCTGTTGCAGCCCTATGGCGACAGCGAGGTGGGCACCGAGCATATCAAGGCCATGGCACTGGCGCGTATTCGTCAGCTCTCCGCCCACGAAGTGGGGCACACCCTGGGACTCGCCCACAACTTTATTGCCAGCACCGAAGACCGCGCTTCGGTAATGGATTACCCGGCACCGCTGGTTACCCTGGGGGATGGCGAACTGCAATTGCAGGAGGCCTATGACACCGGCATCGGTGAGTGGGACAAGCTGGCGATCCGCTACGGCTACGGTATTGCCGAAGGCGATGAGGCAAGTTATCTGGCTGCGGTGATCGAAGATGCCAGCAAACAGCAGCTGCGTTTTATTACCGATGCGGATTCCCGCGGTGTAAACAACGCTCACGCCGGATCGCACCTGTGGGATAACGGCGCCGATGTGCTGGAAGAGTTTTCCCGTATGTCTGAGCTGCGCCGCTATGCACTGGATAATTTCAGTGCTGCGGCCAATCGTCCCGGTGATGCGCGCTCGTCACTGGATGAAACCCTGGTGCCGGTGTATTACGGTTATCGCTATCAGGCGGAAGCCGTGGGCAAGTTGATCGGCGGGCTGGATTACCAGTACCTGTATAACGACGCCGGCCCCGAGAGCTATGCCCTGGTGGATGCGGACAAACAGCAGCAGGCCATCGATGCGCTGACAGAGACCCTGAAGCCGGAATTCCTGACCTTGTCGGAAAAAATTCTGCGGCTGCTTCCGCCGAAATCCTACGGATACCAGCGCAGCAACGAGAGCTTTCCGGCCTATACCGGCGTTGCCTTCGATGGCATCGCCATGGCCGAGGCCGCCGCTGGCCACAGCTATTCCATCCTGCTTGATCCCGAGCGCGCCGCCCGCTTGCAGGAGCAACAGGTGCGTCGCGGCATGGGCCCCGGTTTCAATACTCTGCTGGCACAGCTCACCGAGCAGGCGCTGGCGCGGGATGAATATCAGGGTTTGCAGGCCGCTATCCACCAGCGGGTGAATCACGTGTACGTGCATCAGCTGATGCTGTTGGCGAGCAACAACAGTGCCGCGGAGTCCGCCCGCGCCCGCGCTAATTTCGAGCTGGTAAAATTCCAGCACGCCATCGGCGAAATGCGGCTTTTTGGCGACGACCCCCAGGGGTACAACGCCCACTATTTCTATGAGGCCAACCGCATTGCGGCGTTTATGAATGGCGACCTGAAAGTGGAACCCGGAGATATCAAACCGATGCCGCCGGGATCGCCGATCTGACGGGACATTGCCGGTAAAAAAGCCGCGTTAAATGAACGCGGCTTTTTTTGTTTGAGTTTGGCGGGCCGCGGCTCTGGATGCCATACCGGCACCTGAACCATTTTTTTCAGCTGTTGCGCCGGCCGCTTCATCGACTATGCAATTGCGTCCAAGCGCCTTGGCTTGATAAAGCAGACTATCGGCTTTGGCAATTGCCTGATCAATCGCATCGGGATCCTGTGAAACACTAACCAATCCGAAACTGGCCGTCATGCGGAAGTGCCATTGCTTTCCTGAGACCGTCGTGGTTTCGATTGCATCTTTCAATTGCAGAAGACGTTTCCGGGCAATATCCAGATTAGGCGCTCTGAATAGCAGTGTGAACTCCTCCCCGCCCATACGAGCGGCGATAGAGTCCTGAGGAAGTTTGTCTGCAATTACCGCTGAAATACGTCGGAGGGCTATATCTCCGGCGATATGGCCATAGCGGTCATTAATTTTTTTGAAGTAATCGATATCGGTTATGGTCAGGTAGACTCGATTGTCTGCACGTAAATTACGTTGAATATAGAGCTCGGCAGCTTCAAAAAAGCCACGGCGGTTCAATAAACCGGTCAGCTGGTCTGTGGTCGCGAGGCGCCGCATTCTCGTTGACAGGTCATCCGCGATCAGGAGGACTGTAAATAAACCTATTCCACTGTAGGCTGCGGGCATTGCCATAAAATTGACCTGGCTATAGAGATTCAACCAGTACTCATCTCTTTCCGCGCCTTGCATGAGCCCGAAAAAAGCGGTGGTTATTTGGGTGGCCGCATAAATGGCAAATATGATCGCAGTCGCTTTTTCCGCGGGACGGGAAAATTTACTGTTGTGGTACAGGGCGTGGATACATAGGGTTGACATAACTACGCTCGATAGCGGAGTCAGGGCGACGCGTAAGCCCATATGGTGATTCACCAGGGTGAAATATCCGATAGATACTTCCACCAACAGGAGATACCCCAGTATTGAACGGGGCAGCGGGTTCAAACCTGCGCGATTCCGATATCCGGAAATGGCAAGGCCCTGAACAATTAGTGAGGTGGCGTTGACGAGCATCCAGTATATTTCTGGATTGGGCATCCAGTCTTTTGTGGCATTCATCAGCATGTTGACAATGGATACACCGTAAAGGATCGACCACAGGATGGTGTGTAATTTGCGTTCGATGGTGATCCATGCAATCAAAAATATACTGCAGAGCATGGCGCTGGTTAAAAGCATGGTAATGTAAATGTAATGCAGTGCCGTCATGGAGGATCGCTTATATTTATCTTGAACCTTTTCCTATCGACAGAAAAAGGTTATCCGCGAATAAACTGTGACTTTCTTATCCAGTGTTTGCCGCGGTAATTACGGGTGGGGGCTGAGCTGGTTTTGGCCCAGAAATAATTCCGGTTGAACTGGAACTCAACGTCGTAACTTTCGGCGAGCGCCGCAAGGGGCATCGCTTGCCAGCCGGACTGGCGGCGCTTGCTGGTGGCTTCCAGTAAATATTCGGTGTTGTTCACGATGGCCACCACCCAGGCGTGGCCTTGGCCTTTATGAGTGCCGAGTGCTACCCGCGCATCGACGCCTAAATTGATGAGCCAGTCTGCCAGCAGGATGGCGTGGTCTTCGCAGTCGCCGCGTTTCTGGTAATAGGACTGACGGGAAGTTTGCCAGATATCTGCGAGGCCGGAATATTGTAAGTGGTCGTACTGGTATTCCTTGCGGATTGCCAGGGTATAAAGGGGAATCCACAGTTCCCGGGTTTCAAACGGCTGGAAACCTACCAGATAACTATTGGCAAAATGATGCAGGCTATCGAGTCCGCGTGCCGAGGCCGTAACATTTTCCAGACCCTGCCAGTTCCAGATGGAAATGTAGCCGCTTTCCATATCGGATCGCTTTCCCACCGCCTGCTGCACCATGGCTTCTGTAAGGGGCGAGTGGCTGCCGGTCACCAGTACCGTTCCGCGCTGGTTGTCCGGCTTTTCCGAGGTATTTCCCTCGCGGTCTGTAAAGTGTAGTTGCCCCACCAATTCGCTTTCGCGTAGCGAGGCATTCCGTTGCTGGATCAGTTCCGGCAGCATCATCAGCATGCCCAGAAGTATTCCGGCGAATAGCAGGCGCATGGAAAATTTGCCTCAGCCTTTCAAACCGAAGGAAATAATCATTGCGACAAACACCAGAATGGTGGAGGCAAATATCGCTACAGCGATATTACCCTTCTTGAGTTCCTGCTGAATGTCTACTTGTTTCAGCAATTTTTTATCGATAATCAGCAGCGCGACCATGCCCACAAATATGGCCAGTACTGTGTAGATAAGGTTAATACCGAGATTGAACAGAGTGGCGGTCAGAAATTCGGATTGCACGTTTTTTGTCCAGCGTAAGACTTTAAGTGCCCAATTAGAGCATAAAGGAGGTCACTTTTCCGCATTTTGGAAAAAGCTGATATTGACAAAACCAGGTCGAAGGATGGGGTCGGATTAGCTCGCCGCGATTGAAAAAATTATTGGGAATTTTGTTGGGGACCGCTTTCGGCCGTGAGTAGACTTTGTCACACGTTGGAAGAGGAGGAGCTTTCCATGCGTTACTTACTACCAGTCGTACTGTTCTGTTCACTCTCTGGTGTCGCCCTTGCGGACCAACCGATGACCCAGCTTCCCGCGGGTGCTTCGGAAGTTCAGATCATGGGGAAAACCTACTGGCACAGCGGTGATAACTTCTATCAGTTCAATGAAAACACCGGCCAGTTCTATCAGGTTCCTCAACCCACTGTGCAGGCGCATAAGGACCGTGTATCACAGGCACATATGTACCAGCGCAGCCAGACCCTGCCGGCTACCAATTTGAGCAGTGATCAGATAGAAGGTTGCCGCAACGCAGCGGCGGATAAATCCAATGCTGTGCCCAACCGCGGTAGTGATGTCTATATCAGCGAATACAACAGCTGCGTCAGAGATCTTCAGCAGTAATTATTCACTGATCTGAAAGAGATAAAAAAGGTTTGCCGGTGTCCCGGTAAACCTTTTTTGTTGCTCACAATCTTCGGATTGGCACCAAATCGGGTGTCAGATCTGAGTGAGATCAGGGGTAACGCGGTCGCAGGCCATCGCCATAAATGCCGCGCCGGTTTAACCGTTCAGGGAGAACGGGATACTGCAGCGGGTAGACACGGCGATATATAGCACGATATGTAGCTTGGCTTTGTCGATCACCGTGGCGCAAACGAAAGCCAGTCGATCTCGCCGCGGGCGGCGAGAAAAAATTCCCCGGTGACGAAGATGCGGTTGCTGGTAACGATGCCCGGTTTTGTGACGTTAAAGTAGTGCTTGAGCATAGCAGTAACCGAATCGCAATCCCACTTGGAGTGGCTAAGGTCGTATGTCCTTTGGGATATCGTTGTAAAAAGAAGCTGGTTAATGTCGATATATTTTGCCGAGCCTAAATCCTAATCCAGTGCAATTGTCGACTGATATTGTCTTCAATAAGCGCCGCGAATCGTTTCGATACCGGGTTCGATCGCTCGCCGCCAAGCCTGTGCCGTGGAATCGTCGAAGTTGGGATCGTACTGCCGCAGGGTCGCCAGCAACGCGTCCAGCCACAGGCCGTACCACTCGGGGCGGATATTGAAGCCGGTGCGCGAGTGACTTTTCCCCAGCGCCTGCAGTTTGGTGTCCGGCATGCCGCGGGCGTGGAGTACCAGCTGCATGATGCCATTGCGCAGCAAGTGGCGCTGAGCCGGCATATTGGTGTCCACGAACAGAGCTCTTATTTCTGCGGAGCTACCCATAAATCGGTCGTAGAAGTCGATAAAGAAGCTCTCGTTATTACAGCAGCGCCCGTAGCTTTGAAATACCAGGTCGCTATCGGCATTCCCCATTTATCAACTCCTTTCTGGATAACTAGGATCACTCTGTCGATATGGATGTTCAGCAGCCAGTGCTCTGAATAGCCATTTTTCAAGCGGCAGCGATTGTAGATGTGACGTCGGGGACAAAATTGATCCAGATCAATTTGGCAGCGTCCGGAAATCCGGGGCATCCAAAATATGCGTTGTTGGTAAGTGCTACCTCACTCCGGATGGCTGATTTTTATTGTGCGAGTTAAATGAATAATTTCTTTTCGCGTGGAAAATCTGCAAGACATTCGCGCACTCGAGACAAAACAGGCATCTATCGCCTGACGAAAAACGTTAAAAATCCCTAATCCTATTTCGCCCAATATGGCCCGAAAGGGCTATTTAGGCGCCATCCCTATTCTGTTAACGTCGTGGCAATTTTATCTCCGTTGGCCATTGGCCGGTGTTTAAACGGAAGTTCGTATAAAGCAAAAACCGGAAGGAGTGGAGCCGATGCGCCACCTTGGTCTTGGATTGGACAACTTAGTCAGTGGGGCAGGTCTGTACGCGAAGGCCGTACAAAAAATAGCGCTCGCGGGGCTGCTTTTTCTGGGGGCTGGCTCGATTCAGGCGCAGGAAGAGCATCCGGTGCTCGTCTGGGATAACGGCGCTACCGAGATCGGTACGGAGGTAGTTTCCCAGCCGGATACCGTCGGCGGGGATTATTATTTCGAGATTACACCGGAGGCGGCTGCGGGCCAGGCCTGGAGGACCGTACTGCGGGTTTCCCAGGGCGAGGCGCACCTGTATATGCAGCAGGGCGTCGTCCCCACCGGGAATGGCAGTAGGTACTCTGCACTAGTTGGTGACGATGCGGTGGTCATGCGCGATGGCACGTTTGCCGCGGGTGAAAAGTGGTATATCCGGGTAAGCGCGACTGCCGGCGCGGAGTGGACGCTGGTATCTGGCGATCTGTTTGTGCATGACCTGGGCGCTCTGGCCGCTTACGACAGCGACGCTTCCAGTGCTGCGAGTATTACCGTTGGGCCAGAGCAAACTGCATTCTTTAAAACAAGGATCAGTGGCGCAACCAAGGCATGGCGCCTGCACCTCAATGGTGATGAATATCCCATCTATATCAAAAAAGATCGGCCCTCCTACACCCTGAATGACGGTGTGGAAAAGGATAATCGGCGCGAAGGCGATGCCTCGAAGGGTTATTACAGCCAGATGTTGCTGGTACCGCCTTATCTGGAGGCTGGTGAGTATTATATTTCGGTGCGCGCCGCCAAAGGCACCGTTATCAATCTGGATTCCCGCGAGCAGGAAATTCGCACCCCGGTTGCCCAGCCAGGCTATTCCGGTAGCGATAACTTCGAATTCAGCCTCACCGGCACTAATGATGACCAATATGGTTTCATCACCTATGCGGTAAACGTGCCGGTGGAGCAGCTGGGCTGGCAAGTCAATCTAGAGTCCGCCAGCGGCAACGCGGATTTTTATGTGCGCAAGAGTTTTGTGCCCAACCTCTGGATCAATGATGCCTTCTCCGAGCTGCCTGCGAGTATTGATGACAGCGTTACCGTAGTACCGCCGCAGCTCACCGATACAACCTGGTACGTCACCGTGGTTGGGGAAGGTGAATTCAGCTTTTCCATGGCCAGTAGCGAACCACAAATCGATGATATTGACCTGGTCAATGTCGATCCACCCATCGTCAATAACGACACCGATCGCAGCGGTTGGCGCTACTACCGTATGAACAGTAATTCCCTGGTCGACACCGTGCAGTTGTGGGAGCTGACGCTCGCGAACCAGGTGGCGAACTCGGAAATTGCGTTGCGTCGGAATGCGTTGCCCGCACGCTGGGATTATCGCAATGGAACGACGACCGTTTACCAGGGCTCGAATGTCGATGAGTCCGGCACGTCCGGTTTTTTACAGCAACAAAATCACGAAAAAGATATTTGGTATGTGGGGGTCTACACGCCGTACGCGGCTCTCGGTGCTTTTGAACTGACGACCGAAGCCGTTCTCAACGACACCCTCGTCTTTAATGGCGGAAGCAAAGAGGTTACTGGCCAGGCGGCAGATTACTGGCAGTATCACAAAGTAACGGTACCAGCGGGCGCTTTGGGTTGGGATATCCAGGTCACTAACGTCAGTGGCGGTTCACCCCGGATGGTAATTCGCCGCGATGTGCTTCCCGATACTTTGCAGTCCACCCAGCATATTGAGAAACAGAATGTCTGGAGTACTGGCAATCAATGGGCCGCCGGCAGCGACTGGACCGGTCTTGTTACTAACCCGGATGGCAGCACGGAGAATTATAAACGGCTGACCATTGGGCTGGGCTCGCCGCTGAGTCCGGGCAATTACTACGTGGGCGTATACAACGCGGCTGGCAGCGGTGAAATGACGTACACCCTGGAGAGTCGGGGTATCGGTATTGGCAACGACAGCAATGGCAACCCCTGGTCAGTACAGGTTCAGGATTTGGCTTTTGAAGGGAATGTTGCCGGTACGGCGCTGGCGCCGCGGGAACAGGCTTACTATCGGGTGCAGATTCCGGAGTCCCAGATTGCCTGGAATCTGACACTGGGTCCCGCCAGTGGCCATGAAGCCAAACTCGTGGTGCGCAAAGAGGCCCTGGGAAATGTGGCCGCTTATGGAAACGGTTCCGATAGTACCTATTCCTATGGTGCCAGCCGCGATACCGCAGGCGGCGAAGTGTTTAATAAATTCCACTCGGATGCCTCCGAGTTCCTTGAGGCAGGGACGTATTACGTCACCGTGATCAGCCAGGGGCAGAACCCGGTATCTGGTCGAGTGGGCGCCGACGGGATTGACTACACGCTCAGCAGTACCGGCGAAGTTTCCGTTGAAGATAAAACCGATACGCCGGTAGTCGAAGGGGCAGACGTCAGCTGGACAGGACAAGGTCTTTCCGAGCAACAGCAAAAATTCTACCGCATTCGCACCGGTGCCGATCTGACGGTACTGGAATTGAGTCTGGAAAATGTATCCGGCAGCGCTCAGTTTTGCGTTTCCCAGATGGAGGACGGAGAAATTCATCTTCCCGCAGGGGGATATGCTGAAGGTGGCTACGGCATAAAAGGCTGCAGCTCAAGCCTGCTCAACCTTACCGCCCCCACTGGTGATTACCTCGTCACCGTAATGTCGACCAACGCTGCCGATGTCTCTTTTGATTTGCGGGCCAGCGGTCGCGGAGAGGAGGCTGTGGCATTCAACGGTGGAACGTCGAATACCGTCGAGCAGGCTCCGGGTACCTGGAAACACCACCGTATTGTGGTACCGGAAGATGCCTTGGGTTGGGATGTTCGGCTCAAAGATATCAGTGGTTACAGTACGCCGCAGATGGTGATCAGGCGCGACGAGCTGCCGGATTACACTAGCTCATCCAGCAATATTAATCGCTTCGACACTTGGCCCAGCGGTCAGCGCTGGGGGATAGGTAACGACTGGACCGGGCTCGGCTACGAGGCCGATGGTTCCTATGCGGGTCCCGGGCTGACGGTAGGTATGGGCTCGCCTCTGGAGCCGGGTGTTTACTACGTCAGTGTATTGAACATCTCTACCACCCAGGTAACCGGATATACCCTGGAGAGCCGTGGTATCGGCATGGGTAGCGACAGTGACGGAAATCCCTGGGCAATTCAGGTGCAGGATCTGCCCTTTGAGGGTAGTGCGGTGGTGACCGGCCTGGGGGCGCGTGAACTCGCCATTTATCGGGTACAGGTGCCCGAGTCGCAGATCGGCTGGTCACTGAATCTGGATCTGGCCGAAGGGCATGAAGCTGCGCTGGCCGTTCGCCGGGAGGTAATCGGTAACGTCACTGCATCTACAGGACTCGGCAATTATTCTGACTCTGTGGGCTGGTATCAGGGCATCAAGCGGAACACCGACGGGGCAGAGTATTTTTATAAATACCATTCGCAAACCAGTGAACTCCTGGAAGCGGGAACCTATTACGTAACCGTTATCAGCCAGGGGCAGAACCCCACTTCAGGTCGTGTTGGCGCTGACCCCATCGACTTTACCCTGACCAGCACCGGCAATATCCCGATCGACGATAAAACCGATACCCCTGTGGCTAGCGGCGAGGATGTCGTGTGGTTGGCGCAAAGTGCCGACGAAGGTGAACACAAGTTTTATCGTATTCGTGCGGGCGCCGACCTGACCGTGGTGGAAGTCTCGTTGGAGAATGTCACCGGCAATACGGAAATTTGCGTTATCCCGGTGGTCGAGGGTGAAATTCATATACCTTATTTCGGCTATGGGGAAGGCGGTTACAGCAGCAGATCCTGTGGTTCTGATTTGGTGAACCTTACTGCACCCAGTGACGACTACATTATTGCTGTTCGCTCCACCGATGCTTCAGCGGTTTCTTATGATCTGGTAGCGGCTGGTCGCGAGGAAGTTCTGGTCGAATTCAATGGCGGCAGTGCCGAGACCCTGGAGCAAGCACCAGGTACTTGGCAGCACCACCGCATCGAAGTGCCGGCCGGTGCCCTGGGTTGGGATCTGCGCTTGAGTAACGTTGAAGCGGAATCGCCCCCGAAACTGGTGGTAAGGCGTGACCTGTTGCCGGAAAACCATGGTTCCTCCAGTAACATGAGCCGCCTGGGATACTGGACTTCAGGCAACCAGTGGGCCGCGCCTGTCTCCGACTGGACGGGAATGCCCTACGAGGATGATTACTCTAGTGCTGCACCCAGGATGACCATGGGCATGGGCTCTCCCCTGGAGCCCGGTATTTACTACGTCAGTATCTATAACAATTCCACCACCACTAACACCAGCTATACCCTGGAAAGTCGCGGCATTGGTATCGGCAACGACACCGCGGGTAACCCCTGGTCTATGCAGGTGCAGGATCTGGACTACGACGGCACCGCTAGCGGCACTGCGCTGGCGCCGCGGGACCTGGCGTTCTATCGGGTGCAGGTGCCTCCTTCACAAATTGGCTGGTCACTGAATCTGAAACCCACCACGGGTCACGACGCCAGACTTTCCGTTAGATTGGGTGCTTTGGGTAATACCGGCGGTACTACCTCGAACTCCACAGATTGGTACACCAACGGGCCCAATATGGGTGGGCGAATCTGGGACACTCCCGGACAAGAATTCTCTTATAAGCATCATGAAAGCTATGAGTCGGACGACGACTATCTGTTTATCCAGGCGGGCACTTATTACGTCACAGTGATAAGCCAGGGACAAAACCCGGTAACAGGAAGCAAAATCGGTGTTGGTGCGATTGATTACCAGCTCACCAGCGGACCGGTGATGATTAATGATCAGTCGGGTACTCCGATCACCGCCGAAACACAAGTGAGCTGGGATGGCGAAACCCTGGCGCAGGGCGAGCACAAGCTGTACAAATTCTCCGTTGCGGAAGGGTTGGACAGTCTGGAACTTTCTCTGGAAAACACCGTAGGTGTTCCGAGAATGTGCGTGATACGGGCAGAAAATGGCATGTTACGCCTGCCCGCAGAGGCGTCTGGCAACAGCGTGTATAAGGTTGAGGGTGGATATTACCCCGAAAGCGGGAATCACTGCGGTAGTGGCGTGGTTACCATGCTGCAGCCTGCAGCGGGTGAATACGTTGTACAGGTCGCCGACGGTTACGATCCGGATGAACTGGATATGACCTACGATCTGGTTGCGAAGCCGCTGGCACATACACCGCTTGCCTTTGACGGCGGCACCGACAGTGCCGGCCTGATTGATCAGCAGTACGCGATCTATACCGTTGAAGTGCCGGAGTTACACGATGGTGAAGAAGTCACTGCCTGGCAGCTGGATACCCCCATTAGTCACGGTGGCATCAAACTCTGGGCGAGCCAGGATCTGGCGAATTTAAATACCTTTGTCAGCACCAAAACCCAGGCCGTGCTGACGGCTCCCTATCTGACACCGGGCAAGTGGTATGTTCTGGTACAGGGCCAGGGCGCCACCGATTTTTCCATTACCAGTCGCGCGATTCCGGTGCGTCGCACCTGGACGGCGCCCGCGCACGGGGAAGTCTTTGCGCAGGCCGGTTTGGACGCACCCTATATTGGGGACAGCGGTATTGACGATGCGGGCAATCCAATCATCAACCCGGTCTCCAGTGATCAGGGTACGGATCTGGCGGAAGGGAATTTCCATTTCTACCGTATCCACGTACCGGAAAATAATGGCGGGGTGATTCGCACCAAGCTGGAAGCATTAAATGGCGACCCGGATCTGTATATCCGCCGCGATACAGTGCCGACGCTGACACACCGCTACGGCTCGGAAAATCTTTACGATCGCTACGACGTCACTTCAGGCACCCAGTATGGCAACTGGGTATCGATGGCCGCTTACTATCACCGCGATTACCTGCTCAACGGTCTGCCCGCGGGTGACTGGTGGATCGGTGTCTATGGCAAATCTTCCAATGTGCGTTACCGGCTTACGGTTTCTGCCGGTGGCGTTGTCGATGCGGCTGGGGAACTGCAGGACAACGCGAACTATGTGCAGGACCTGCAACTGGATGGTGGCAGTGTTTCCGGGCAGACCCTGGCTGCGGGTGATATGCGCTATTACCGTGTGCAGATGCCGCAGTCGTCCGTCAATGCGGGTGAAGGTATGCCCAGTGAGTGGACGCTGAATCTCAGCGAAGATCTCGGCGATGTCGTGGTGATGCTGCGGGATACGATTCCACCGGGTAACACTCAGTATGCGACCAGCTCGTACTCTCCGAACTACGGCACGCAGTTTTACGATTGGAGTGAGGATCACAACCAGACCACTGCTCTGTACCCGGAAATTGATGAGGCTGGCGCTCACACCTTTAGCGTCCCACCACTGGAGCCCAATAGCACTTACTATATAGGGGTATACGCAAAGTCCGACGCAACGTTCGGAATCAGTTCTGCGGTAAGTAGCGAGACGCTGCATATTGACGGAGTGCTGGAGTTTGCCAGCAGCGGTATCGATATTTCCCTGCCTGCGGGTGAGGAGCGTTTGTACCGGATTGATGTTCCCGAAAATGCCGGCAGCCTCGCGCTGGCGGGCACCTACGCGTCCACGGTGAAGCTGTACCTGAATCGCGACACGGTGCCGACTGCAGACAGTTATGCCCACTGGTACAGCTACAGCGCTGATCTGGCCTGGGATACCTCTTTCTATGCAGACTCGACGACTACCGCGGATCACTGGATTGCGGGCCACAGCTATTACCTGCGCGTGATCAATACGGATGTAGATGCGCAAACCGTGCAACTGCAATTTACCGGTGAACTGCTCGCAGGCTCGGATCACGATAACGACGGTATCGATGACAGCTGGGAGGTTGAGCACTTCGGAACGATTTCTGTCACCTGGGATATGGATGGCGACGGCCTCAGCAACCAACTGGAATTCGAATACGGCACGGATCCGAATAACCCGGATAGCGATGGCGATGGTCTGGCCGATGGATGGGAAGTGAATCAGGGACTGGACCCGATGGCTGCGAACACCGAGGGTGACCTCGATGAGGACGGCCTCTCGGATCTGGATGAATTTGCCCTCGGCACCGATCCACAAAACAGTGATAGCGACGCAGATGGTTTGAGCGATGGTGAAGAGGTTTATACCCATCAAACCAACCCGCGCAGTGAAGACACCGATGCGGACATGATGGATGACGCCTGGGAAGTGGCCCACGGCTTCGATCCGCTCAACAGCGACGACGCCTACGAGGATGCGGACGCGGATGGCTTTGCCAATTACGAGGAATATCGTGCGGCCACCGACCCTGTCGACAGCGGCTCTGTCGTTGCCGCCGGTAGCGTGCTGTGGAGCGCCAACCTGGGTCTGCCTCTCTACGGCCTGGCGCTCGACAACAGCGGCAACCTGATGACCGGTGACCTTTATCACCTGGATCGTTTCGGCAAACCGTTCTGGTACGACGATGTTCCCGGCATGGTTTACAACTCCGCTACGGTGGACGCGGACGGCAACTACTTTGTCGCCAACGGCGCGCGCATTGCCAAGTACACCGCCAGCGGCGATATCGCCTGGTTGTTTAATACCGAGGGATCGGTGTACCGCACCGGTATTGCCCTGGGCGAAGCTGGCACCCTCTACGTCGCCGACGAGCTGGGCAATTTCTACGCGGTCAATGCCGATGGCAGCGAGAAATGGCGTCTCGTAATCGACCGTCCTGAATTGCTGGCCCCGTCGATTGCGCTGGACGGCACTCTCTACATTGCCACCCAGGTAGGCGATGGCAGCAACTACAACCTGGTCTCTATTACCGATAACGGCAGCTACGGTTCCGTGAACTGGAACTTCCCGGCGACCGGATCTTTCTCTGCTGTAGCCATCGCCCAGGACGGCACCGTCTACGTGGCGTCTGACGATCAGCACTTGTATGCACTGAATCCCGATGGCACTCAGAAATGGGCGCAGGATCTGGGTTATCGCATTGACGCGTCGCCGGTGATTGGTCGCGGCGGTGCGGTGTATATCGGTGCCGCCAGCAGCAACCGCTTTATGGCGTTCAATCCGGATGGTTCCGTCAAGTGGGAGTACGTCAGCAACAGCAGTCGAGGCTGGCACACGGCGGTGGCGGGCAACCGCGGGCAGGTATTTATAGCGAATACGTCCGGTGAGGTGATCGCGCTGGACGATACCAGTGGCGTTGCCGAGTGGATGGTCAATGTCGGTGGTGTTACCGAAGCGCCGCTGCTTGATGCCTACGGGCGTCTGTATGTGGTTCAAAGCCGTCTGCTGAGTGCCATTCAGACCAGCGCAACGGGCCTAGATTACTCGGACTGGCCGGCAGAATACTTCGACAGCCAGAACACGGCACGAAGCACTTTGCTCGACCAGGATGGCGACGGCCTCGCGGATCGCTGGGAGCTGGAGCAGGGCCTCGACCCCGCCGATGCGACCGATGCCGAAATCGATGCCGACGGTGATGGCCTGACCGCCGCGCAGGAGTTTGCCCAGCGCACCAGCGATCTCAGCGTCGACAGCGACGGTGACGGCGTCAACGACGACCTGGATCCGTTCCCCTCCAACGGCAATGAGTCGGTGGATACCGATGGCGACCTGATCGGCAACAATGCGGATGAGGACGACGATGGCGATGGCGTTGGCGATAACAGCGACGTATTCCCGCTGGATCCGACGGAAACCGCCGATAGCGACGGCGACGGCGTTGGTGATAACGGCGATGCGTTTCCTCAGGATTCCACGGAAACCGTAGATAGCGACGACGACGGCGTTGGTGATAACAGCGACGTGTTCCCGCAGGATCCGACGGAATCCATAGATAGCGATGGTGACGGCATTGGCGATAACAGCGACCCGCTGCCGAACGGAGACGACGCCGATAGCGATAGTGACGGTATGCCGGATGGTTACGAGCACGAGCATGGGCTGGATATCAATGATTCCAGCGATGCCGATGCCGACCTGGATGGCGACGGCCGCACAAACCTCGAGGAGTACACCGGAGGCTTTGATATCGCGGTGGACGATGTTGACCCGGAACTGACTATACCGGCGGATATCGTGGTGGCCTCTACTGGTCCTGAAACCCCGGTGGATCTCGGCGTTGCTACAGCGACCGATATCCTGGATGGCAATCTGGTGCCGACCGCGGATAACACCGGTCCGTTTGTCCCCGGTCAGCACGAGGTGACCTGGACGGTGGCGGATGCCGCCGGCAACACCGCGTCCGGCACGCAGCTGGTCGATGTGATCCCGCTGGCCAGTATCGCCGTGGCGCAAACGGTGCAGGAAGGGCAGGCCGGATCCATCGAAGTCAGCCTGAACGGTAGCCCGGTCAGCTATCCGGTTACGGTTTCCTATACCGTAAGCGGCTCTGCAGGTATGTATGAGGACCACGACCTGACTGACGGCAGTGTGGTGATCGAATCCGGTCTGACCGCAAGTATCGACTTTGCCACCCTGCCGGATGAGGTATTCGAAGGCAGCGAAACCCTGGTGGTGACACTGACAGGTGCGGTGAATGCCGTTGTCGGCGCAAGTGCCCAGCACGTTGTCAGCATCACCGAAGAAAATGTGGCGCCCACTGTGGCGATTGCACTTTCCCAGGATACCTTGCCGGTGGCGGTTGCCTATGCGGATGCAGGCGAGGTGACTCTCACGGCTTCCGTGGAAGACGTGAATCCCGATGATACGCACCTGTTCCAGTGGAATATCGTGGATACCCAGCTGGTACCGACTAACGCTACCGATGAGCAGGTATTGCGTTTTGATCCCGCCGGTCTGTCCGGCAGTGTTGAAGTGGGCGTTACCGTTACCGACAGCGCGGGTGCAACCAGCTCGGCACAGGTACTGATTCGTATCGACAGCAGCCTACCGGTATTGCTCGCTGAGACCGACAGCGATGGCGATGGGGTGAGTGATCTGGACGAAGGTGTTGCCGACTCGGACGGCGACCGGATTCCCGATTACCTGGATCCACAGGATACCGACAATATGTTGCCGGCCAGTGATGTGGATAACTATCTGCAGAGTGCGGCAGGCAGCAAGCTGGTGCTCGGCGATGCCACTTACACCTCTGGCAACAGTGTCAGTGCCATGAGTGTGGAAGAGATGGAAGCGTATTTTGATGCGTCGCTCGTCCACGCTGCGGGATATCTGCTGCTGAACGGTATCTTCGACTTCGAGGTGCGCGGTATTGGTGTGGGTGAATCGACGCAAGTGGTACTGCCGCTGACCTCCGCCATTCTCCCGACCGCACGCTACGTCAAGTACCAGCCGAATGTTGGCTGGGTGGACTTTGTCGAAGATGGAGCCAATGCCGTGGCGACCGCACCGGGTATGCAGGGTGTGTGTCCGGCACCGGGGGATGGCAGCTATCAGGCTGGTTTGAATGAGGGGGACTTCTGTGTGCAGCTCACCATCCAGGATGGCGGCCCCAACGATGCCGACGGTGTGGCCAATGGTGTTGTGGTGGATCCGAGCGCGGTAGCCACCATGGAGTTGCCGGCGCCGGTGGTCACGGCAAGCAACAATACTCTGGAAAAAACCGCGTTCCAGAGCGGTGACGGTGAGCAAACCGTGCTGGATTTTGCATTGCAAAGTGACTCAACGGATGCCGAACTGGTCGCGTTCACGTTTGATGCCGCGGGTGACGTCGACGACGCACAACAAGTTGGCGAGGTGAAGCTTTACCTGGATGCGAACACCAACGGTGTGGCCGAAGCTTCCGAGCTGATTGGTACTGGCAACTTTGCGGAGGACGATGGGGAACTGACGATCACCCTGGACGCACCGTATCAGCTGCCTGTGGGAGAAAGCCGATTCCTGGTTACCTATCAGCTATAAATTATTAAAGGTCATAGCAATGAAAAGTATTACCGCGATAAAAAGTATCCTGCTTGCTATCACTCTGGCTGCCCTCACCGCATGCGGTGGGGGAGGCGGCGGTGGCGGTGACGGTGGCAGCTCGTCCGGTGGCAGTTCGTCCAGTAGCAGTTCATCCAGTAGCAGCAGTTCCAGTAGCTCGTCCAGTAGTAGCTCTTCCGGAAGCAGTTCATCCAGTGGCAGTGGTAGCAGCAGCTCCAGCAGCTCGTCCAGCAGTTCTTCCGGTAGCGGGAGCTCCTCCAGTGGCAGCAGCTCTTCCTCTGGAGGCCCACTGGCTTTCAGTGTGCGCTTGTCCAGCGCAAATGTGGTGCGGGTCAGTAATGACGAGGCGGTAGATGTCGACACTTCCGCGGTAGAAAGCGGGGAATTGCAGCTGGAACCTTGAGGGTTTTGCCTGCGATTTCCTTTTATCGCTACTCCCGCTTACCGTTCCTCAGTTACCGCTTCTTTTCAGTTACCGCTTCTCTATAGGTTGTGTTGCGTATAGAGAAGCGGGACCTTCACACTTCACTTTCGTGTTTCAGCTGCACCTGCCAGTCCCCTTCCATATCCACACTGACCAGCACCTGTATTGGACGGCAGCACACGGCGCAATCCTCAAAATAGTGCTGGCTGCCGGCGGAGGTGTCGATGAGCAGCAGAATGGTTTCCCCGCAGTAGGGGCAGCGATCACTGAATTCCTCGATTTTGTCCATAGCGTTGTTCCGTCTATTCAGGTTGAACCTATGTTTGCGACCGCCACTGGAAGTCGTGGGGCAGTCATGGGACTGCCGTGGGGGCGCGGGCACAGGGCGGTTATGCTGCAATCTTAGAAGCTATCGGCGGTAACGGCAGGGGGCGAAAAGGCGCGTGTACCGGGATAAATGGCTTTTTTTTGCGTTCTTGTAAAAATGACAGCGCTATCAGTGCGTTATCGATAGTGTGCGGTAATTCATTTACAAAATGGATTGATATACTCGCGGCCTGACCAGTTTGTCTGCAGTCTTCGCCTGCGAGCCATAACCGTCACGGCAATCGGGTTTAGTGTTAGCCGCCCTTGGGGCTTATAATCCGCGCCCGCTTTCCCGGGGCCTGCGCCCGGGTTAGTTAGTATTCAGCAACCAGCAAAAGAGGATTGGCTATGGCGGTTAAATTGATGAAGGACCAGGATCTGGCGGGCAAACGCGTTCTGATCCGCGAAGACCTGAATGTGCCGGTGAAAGACGGAGCTGTCACTTCCGACGCCCGTATTCGCGCGGCGCTTCCCACCATCCAGGCTGCCGTCGATGCCGGGGCCAAAGTCCTGCTGATGTCCCACCTGGGCCGCCCCACCGAGGGTGAGTACGCTGAAGAATTTTCCCTGGCGCCGGTCACCGCCCACCTGGGCAAACTGCTGGGCAAAGAGGTGCCGCTGATCAAAGACTGGCAGGGCGGTGTGGATCTTGCAGATGGTGAAGTGGCGCTGCTGGAAAACGTGCGCTTCAACAAGGGCGAGAAGAAAGACGACGAGGCTCTGGCCAGGCAGTACGCGGCGCTGTGCGACATCTTCGTGATGGATGCCTTCGGCACCGCCCACCGCGCCCAGGCCTCCACCCATGGTGTGGCCAAGTTTGCCGCCGTCGCCTGTGCCGGCCCGCTGCTGGCCGCGGAACTGGATGCGTTGGAACAGGCCCTCGCCAATCCGGCGCGCCCGATGGTGGCGATTGTTGGCGGCTCCAAGGTTTCCACCAAACTTACAGTGCTGGAGAGCCTGTCCGACAAGGTGGACCAGCTGATCGTCGGTGGCGGCATTGCCAATACCTTCCTCGCCGCCAGCGGCAAGCCGGTGGGCAAGTCCCTGTGTGAACACGACCTGGTCGACACCGCCAAGGCCCTGATGCAGAAGTGCGATATCCCGCTGCCCAGCGATGTAGTGACCGGCAAGGAATTCAGCGAAACCGCCGCAGCAGAAACCAAGTCGGCGGACGCGGTGAGCGAAGACGACATGATTTTCGATATCGGCCCGGATTCCTCTGCGGTGCTGGCGGATATTCTCAAGGACGCCAAGACCATCATCTGGAATGGCCCGGTGGGCGTGTTTGAATTCGACCAGTTTGGCGGTGGTACCGAGCGCCTGTCTAAGGCCATTGCCAACAGCGACGCCTTCTCCATTGCTGGCGGCGGTGACACCCTGGCAGCGGTCGACAAATACGGTATTGCCGAGCAGGTTTCCTATATTTCCACTGGGGGTGGTGCTTTCCTCGAATACGTGGAAGGCAAGGTGCTGCCGGCAGTGGCCATGCTGGAAACCCGCGCGGCGGAATAGACGCGAACAGATAGAGTTTTGCAGTACCCGGGGCGCGCAAGCGTCCCGCTTGAGATGTACGAAGTACCTGTTGTCAGCAGTAGCGATCAATAAAAAGAGATGCGACCGACATGCAATGTCAGGAATCGCACATAAGTTGTACCCAATACCAGACAAATTTCGACGAGAAAGGGTTTATTCATGGCTTTAATCAGCTTGCGTCAAATGTTGGACCACGCTGCCGAGTTCGGCTACGGCATTCCTGCGTTCAACGTCAACAACCTGGAGCAAATGCGCGCGATCATGGAGGCGGCCGACCAGACCGACTCTCCGGTGATCGTGCAGGCTTCCGCCGGCGCGCGTAAATACGCCGGTGCTCCCTTCCTGCGCCACCTGATCCTGGCGGCGGTGGAAGAGTTTCCGCATATCCCGGTAGTAATGCACCAGGACCACGGCACCAGCCCGGCAGTGTGTCAGCGTTCCATCCAGCTGGGCTTCAGCTCGGTAATGATGGACGGCTCGCTGATGGACGACGGCAAGACTCCGGCCTCCTACGAGTACAACGTGGACGTGACCAGACGTGCGGTGGAAATGGCCCACGCTTGTGGCGTGTCCGTGGAAGGTGAACTGGGTTGCCTGGGTTCCCTGGAAACCGGCATGGCCGGTGAGGAAGATGGTGTAGGCGCGGAAGGCGTACTGTCCCACGACCAGCTGCTGACCGACCCGGAAGAAGCGGCGGATTTCGTCAAGAAAACCCAGGTAGATGCACTCGCGATCGCCTGTGGCACCAGCCACGGTGCCTACAAGTTTACCCGTCCGCCCACGGGTGACATTCTCGCGATCGACCGTATCAAGGAAATCCACGCGCGTATCCCGGATACCCACCTGGTAATGCACGGATCTTCCTCTGTACCCCAGGAGTGGCTGAAGGTCATCAATGAGTTTGGTGGTGAGATTCCAGAAACCTACGGTGTTCCGGTTGAGCAGATCTGCGAAGGCATCAAGTACGGCGTGCGCAAGGTGAACATCGACACCGACCTGCGCCTGGCCTCCACCGGTGCGGTGCGTCGCTTCCTGGCCGAAAACCCGTCTGAGTTCGACCCGCGCAAATTCCTCAAGGTGACCACCACCGCGATGAAGGAAATCTGTGTGGCCCGCTACGAGGCCTTCGGCGCTGCCGGCCAGGGCAGCAAGATCAAGCCCATCAGCCTGGAGAGCATGTTCCTGCGCTACGAAAAAGGCGAACTGGTACCGAAGATCAATTGATTGTTACGGTAATTGTTGCGGTAATTTGAAAAAGGCGAACCTCTGGTTCGCCTTTTTTGTATCCACCGGGGCGGGAAAAAATACAGTACCATTGAGTCATGGATCTGCTGAAAGACTTCAACGCCGTCGACCCCAGTCCGGTGATCCGTCGCCCGGATTACTCCGCGCTGCGCAAGCAGCTGCCGGCACTGGATTTCGCCTGCGATCAGCCCCTTCCCGAGTCGGTGATCGCCTACCGCAATTTCTATCGCCTGAATTTTGCCGAGGCTGTGGGTACCGGTATCGGTACCTTCAGGGCGGCGGGATTCGAACTGGTGGCCCAGTACTGGCTGCGGGAAAATCCGAAGGGTACCCTGGTGATCTGCCACGGCTATTTCGACCACACCGGCATTTACGGTGCAGCCGTACGCTATGGGCTCGAGCGCGGATACAATGTGGTGATTTTCGATTTCCCCGGGCACGGCCTTTCCAGCGGTGAGCCAGTGGCAATTGATACTTTCCTGCAGTATCGGGAAACCCTGGAAGCGCTGTTGCGCAAGGCGCGCGGGAAAATGCCGGAGCCCTGGCACGGTATGGGGCAGAGCACCGGCGGTGCAGCCCTGCTGAGCTACCTGCAGTTCAGCGATTGGCAGCCTTTTGACAAGGTGATGCTGCTCGCGCCGCTGGTACGCCCGGCGCGCTGGCATCTGCGCAAGTGGATGTTTTACCTGGGGCGCTACCTGATGCCCCACCCCAACCGCGGTTTCAACATTAATACCCACGATGCCGAGTTCGCCCGTCGCCAGGCCCTGCGCGATCCGCTGCAATCACCGGTGATGTCCATTCGCTGGCTCGCGGCCATGGTGGACTGGCTCAAGGTTTTTCCGAAAACCGCGCGCAACCGGAAAAAAATTCTGGTGGTGCAGGGTACCGATGATGGCACCGTGGACTGGCGTTACAACATGCGTGTTATCCGCGACCGCTTCCCCAACAGCAAGCGCGTGATAGTGCGGGGCGCGCGCCACCAGATGATCAACGAGACCCAACCCTACCGGCAGCAGATTATTGCTGCACTGGATAACTGGCTCGCCCAGTAACGGTTTTCCCTTTTTGCCGGTTGCCAGAGGCTATTTCCAGTGCCTGTTTCTAGAGTGCCGCCTCGCGCAACTGCCGGCGCTTGCGCCGCTGCACCAGCGCGTCTGTGGAATACAGCAGCAGTGCAAACCAGACGATGGCAAAGGTGATGAGTTTGCTCTCCCCCAGTGGCTCGCCATAGTAGAAGGTGGCCAGCAACAGCATCAGCGTCGGGCCGAGATATTGCAGGAAGCCCACGGTGGAAAGGTTCAGTCGGCGCGCGGCGATAGTGAACAGCAGTAGCGGTGTCAGGGTAATGGGTCCGGCCAGCAGCAACAGGCCGTTCAGTTCCCAGCTGTTATGGAGCAGGTTACTGCTGGGGCTGTCGCTCCACAGCAGAAAGCCGATGGCCAGTGGCAGCATATACAGAGTTTCCACCGCGAGGCCGGTGAGACTGTCCACCGGTGCGCGTTTGCGCACCAGGCCGTAAAAACCGAAGCTGAACGCCAGGTACAGGGCCACCAGTGGCACCCGCCCGAATTGCCAGAGTTCATGGCCAATCCCCGCCGCCGCCAGCGCCACCGCCAGCCATTGCAGCGGGCGTAATTTCTCTCCCAGAAACACTACGCCCAGCAGTACGCTGATCAGTGGGTTGATGTAATAGCCGAGGCTGGCATCGAGTATGTGCTGATTGGTGATGGCCCAGATAAATACCAGCCAGTTGCTGCCGATCAGCAAGGTAGACAGCAGCAGCGTGGCCATTTTTTTGCCGGAACCGAGGGTGTTGCGAAATTCCACCAGTTTGCCCAGGGCAGCCAGCATCAGGATCGCGAGCAGGAAAGACCAGATACTGCGGTGACTCAGGATCTCCGGTGCGGAAATGCCGTCCAGCAGATTGAAATACAGCGGCGCCAGTCCCCAGATAAGGAAGGCACCAATACCCGCCAGCAGACCTGCGGCAGGGGATTCGGAATTGCGGTTTTGCACGAGGAAGCAGCCTTGGACACACCGGGGAATTACGGGTGCGCCTTTGGTTAGGAAAGACGGAGAAAAAGAAACCCGGACCGCGCAGAGAGTGCGCCTGGTCCGGGTTCCGGGAAGTTTAACAGACCGGTATAGGGTCTGTCAGAAGTGATCTGAAAAGTGGCTCGGGCTGAAAATCAGAACAGCACACGGCAGCGCAGGGTGCCGGGGATGTTCTTCAGTTTTTCCAGTGCCAGGTCCGAGTATTCCGCATCCACGTCAATCACTACATAGCCCACGGTCTCGTTGGTCTGCAGGTACTGGGCGGAAATGTTGATACCGTTTTCGGAGAACACCTGGTTAATCGCACCGAGTACGCCGGGCACATTCTTATGGATGTGCAGCAGGCGGTGGGCACCGGCGTGGCCTGGCAGCGCCACTTCCGGGATATTCACCGAGCTGGTGGTGGTGCCGTTGTCGGAGTAGAGCGCCAGCTTGTCCGACACTTCCACACCGATATTTTCCTGGGCTTCGACGGTAGAGCCGCCCACGTGGGGGGTGAGCAGGGCGTTGTCGAGCCCGCGCAGGGGCGACAGGAATTCGTCGTCGTTGCCGCGGGGCTCCACCGGGAATACGTCGATGGCGGTGCCCGCCAGGTGGCCACTCTTGAGCGCTTCTGCGAGCGGCTCGATTTCCACTACGGTACCGCGGGAAGCGTTGATCAGGATCGCGCCCTTCTTCATTTTCGCGATCTGATCGGCGCCGATCATCCACTTGGTGGAGGCCAGTTCCGGCACGTGCAGGGAGATCACGTCAGATTGCGCCAGCAGTTCATCCAGGCTATGTATCTGGGACGCGTTACCCAGGGGCAGCTTGGTGACCACGTCAAAGAAGACCACGCGCATGCCGATACCTTCTGCCAGTACCGAGGTCTGGGAACCGATGGCACCGTAGCCGATGATGCCGAGGGTCTTGCCGCGGGCTTCATAGGAACCCACGGCGGATTTCTGCCAGCCACCGCGGTGGCAGACCATATTTTTCTCGGGAATACCGCGCAGCAGCATGATGGCTTCGGCGATCACCAGCTCGGCTACGCTGCGGGTGTTGGAGTAGGGCGCATTGAACACTGCAATCCCCAGCTCGGTGGCCGCTTCCAGATCTACCTGATTGGTGCCGATGCAGAAACAGCCCGCGGCGATCAGCTTGGGGGCGTTTTCCAGAACCTTGCGGGTCAGTTGGGTGCGCGAGCGAATCCCGATAAAGTGGGCGTCGGCTATCTTCTCGATCAGCTGGTCTTCGGGCAGAGCGGTTTTGATGTACTCGACATTGGTGTAACCGCGGGAAGACAGCAGATCCACGGCGGACTGGTGAACACCTTCCAGCAGCAGAATACGGATTTTGTCTTTCTGAAGAGAAGTCTGTGGAGCCATAACGGGTCTCTTGGCCGTGCGCGATAATGCAATCATCGCAGCTGATTAGCTAAAAAGGGCGAAATGTCAGTTGGGCCCGCCGGGGACCCGGCGAGGGCGGCATCATAACACAAGGGCTTTATAAAGCTTTATACGCAATGTCTATCCTAGGTATCCAATCTGGTTATGTATAAGCATCAATACACCTGCAACTCCCCTGTGAACCTGCCCCTGGGCAAGATTGTGTGCGTGGGGCGCAACTACGCCGAGCACGCGGCGGAACTCAATAACCCGGTACCGGACGAGCCGCTACTGTTTATCAAGCCGGCTACCTCGGCGGTGCCCATGGCCGAGCCTGTCCACCTGCCGCGGGGGCGCGGCAGCTGCCATTTCGAGGGGGAGCTGGCGCTGTTGATCGGCCGTCCACTGAGCGGTGCCAATCCAGCGGAGGTGCCCGCTGCCATTGCCGGGTTGGGACTGGCGCTGGATCTGACCCTGCGCGACCTGCAATCGAACCTGAAAAAACAGGGGCAGCCGTGGGAAAAAGCCAAGGGCTTCGACGGCGCCTGCCCGCTGTCGCCGTTTGTGAAGCTGGACTGGCTGCCGGACTGGGACAACCTGAGCTACACCCTGTGGCTGAATGATGCGATCCGCCAGCGGGGAAAATCCAACCATATGCTGACACCGATCCTGGATCTGGTGGCCTATATCAGTGAGTATTTCACCTTGCTTCCGGGAGATGTGGTGCTGACCGGCACACCTGCGGGGGTAGGGGAATTGCGACCGGGCGACCAGCTGGCGATGGCGCTGGAGGAAGATTGGTTGCGCTGCGAAACCCGTATCGAGTGAGGAATGGGGGCTGGATGGGACTGGATAGAGGCTGGGGGGAATCCCCCAGCCCGGATCAAGGAGGGTGAACTTTTTTACTGGCGGCGGAAGCTCGCGATCTGAAATCGACGCGCGAACCCGAGTTGTTGGTACAACCCTTCCCCCATCTGCGAAGCCTGCAGGGTTACATAATGCGCGCCGGCTATTTGGCACTGTTCTAACAGCGATTGCATCAGCGCGCGGGCGATGCCGCGACCGCGGAAATCCGGCGGTACGCCAACCTGGTGAATGCCCACGATCTCACCGGCTTGAAACAGCAGCGCGGTGCCCGCCACAAACGATTTGGCCAGCCGTTACACACATAAAATTCGGGATATTCTGCCAGCGGCTCTGCGCCCATGGCGCGCCACAGCGAAGTCAGGTTGTGGATATTGCGCTGATCCAGTTCCTCACTGCTGAGTGAGGGGATGGCGCCCTGAGTCAAAATATTCAGCATGTGCTAGTCCCAGTTAATCAAGATGATTCCCGCCACCAGTGCGAGAACGCCCAGTCCGCGGGATTGGGTGATCGCGCGGGCGGGGAGGTCGAACCAGCCGAAATGACTGCAGAGCATGGCCACCAGAATTTGCCCGGTGAGGGCAAACGACATCATCTGCCCGACGCCCATTCGCGGGATCAGAAAGTAGAACATCCCCACACCGAACGCACTGAGGAATCCGCCGAACCACAGGTGAATGGGGACACCCTGAAACGCGGCCAGTGACAGCCCCTGCCGCGAGGTGGCAAATGTCGCAGCCAGTGCCACCAGGCCGCTGATGGCGAAGACGATGGCGGTGGCGAGCCATCCCATGTCACACCACCTGTAAAAAATCGCGTACAGGAATACGCACTTTGGGGAGACCGGCCTGGTCGTCTTCCGGGTGGCGGTAGCCCAGCGCACAAAGCGCGGTTGCGGTAAGTCCCCGTTCTGTTAATCCCAGCACCCGATCGAAACCCTCAGCTGCAAACCCGGTCATCGGGCAACTGTCAATTTGCAGGACGGCGGCGGCGGTGAGCGTGGTGCCCAGTGCAAGGAACACCTGTTCCCGGGCCCAGATGTGGCGCTCGTACGGTGTCATTTTCGCCAATACCGACTTCATATGCTTGGCGATACCCATCTGTGCTTTCAGTGAGAGATCACACGCTTCAGTGCGCTGGGAAATATAGCGATTGACCGTAGTTTCATCGCTGTTGGTTTCCGCAGCGAACACCAGCAGGTGTGAGCAATCCAATACTTTGTATTGCCCCATCGCGTGGGGCAGTAATTGTTCGCGCACTTTTCGCGAGTCGACCTGAATAATCCGGAATGGCTGTAAGCCGTAGGATGAGGCGCTCAAACGTGTGGCTTCAATCAGCTTCTCAACCACCTGCGATGGCAGTTGCTGTTCAGTAAACCGGCGTACCGCATAACGCCACTGTAGCGCGGATAAAAGTTGCATTGTTTTTCCCTGCACTTGCTCTGGAGGTGAGCCAACTCCCACTGAGTAAAGGCTCTTTGGAATGGCGGAGAGTTTAGGGTTCCCACAGGGCCAAAGCATTTACATAGGTTGATGTATCAGTGCTTCTTTCTTATCCGGCTGAGCTGTGTGGGCGTGATCCCCAGATGAGAGGCGATATGGTATTGCGGCAGGCGGGCTGCCAGCTTGGGGAAATCTCGTAAAAATTGCTGATAGCGGGCGCCGGCGTCTTCCTGCACCAGTGCCACTTCGCGGGCGTCTTTGTTTAGCCGCCAGTGTTTTTCGAGCTACTGGATGTGATACCGCTTGAGGTCGTCAAACGTATTGAGTAGTTGACGGTACCCCTGATGATCAATTTCGATGATGATGGAATCTTCCAGTGCGTCGATCGTGAACCTCGATGGCTCGCCCTTGAGTAGCGCGGCCATGGCGCCGGGAAAGCGGCCTTCGGGGAAAAAATTTTTGTTGTACTCATTGCCTCTTTCGTCCATCACGTAGATCCGGAACAGTCCGCGATAGACATAGGAAAATGTCGTTGGCACTTCGCCCGCGGAATACAGCGGAACACCTTTTTCGATCTCGCGGCAGCGGCAAATACTGCGGAAGGCTTCCCAGGTACAGTTGCTCAATGGGTAATAGGAATTCAGTGTTTTGCGCAGTGACGCAAAGGCGGTATTTATCAGCTGGGGTGGCAAACCGGGCATACGGAGTTTTTCAGCTTGTGCGGACAAGGGGGGCAATCAGAAGAATGAAAAAATCGGGAATGGGTAGCGAGGCTATAACGAAAGGAATCCAGGGAAGCTCGGTCTCAGTGCAGTAACACTGAGACCGGTCTCCGAATTCGACACACCGATGGGCCAAGCGGTGCGCTGCGTTTTCTCCAGAATAATATGAATTACCGGTTAAATCCGATAGCTCACCGAGGTCATTGCCTTGGACACCAGGGTCATCAGCCCTTTCACCGGCCCGGGGAAACGCGCTCCGCCGGCATCCAGTGCTGCGTGCTGGTGTTTGGCTTCGTCGACCAGCATCTGCTCCACCACCGCGCGGCTTTTTTCATCCTGAGCGGGCAGTTTCTGCAAATGGCTCTGCAGATGTTTGCACACCTGTTCCTCGGTGGCGGCAACAAAGCCGAGGCTGACTTTGTCACTGATCTTGCCGGCGGCAGCGCCGATACCGAAGGAGAGGCCATACCACAGGGGGTTGAGCAGGCTGGGGCGGCTGTCCAGTTCCTGCAGGCGCTGTTCGCACCAGGCCAGGTGGTCGATCTCTTCGTCCGCGGCGTGCTCCATCTCTGCACGTACCTGGGGCAATTTCGCGGTCAGCGCCTGCCCCTGGTACAGCGCCTGGGCGCACACTTCGCCGCTGTGATTTACCCGCATCAGGCCGGCGGCGTGCCGGCGCTCGCTGTCGGACAGCTCCGCGGCGTCCACCGCTTTCGCAGGGGAGGGGCGCTCGTGGCAGGGCGAGCCGGGGCTCAGGGTGCGCAGGGCGCGATCCGCCTGCAATAGCAGGCGGTCGAGTCCGGTGAGTTGGCGTTGGCTGCTCATCTGGGAATTCCTCAAAAGCCGACTATTTGAAGGTAATCAGGCCTCAGCGGACTGCTCCCGCTCTACCGCTCGGTAGCCGATGTCCTTGCGGTGGAAAGTACCTTCCCAGTAGATCTTGCTGGCGCATTCATAGGCATTCTGCTGGGCTTCGGCCACGGTGTCACCGAGCGCGGTGGCGCAGAGCACGCGGCCGCCGCTGGTCACAACGCGCTCGCCATCCAGGGCGGTGCCGGCATGGAAGATTTTCGCGTTTTCACTATCCGCCTTGTCGAGGCCGGAGATGGCGTCGCCCTTGCGGTAGCTGCCGGGGTAACCGTGGGCGGCCAGAACTACGCCCAGTGCCGGGCGGGAGTCCCATTCCGCGGTCACCTGGTCCAGGCGCTTCTCGACCGCGGCCATGCACAGTTCCACCAGATCGGATTTGAGGCGCATCATGATCGGCTGGGTTTCCGGGTCACCGAAGCGGCAGTTGTACTCGATGACCTTGGGCGCACCCTCTTCGTTGATCATGAGGCCGGCATACAGGAATCCGGTGTAGGGCATGCCCTCGGAGGCCAAGCCTTGGACGGTGGGCTCGATGACTTCCTTCATGGCGCGCTCGTACACATCCGGGGTGACTACCGGTGCCGGGGAGTAGGCGCCCATGCCGCCGGTGTTGGGGCCGGTGTCGCCGTCGCCAACGCGTTTGTGGTCCTGGCTGGTGGCCATCGGCAGGATGTGTTCGCCGTCCACCATGACGATGAAGCTGGCTTCCTCGCCGGTCAGGAACTCTTCGATGACCACACGGCAGCCGGCGTCGCCGAAGGCGTTGCCGCTGAGCATGTCGCGCACGGCGAGTTCAGCCTGCTCTACGGTTTCGGCGACGATGACGCCTTTACCAGCGGCGAGGCCGTCGGCCTTGACCACGATCGGGGCGCCCTGGGCGCGGATGTATTCGATCGCCGGTTCGATTTCCGTGAAGTTCTGGTAGGCGGCGGTGGGGATGGCGTGGCGCTCGAGGAATTCTTTGGTGAAGGCTTTGGAGCCTTCGAGCTGGGCGGCGGCTTTTTCCGGGCCGAAGATGTTGTGGCCGCGGGCGTTGAAGAAGTCGACGATGCCGTCCACCAGCGGGGCTTCGGGGCCGACAATGGTGAGGGTGATGTCTTTTTCTTCGACCAGGTCGGACAGCGCGGAGAAGTTGTCGGTGCCGATGTTGACGTTCTGGAGTTTGGGTTCGCGGGCGGTGCCGGCGTTGCCCGGTGCGACGAAGACGGTGTCTACGGCGGGGTTTTGTGCGACCTTCCAGGCCA
The DNA here is from genome assembly GCF_029869925.1 of Microbulbifer bruguierae. Lineage (NCBI taxonomy): Bacteria > Pseudomonadati > Pseudomonadota > Gammaproteobacteria > Cellvibrionales > Microbulbiferaceae > Microbulbifer > Microbulbifer bruguierae. The sequence continues at coordinate 2,280,738 of NZ_CP118605.1, read as the reverse complement.
GTGCGTGTTCGCGGCCACCAGAGCCGATTACCAGGATATTCATTCTTGAGTTTCCCCGTGCCTGTTATTTAGGTGGGCTAGTTTAGCATTCTTAATCTGTCGGGCAGGTGACGGAGTGATGGCAGGGTGTTGCTTTGCCAGCTCCGTGGCGGGCCAGGTACCGGAACCCATTCGCGAGACACGCCGTCAACCCATCCCTGGGGGCTTGTCGAAAAGGTCCCTCTTTTCGACAGTCTCGCGAATGGGTTCCGGTACCAGACCCTTCGCATCCGGGCTTAGTCGTGCCCGGAAAGCTTCGCAAAAGATCAGTGACGGAAGTGACGCATACCGGTAAACACCATCGCCATACCGTGCTCGTCGGCCGCGGCGATGACTTCGTCGTCGCGCATGGAGCCACCGGGCTGGATGACGGCGCTGATGCCCACTTTGGCGGCGTTGTCGATGCCGTCGCGGAAGGGGAAGAAGGCGTCAGAGGCCATGACCGCGCCTTTCACTTCGAGGCCTGCGTGTTCGGCCTTGATGGCGGCGATGCGCGCGGAGTTGACGCGGCTCATCTGGCCGGCGCCAACACCGATGGTGCGACCGTCTTTGGCGTAGATGATGGCGTTGGATTTAACCATCTTGGCAACTTTCCAGGCGAACAGCAGTTCGTCCAGTTGCTCGTCGGACGGCTGTACCTTGGTGACCACTTTCAGGTCTTCCTTGGCAACCATGCCGTTGTCTTTTTCCTGGATCAGCAGGCCGCCGGTTACGCGCTTGTAGTCAAATGCGGCAGGGCGTTCGCTGCCCCATTCGCCGCACTCCAGCAGGCGCACGTTCTGCTTGGCGGAAACCGCTTTCGCTGCACCTTCGGAAACCTTGGGTGCGATGATCACTTCGGAGAACTGCTTGTCGACGATCAGCTGGGCGGTTTCGGCATCCAGCTCGCGGTTGAAGGCGATGATGCCGCCGAACGCGGATTCCGGGTCGGTGGCGAAGGCCAGTTCGTAGGCGGTCTTGATGTCCGCGGCTACGGCTACACCACAGGGGTTGGCGTGTTTGACGATGACGCAGGCGGGCTCGTCAAACAGTTTTACGGTTTCCAGGGCGGCGTCGGTGTCGGCGACGTTGTTGAAGGAGAGTTCCTTGCCCTGCAGCTGGGTGGCGGTGGACACGGAGGCTTCCTCGGCGTCGGCTTCCACGTAAAAGGCTGCTTTCTGGTGCGGGTTCTCGCCGTAGCGCATGTCCTGGGCTTTTTCGAACTGTACGTTAAAGGTGTTGGGGAATTCGCGAGCAACGTTTTCGGTGTTACGGGCGCCGAAGTGGTTGGCGATCATGCCGTCGTACTGGGCGGTGTGCTCGAAGGCCTGCACCATCAGGTCGTAGCGGGTTGCGTAGCCCAGCTGACCGTCGTTGGCTTTCATTTCTTCAATCACGGTGTCGTAGCTGTGGGCGTTGACCACGATGGCGACGTCTTTGTGGTTCTTGGCGGCGGAGCGGACCATCGTGGGGCCGCCGATGTCGATGTTCTCAATCGCAGTGGGCAGGTCGCAGTTGGGGTCGGCGACGGTGGCCTTGAAGGGGTAGAGGTTGACCACGACCATGTCGATCGGCTTGATGCCGTGTTCATCCATCACCGCATCGTCTTGGCCGCGGCGGCCGAGGATACCGCCGTGCACTTTCGGGTGCAGGGTTTTGACGCGACCGTCCATCATTTCCGGGAAGCCGGTGTAATCGGAAACTTCCACGACCGGGATACCGGCTTCGCCCAGCTGGCGGTAGGTGCCGCCGGTGGAGAGGATCTCCACGCCCTGGGCGGCGAGTTCGCGGGCAAATTCTACAATGCCGGTTTTATCGGAAACGCTGATCAGCGCGCGGCGAATGGCCACCTTGTCAGTCATATCGCATCGTCCATCTGAAGTGAAAAAATAAGCAAGAGCGGCACACGGATGTGCCGCCGCGGCCTAAGGCCGGCGCGAGCCCGCGAAGCCCAAGAAGATTCACACATCTGCGCTGGGTTTCGCGGGCGAAGATGAAATGAATCAGGGATGATTCATTTCATCGTAAGTAGAAAGTAGCGAGGGGGGATGGGCTGTGCCCATCCCCCCTCGTCGAATTTTTACCGCCCTGACGTCACTGTCTGAGGCGGTGGGCCGCCTTACAGCAGACCGTAGCGCTTGAGCTTCTTGCGCAGGGTACCCCGGTTGAGGCCCAGCAGCTGTGCGGCGCGGGTCTGGTTGTGGCGGGTGTGTTTCATCACCACTTCCAGCATCGGCGCCTCGATCTCGGACAGCACCATGTCGTACACGTCGGTCACCATCTGACCGTCGAGGTGACGGAAATAGTTTTCCATCGCCTGTTCAACCGCATCGCGTAATGCCTGCGGTTGTTGTAGTTGAGTCTGGCCCCCGGTGGATACCGCATCGCCGGTATCCGGAATCAGTGCTTCGTTATTCATGCCGCTTTTGCCCCTCTAGTTATTCGGCGTTCAAACCACTCACGAACGCTGGCATGTTGTGCTTCTGCGCAATCCAGTCGGTTGAAGGTCTTGCGAAAGTCCTCGCCATCGGCGAGTGTTTTCACGTACCAACCCACATGTTTACGGGCGATACGTACCCCCATAACCCCACCGTAGAAACGGTGTAATTCACTCAGGTGAGTGATCAAAATATCCCTGATTTCTTCCAGTGAGGGCTCCGGTAGCCGCTCCCCCGTTGCGAGGTAGTGGGCGATCTCCCGGAAAATCCATGGACGTCCCTGAGCCGCACGGCCAATCATGACCGCCGAGGCGCCGGTGTAGTCCAACACCATGCGGGCCTTTTCAGCGCCGGTAATGTCGCCGTTGGCAAAGACAGGAATCTTTACCGCAGACACAATCTCGGCAATGGTATCGAATTCGGCCTGACCATGGTAGCCACAGGCGCGGGTGCGTCCGTGAACTGCCAGGGCTGAGATGCCGAGATCCTCGGCCAGTTTGGCCACCGTCACGCCGTTGCGGGAATCCGGACACCAGCCAGTGCGAATTTTCAGCGTCACTGGTACTGAGACGGATTGCACCACCGCTTCGAGGATGTCGGCGACCAGTTTTTCGTCCCGCAGCAGGGCGGAGCCCGCTGCTTTTTTGCACACCTTTTTCGCCGGACAGCCCATGTTGATATCAATGATCTGGGCGCCGCGGCGGACATTTTCCCGCGCGGCTTCCGCCATCATCCCCGGGTCGCCACCGGCGATCTGTACGGAAATGGGGCCGGCTTCACCACTGTGATTCAGGCGCATCTTTGATTTGCGACTGTCCCACAGGCTGGTATCCGAGGTGACCATTTCTGACACCACCAGACCCGCACCGAGATCCCGGCACAGTTGGCGGAAAGGGCGGTCGGTCACCCCGGCCATGGGGGCCAGAATAACGGGCGCACCAATCGCGTAGGGGCCAATGGCAAAGTTGCTGGGTACTGCCGTGGGCAACGGTGCCTCCCGCGGGGATTGGTATTGGGTTCGGTGTCAAAAGAGCGGCTTATGATAGCGGCTGCCTGCCCCGTGGAAAAGCGAAAAAGCGCGCAAATTGTTCGATGGCTGGCCGTTTAGGGTGAAGATTGTGCAACAAATTGTAGCAATTGGCGCCAGGCTCTCGGGAAAGCTCTTATTGCTGTGCGATACGCAGTTCGTAATTCACCGCCTCGGCGCCCGGGTCCACGATATCGAGGGCTATATGCACGGGGCTGCCGGTGGGCATCAGTTTGCGTCCCGCGAGCTCGCCCTTGAGGTAGTCCCCGGGGGTAAAGCGGCGACTGGCGACCGGCGCATTTTTCAGGTCGGTAAAACGCAGCTGTAGCGCCGGGAAGGGCTGATCGAATGGAGCCCGGTTCAGGAGTATGGCCTCGACCGCCAGCGCCCCGGGGGTCTGTGGATGGCTGCGCACGACCAGGTTTGAAGTGTAAATGGCTCCAATGTCCACCTGGGCGGGTAAGGTGCAGCCGGCGATGGGGCAAATCCGGGCATAGATATCGCGCCACGGGTCGCGCTTGCTGAGGGAGTCGAAGCGGAAATAGGCCGTTTGCGCGGCCAATCCCAGCATGAGCACCACGACCCCGAGAGTCCACAGCCAGCCGGAAATCCGGTTGTGGGTTTTTGGCTGCCAGCTGACCTCCAGTGGTGCCGGGCCAATGGCTGATATCAGTTGATCCCGGGGTAGCAGGGGGGCAGCGTCCCGCTGGCTGGCGTCGATATGGTCGTCTGCCAGGTCCGGGGGAGTGTAGTTGCGGGTATTTTCGAATCCGCTGTCTGCGGCGAAAGAGGGGCCATCGTGCTCAACGAGGTCTTCATCCTGTTTCAGTACGGCGTCGAGGCCGTCGTCGAGGTCATCATCGGCGAACAGGTCTTCCTCTGGTCGGGGGCGTACGCGGTCTCGATCTATGCCACTGGATTCTTCGCGGGCGATTTCTTCGGCCCAGGGGGAGTCGCTGGCGGCCTCGATATCGTCCTTGAGGTTCAGTGGCTCCTCGTCGCTACTGCTATCGATTTCCTGCCACTGATGTTCTCCAAAGGCATCGTCAATCAGCGGGTTTTGCCGGGGTTCGCGAGTTTCTGCCGGTTTTTCCGCGGCCTTTTCCTTTCTGGCCCGGGGCAGCTCATCCGCTTCGTCGCTGAGGTCGTCACCGTCCAGTTCTATGTCGTCGTGGATGAGGAAATCGTCGTCTTCGAGTAGCTCGTCGATGGCCTTCTTGCTGGCCGGCTGTGGGTCATCCTCGTTGAACACGATATTTTCATCGGCGCGGAATACCTGCAGGCAGGATCCACAGCGCACGGCGCCTCGGGCGGCGCGCAATTGCTGTTCGCTGACGTGGAATGAAGTGCTGCAGTGGGGACAGCGAGTGACCAGTTGCGTCATGGAATTCGACAATTATTGCTTTGGCGGGAAAGTTTATCAGCCCTGTGGCCCCGCGCGTAGTGCCGAGGCCACAGGGTTGGCGCTTAGCGGCAGCGGGTGCCGCTCACACGCACCCATCCATCCTTCTCGCCGTCCGGGTCAAAGTCGACCCACTGGCTGTAAGCCGCTTTCACCTTCTCTGCCTGACTCGAAAGTATGCCGGACAGACAGATGCGCCCCCCGATGCGGGTTCGCTCCATCAGTTGCGGGGCCAGCTCCACCAGTGGGCCGGCGAGGATGTTGGCAAGCATGACGTCGGCGCTGGCTTCGCTGGCGGGCGGGGTTTTTTCTGGCAGGTAAACCGGGAATCTGTCTGGATCTATACCGTTGCGCTGGGCATTGTCACGGCTGGCGATCAGCGCCTGGGGGTCGATATCGGTACCCAGAGCACTTTGGGCGCCGAGCAGCAGTGCGGCGATACCGAGAATACCGGAGCCGCAGCCGTAGTCGATAGCAGCTTTGCCGGTTACCGGCTCACTGGCGAGCCACTGCAGGCACAGGAAGGTGGTGGGATGGGTGCCGGTGCCGAAGGCGAGGCCGGGGTCAAGCAGCAGGTTGACCGCCTGGGGCTCCGGTGGCTCGCACCAGCTGGGGCAGATCCAGAGATTGTCTGCGCACTGGATGGGCTTGTAGTGGCTCATCCACTCCCGCTCCCAGTCCTTGTCTTCGAGTTGCTCCCAGCGGGCATTGGGCAGCAGCTCACATAGATAGGAGGCGGCCTTGGCTTCGGTGACGCTGGTATCGATTTCGGCGTCGAACAGGCCGGTCACCAGGGTTTCGTCCCACAGGGGTGTTTCACCGAGGCCCGGTTCGAGAATGGGTTGGTCGGCATTGTCCTGCAGGGTGACGGAGACGGCGCCGGCGAACAGCAGGGCGTTTTCGATTTTTTCTGCCTGTTCGCGGTTGGTGTTTATGCGTAGTTGGAGCCAGGGCATGTAGTTTGGTCCGGGTATTGGTGGTCTTTGGGGGTACCTGGGAAGTTCGTGGCGGTTGCGATGCCGAAGACCTTGCGAGACACGAGCTAGGCGCTCCCCCTTAACCCATCCATGGGGGCTCTGCATCGCCATCCCTGGCAGTGAAGGTCTCGCCAGGTCTTACCGGTACCGCAGCCTTCATCTGAAAGGTCGATGCACTCTAGTAGTGAAGGTAGCTAACAGAGTAAGAAAGGCGGGGGAGAAGGCAAAGTGCCGGGCATTCGTTTTTGAAAGCGTCGCAAACAGGGATGTTTGCGACGCAGCGTACAGGGATGTATTCACAGCGGTTTCAAAAACGAATGCCTGGTGCTTTGCCGCCACAAAACCTGCTTAGTCGGTTCTGTGGCTGGGCTGGCACGAGGGTTACTCCAGCCCCAGTTTCTTCTCGAGGTAGTGGATATTCACCCCACCTTTGGCAAAGGCCTCGTCCCGCACCAGCTGCTCCTGCAGCGGGATATTGGTCTTGATCCCGGTGATGATCATCTCGCTCAGGGCAACGCGCATGCGCGCAAGCGCGGTTTCACGGTCTTCGGCGTGGGTGATGATCTTGGCAATCATGGAATCGTAGTTGGCCGGTACCGTGTAGCCAGAGTAGAGGTGGGAGTCCACCCGCACACCGAGACCACCGGGAGCATGGAAGGATTCCACTTTGCCAGGGCTGGGGAAGAAAGTCTTCGGGTCTTCCGCGTTGATCCGGCACTCGAAGGAGTGGCCGGTGATTTTGATGTCTTCCTGTTTGAACGACAGCTTCTCGCCCGCGCAGACGCGAATCTGCTCCTTGATCAGGTCCACACCCGTCACCATTTCGGAGACCGGATGTTCCACCTGGATACGGGTGTTCATCTCAATAAAGTAGAAGCGTTCATCTTCATACAGGAACTCGAAGGTCCCGGCACCGCGATAGCCGATGTCGATACAGGCCTGCACACAGGAGTCCTGTACTTCCTTGCGCACCTTGTCCGGAATGCCCGGGGCCGGAGCTTCTTCGAGTACTTTCTGGTGGCGGCGCTGGAGGGAGCAGTCGCGATCGCCGAAGTGCACCGCATTGCCCTGGCCGTCGGACATCACCTGGATTTCCACGTGACGCGGATTCTGCAGGAACTTTTCCATGTACACGGTGCTGTCGCCGAAGGCTGCACCGGCCTCGGACTTGGTCACAGAAATGGAGTTGAGCAGCGCGCCTTCACTGTGAACCACGCGCATACCGCGTCCACCGCCGCCAGCAGCTGCCTTGATGATTACCGGGAAACCGATCTTGCGCGCGATTTCCAGGCATTTGTCGCCGTCAGCGGGCAGTGGACCGTCGGAGCCGGGTACCGTGGGTACCCCAGCCTTCTTCATTGCGGCAATGGCAGACACCTTGTCTCCCATCAAGCGGATCACATCGGCATCCGGGCCGATAAAGGTAAAGCCGCTCTTCTGTACCTGTTCGGCAAAATCGGCGTTCTCCGCCAGAAAGCCGTAACCCGGGTGCACTGCGACCGAATCGGTGATTTCCATCGCGGCGATAATCGCCGGGATATTGAGGTAGCTCTTTGGTGATGGATTGGGGCCGATGCATACGGCCTCGTCCGCCAGGCGTACGTGTTTCAAGTCGCGGTCAATCTGGGAGTGCACCGCAACGGTGGAGATACCCATCTCTTTACATGCGCGCAGTACACGCAGGGCAATTTCGCCGCGATTGGCGATCAGTATTTTTTCAAACATGCGCAAGCACCCCCGCTCAGGAAATGGTGACGAGCGGCTGGTCGTACTCTACCGGTTGACCGTCTTCCACCAGGATGGAGGCGATGGTGCCGGATTTGTCGGCCTCGATCTGGTTCATCATCTTCATCGCTTCAACGATGCAAATAACGTCGCCTGCCTTCACCTGCTGGCCGACTTTCACAAACGGCTCAGCATCGGGGCTCGGGGCCGCGTAGAAAGTACCTACCATCGGGGATTTTACCGGGTGGCCGGTGAGCGCTGGTACGGATTCCCCCTGGGGCTCCGCCGGTGCGGCCGCAGGCGCCGGAGCCGGTGCAGCTACCGGGGCCATCGGTGCCGCCATTGGGAACATCTGTGGCATCTGGATGGACGCGCCACCCACGCCACGGCTGATGCGCACGGACTCTTCCCCTTCTTTGATTTCCAGCTCGCCGATATCGGACTCTTCGAGCAGCTCAATCAGTTTTTTAATTTTGCGGATATCCATAACAGTGTCACTCTCGATCGCGTGTATACAGGGTCGCCGGTACGCAACCGGCAATTGAAAATTTGATTCAAAGTTGTTTCAGCGCCGCCGCCACCGCCAGTTCGTAGCTGTGCGCTCCAAGTCCGCAGATAACCCCTTTGGCCAAATCCGACAGATAGGAGTGGTGGCGAAAGGTTTCGCGGGCGTGGGGATTGGAGAGGTGGACCTCGATAAACGGTATCGCAACCCCTGCCAGGGCATCGCGCAGGGCAACACTGGTGTGAGTAAAGGCAGCGGGGTTGATAACGATGAAGTCCACTTTGTCGGCGAAGGCCCGGTGGATGCGTTCTACCAGTTCCGCCTCGCTGTTGCTCTGAAAACAGTCGAAACCACAGTCGGCGGCCGCGCACTGGGTGCGTGCGGCATCGTTGATCTGGGCGAGGGTGGTGGAGCCGTAGATGTGCGGCTCGCGAATGCCCAGCAGGTTCAGATTGGGGCCGTGAAGCAGGAGCAGTTCAGCCATTCTGTGCCTCAGAAAAAACGCGCGAAACTGTGACTAAAATCGGTAAAAAGTCATGCATCTTGCTGGCAAACAGCGTCAACCAGCGGAAATGCTGAAATTGGTCGCGAGTTTGCCGCAAAAGTGACCCCTTGTCCATGCCTCAAAGTTGTAAATAGAGAAGTTGTGCGCAGTTCGCCGAAATTCCCGACCAGTTTAGCGCAAAGTTTCGTTGCTGTTGGCGGGTTCGCCCGTTGGAATGGCCACAAAGGCCATTCGCCGGAGTGGTTACAGGCAGTTGTTGAGTGGGGTGAGCGCGGCGGCGGTCAGGACTCTTCTCCGGCCAGGGCCTCGCGGCCTGCAGCGCCGTGCATTGCCGCGAGCAGGCCGTCACGGGTGAGGATCTGCGGAAGAATCTGCGGCTCGCCACCGCCTGCCGGGTACAACAGGTACAGCGGGACACTGGAGCGGCCGTAGCGGGACAGCAATTCGGTTATTTGCGGATCCTGGTTGGTCCAGTCGCCTTTCAGTGCGGTGATTCCCAGATCGCTGACCGCGGTGCTGACCGCATCGCTGGAAAGCACAATTTTTTCATTGGCGAGGCAAGTGATACACCAGGCCGCTGTCATGTTAATCAGTACCGGTCGCCCCTCGCTGCGCGCGGTTTGCAGTGCTTCCGGCGAGTAGGTTTGCCAGTAACCACTATTGAGGGACTGTGTCAGCTGACGGTCGCTGCTCAGATTCGGAAGTACCAGCGCGGCAGCGGCGATTGCGGTTATGGCAATTGCGCCCCGTGCCCGGCGGCCGGAGACGGGCGTCGCGTGCGGACGCGGCCAGATCCAGAGGGCGAACGCGATCGCCACGGCGCCGGCAACCACCAGCGCGACACTGTCGCTGCCAGCCTGCCGCCCCAGAACCCACAGCAGCCACACCGCGGTGAGGTACATGGGGAAAGCCAGCAGTTGTTTAAGGGTTTCCATCCAGGGGCCCGGGCGCGGCAGGCGCCGGGCAAGTGCAGGAATATGAGTAAGCAGCAGGAAGGGCGCGGCCATGCCGGCACCCAGTGCGGCAAATACCGCCAGTGCTACCGGAGCCGATTGGGTGACCGCAAAGCCGAGGGCGGATCCCATCATGGGGGCGGTGCAGGGGCTGGCAACTACAGTGGCGAGCGCGCCGGTGCTGAAGGAGCCGCCGAGTCCTTTTTGCTGACTGCCGGCACCGAGTCCCATCAGGCGACCGCCGAGCTCGGTCAGCCCGGAGAGACTGAGGCCCATGGCGAAAAACAGGTAGATCAGCAAGGTGACGACCACCGGTGATTGCAGCTGGAAGCCCCAGCCCACCGACTCGCCGGCGCCGCGCAGGGCCAGCATGACGGCAGCGATCAGAACGAATGTAGCAACCACGCCGGCGGTGTAAGCCCAGCCGTGGAGTGCAGGGCGGTCGCCGCCCTGGGTAATGGCCAGGGCTTTGATCGACAGGACCGGAAACACGCACGGCATCAGATTGAGTATCAGGCCGCCGCCAAAGGCCAGGGCAATGGCCAGCAGCAGGCCGCCAATACCGGCGCTGCCGGTGGGGCGGAACATGCTTTTGGAGGCGCCGTCGGCAGGTGAGGCGAATGTGCCGGGTGCGCGGGGGCTGGGTTCAGTGGGCTCGGCGCTGCGCTGCGCCAGGTTGAGGTTGAAATGGCGGGTCTGGGGTGGATAGCAGAGGCCGGCGTCGGCGCAACCCTGGTAGTGAATCTGGATCTGGGCGTTACCACTGGTGGGCAGCGCCAGTGGCATCTCCAGTTGCCAGCGGTAGACCTCGGTTTCTTTTTCGAAATAGTCATCCCAGATTACCTCGCCCTGCTCCAGTGTCAGCGGCAGTGATTTTTTGCTATCGCCATCCACCAGGTACAGGGCGAGCTTGTCACGGTACAGGTAGTATTCAGGTGCGATCTGGAATAATGCACTGGCGCCGTCATCCGTAAACAGGAAGTCCAGCCGGTACGCCTGATCCACCGGCAGGAAGTCCTGCTGGTTGCCCGCGAGACCGGCAAGGCCGCCACCGGAGTTGGCGTCCAGGCCTGGGATCTGTGCCCGGCTCTGGCTCGGCGCAAGGGTGAGGGCTGCGAGCAGGGTGATGCACAGCATGGCCAGTACGCTGGGCAAGGTGGCGCTATTTTTTGCACACAGGCCGGATTTCTTCACAGTCATTGGCAATAAAGTTCTTTATAGTCAGGCAGGATTGGACTGAAATTACAGCTCGCCGTTCCGCGAGTCATTGCGGTCAACGCTTGTGGCTCGAGGCTGACGCCTGCGTTGGCGAAGGCGCAGTATAGCGGCGGCCAAGGATCAAAAAAACAACAGTCAGGCGTAACAGTGACCTGCGTCTGAAACAGCATGAACAGATAAATGGGGATGTGGATGGCCCGCAACAGACTGGCCCTGATGATTTTGGCTGCGGCAGCGTTGGCCGGTTGCGGCTCAACACCGCCGGAGCCCCCACCTCAGCCTGCGCCTGTAGCGGTTGCGCCGCCTGGGCCTACTAAGGAAGAAATCCGTCAGCGGGCGGTGCAGCACTTTCTGCAGCGTGCGGAAGATGCCCAGCGCGAGGGCTTCCTGACCATGCCCGCTGGCGCCAGTGCCTATGATTTTTACCTCCAGGTGCGCCAGCTGGATCCCGGCAATACCCGGGCCCAGGCTGGGATTCAGACGGTGGTTATGCAGCTGGTGGCGCAGGCGCGGGACGCGCTGCGCCAGCGGTCGTTCGGACGGGTCAACAGTCTGTTGAATACGGCGGAAGAGATTGCCCCAGGCAACCCTCTCGCGCAGGAGGTGCGCACGCAGTTGCAGAAGGAGCAGCGCCGGGCGCAACAGGACGTGACTCTGGAGGGCGCCGCCGCACAGGCGGTGTTATTACCGCCGGCAGAGCTTTCTGCCCAGTCGGATTCCATGGTTGTGATGCTGGCGGCGGTTGCCGAGCGCATCCGCGAGCATGAGCTGCGAGTGGTGATTGTCGCCCGTACTGATACCGAGGGTCGTTGGGTATACAGTCAGCTGCGTCAGGCCGTTCCCGGCTATCGGGTGCGGGGAGATATAAAACTGGGTAGCCCGCCGCGCCTGTTGTTGCAAAAAACACAATAAACCTGCCGATGACCGGAGTGAATAATGAAAATCAATCTGGTAGCGATACAGCGCTGTCTGCTGGGGCTCGCTCTGCTGGCCTTGCCGGTAGCGGCGGTAACCACAGATAAAGCCTATTCGAGCGCGCTCGCGCAGCAACTTGAAGTCACTGGCTACGCCCGTGAAATGCCACCGGGCGCCGTGATGGGCGCGGCCTATGTCTCTCTGCGGGACTTGTCCGGCAGCGCGAGGGTGTTGGCGCAGGTGGAGTTGCCAGCGCATCCCCAGGCCAGTGTTGCCATGCACACCACCGCAGAGGTGGAAGGCGTGAGCCGCATGCGACCGCTCGAGAATATTACCCTGCCCGGCAACGGCACGGTTGAAATGCGCCCCGGAGCGACCCATCTGATGGTTCGCGGTGTGGCGCTGAAGGCGGGGGAGTCCTTGCCGTTGCGGCTGGTGTTCGCGGACGGCTCCATGCATGAGCTGGTTTTGCCGATTCGCGGTATGCAGGAGAGAGCTGACACTCGTAAACCGGCTGCGGAGCACAGTGACCACCAGCACCACTCACACCATCATGGCGAGTGATATGACAGGTGACGGAGTGAACGAATCGCCGTCTGTGTGTTCTCTGATTTTGCCCCTGCGGGCACCGAATTGATTGCAAAGATAATTGGAGGGGGATCATGAAAAAACTGAAGGTATTTTTGTTGGCGGGCTGTGCTGCTCTGTTGGCTGCCTGTGCCCATAGTCCTGTACAGGTGGTGGTCCAGCCGCAGGTACAGGTGGCGCCGGACAATATTGGCGCTGGTTATACCGTGACAACCCGCGGGGTCAATCAACTGGCCGGTGGTGGTCTGGGTTCGCTTGGAGGAATTTATGCGGATTCATCCAATGTCACCCTGGCAAACAATATCGAAGATTCCATGGCGCAGGCTCTGAGTCAGGGGTTTGAGTCCTGGTCTTTCCGCAGTGTGGGCGGACCCGCGGACGTACAGGTGGTGGCCAATCTCACCGCCCTCAGTTACGACAGTCCCAACACGCTGTATACCACTAAAGTTGACTCTGGTGCCTCGATCCAGCTGCAGGTGAGTGTGAAAGGTGCTGTTTTTTACGGCAACTACAGTACAAGCGGTAAGGATCGCAACCTGATCAAACCCAGTCGGGAAGAAGTGGAGGCGACCGTGAACCGGTTGCTGAGTGCCACTCTGCAGCGGGCATTTGAAGATGAAAAACTGAAGTCTTTTCTGCGCCAGCATCTGTAACTTCGCGTCAGTATTTGTAATTCTGCGTGAGCCTTTGTCATAGTGGCCGGGTAATACCGGGCGGCGAGCCCCTGCCGGCCTACCTGAACGCGATTTGCGCGCCTGTGAATCACTTCACAAATACCGGCCGGGGTTAGCGGAAGGTTTTGGCGCCGGCAGATATGCCGGTATGATTTTCGCCCGGCATTCAGCTGGCTTACGGATTCATAACACGACGGGATGCCATTGACCGAGTTTACGCCCAAACAAGTCGCCTATTATGGCCAGCTCCAAGACGCTGCCCCGGATGTATTATCCGACGGGCGCCTGAGTCTGGCTGCCGCGGAGCTGGCTCTGGGCGAGGTGGCGGACGGTGTCGTGGTGACGGACTGTAGTGGTCGTATTTGTTACAGCAATCCGCTGATGAGCGAGTTGTGCGGCAACGTTGTCGGGCTGTTGCCGGGACAGATGTTGCGGGAGAGTCTGCCACTCTATGACGATGCCGGCGCGCCGCTGGAACTGGATTTGTCTGTGTCAGCATCCGCCAATCAGGAAATTCCCGAGCGGCGTGAAATGCGCGCGAACATCCGTCGCGAAGACGGCGTGTTACTGGAAGTGAGTGTCCAGATCAACTGTTTGCGGGACGGGATCAATCTGGATGGGTTTGTCCTGATACTGCGCCACACCTCGGAGGCGCGCAGAATTTCCTCACGCCTTAGCTGGCAAAGCAGCCACGACGTGCTGACCCGTCTCCCCAATCGCCAGACCTTCGAGCTGGCGCTGCAGCAGCTGCTCAACAGTGAGGCTGATCCTCTTCAGCACCATATATTGCTGTACCTCGATGTTTATCAGTTCAAAATCGTTAACGATACTCTGGGTTACAGTGCCGGTGATGCGTTACTGGTTGCGCTGGCAAAAATCCTGAGCTGCTGCCTGGGTCAGGGGGACCTGCTGGGGCGTGTCGGCAGTGATGAGTTTGCGTTGCTGTTGAAAGACTGCACGCTGGAGGAGGCGAAGCGGATAGTCACCCGGCTGCGGGAAGCGGTGAACGGGTTTGTGTTTCGCTGGGAAGACAGTGAAACACGGCCGGCGCTGTCCATCGGTGCGGTGAGTGTCGACCGCCGCGCACCACCGGCGAGCCAGTTGCTGGCTTCAGCCAACGATGCCTGCGGCGCGGCGAGGGACCAGGGGCGCAACCGGGTGAAGTTTTTCGGGGATTCCCGCAAGGCGCTGGAAAAACGCCGTGAGAGTACCTGGCTGACGGAAATTCATGCGGCTATTCGCGAAGACCGTCTGCTGTTATACCGCCAGCCGGTGGTGGCGTTGCGGGACAAAAACCGGGTGCACCATTACGAGGTGCTGGTGAGGATGCTGGGCCGCGATGGCGATGTGATTTCCCCGGGCCTGTTTCTGCCGGCCGCGGAGCGTTACGGCATGATCGATGAGGTGGATCGCTGGGTGATCCACAATATCTTCCGCTACATGGCGCTGGAACAGAGCAGTGGTTCCGGCGGCTTTCACTACGCGATCAATATTTCCGGTATCAGTCTCGGCGATGAACAGTTTGCGGATTTTGTGTTGCGTGAATTGACCGAGGCGGGTGTAGCGCCCTCGCGGGTACAGTTTGAAATCACCGAGACCAGTGCGATCAATAATCTGGATCGGGCACTGGTTTTTATCCACAAGCTGCGCGCAGCCGGTTGCAGCTTCGCACTGGATGATTTTGGTCGCGGGGCCTCTTCGCTGGCTTACCTGCGTCAGTTGCCGGTGGATTATTTGAAAATCGACGGTTCCTTTGTGCGCAATATGCTCGATGATGAAATCGACAGTGCCATGGTCAGTACCATCGATCACCTGGCCAAGCGCATGGGTATCTGTACGATCGCGGAATTTGCCGAGACGCCGGAGCTGTTGGAAAAGTTGCGGATTATGGGGGTGGATTTCGCCCAGGGGTTTGGTATCGCGGCGGCGTCCTGTCTGCCGGAGATCAGCGGGCCCAGACCCTCGCCATCATCGGTGAACTAATAGCTTGGCCGACAGCTCGGGGTACTTGGTGGATCTTAAGCTGGACGGTCGGCGACAGATCACTGGGTATCGCTTTTCGAAACCGCTGTGAATACATCCCTGTTGCCGACGCTTTCGAAAAGAGATACCCAGTGCTCTGCCTTCGCATCAGAGTCTTCGGCTCCGTAAGCTTGCTGGTTTTTAATCTATATTTTCCTTAATTACGCATTCGCCGTCTGCGCCAGCAGTTCCTTGTGCTGCTCCGGGCGCAACCTGGGTCCATACTGGCTCACTACCTGAGCTGCGGCGCGGCAGGCCAGTTCGCCAGCTTCCGCGAAACTCATCCCCCGATTGATGCCATAGAGGAAAGCGCCCGCGAACATGTCGCCGGCGCCGTTGGTGTCGATGGCCTTTACTTTGGGAGTGGCGACCCGGTATTCATTGTCGCCGTCCCACAGCAGCGCACCGTCGGCACCGAGGGTGATGGCGAAGGCGCGGCAGTGGTTGCGCAGGTCTTTGGCGGCCTGTTGCAGGGAATCGGTGCCGCAGAATTTCAAGGCCTCGTCGCGGTTGCAGAACAGCAGGTCGACGCTGTTGCCGATCATTTCTTTCAGGCCGTCGTGGAACAGTTGCACCATCATGGGGTCGGAGAGGCTCAGGGCGGTTTTTACGCCGTTGATCTCTGCCTGTTCGCGCAGGGCGATGGCGGCAGCTCGACCGGTGGGGGAGGAAACCAGATAGCCTTCGATATAGGTCCAGCGAGACTGGTTCAGTGCCTGATGGTCCAGTTCTGTGGTGGATAGTTCGGCGCTGATGCCGAGATAGGTATTCATGCTGCGCTCGGCATCCGGGGTAATCAGTACCAGGCATTTGCCGGTGGTGCCAGGGTCGGCGCTGTGCAGTACTTGTGGATAATCCACACCGGCGGCCGCGAGGTTGTTGCGGTAGAAGTCGCCGTTGTCATCTGCGGCGACCTTGCAGGAGTAGAAGCTGTTCAGGCCAAAATAGCTGGCAGCGATAATGGTGTTGGCACCGGATCCGCCGCAGGCGTGGCTGGCCGTGACCAGGTGGTCTTTAAGGTCTCCCACCAACTGCTGCTGGCGTTCATCATCCACAAGGGTCATGACCCCTTTGTCGACGCCCAGGGACTGCAGGTCGCTGTCGGTCACTTCAATTTCCGTATCGAGCAGGGCGGCGCCGATGCCGTAGAGGTCGTAATGGTGCATAAGTATTCCGTCGCAGTTGAGATTGCCGTTAGCGCAGGTCCCGCACTGCGGGCGCTGAACGCATTATGGCGGCGGTCGGGCTGAGTGCAAGTATTGGGCACTGGTCGGAAGATCACTCGCCGGATTTGACTTGTGCCGCACCGACTTTATAAATGCCGGCTATAACAGCTCTAGCTGTGACCGCTGGCCCTTATACAACGCGAAGAGTTTATCTGTATTCCTATGGCATCAAACAAGCGCCGTACCAAAGCGAAACCCCAAAAACACAGCGCCGGGCGGCTGCGCCGCTGGATCAAACGCCTGTGCCTGCTGGCGCTGGTGGGGATTCTGGCGCTCGCGGGATATATGGTTTGGCTGGATGTACAGCTGCGAGAGCGGCTCGACAGTCGTCAGTACCAGTTGCCTGCGCGGGTTTTCGCGCGTCCGCTGATTCTGAAAGAAGGCATGGTGATGCGGCCGGACGAGCTGGAGGCGGAGTTCTCCGCGCTCAATTACAAAGAGGTGAAAGAGATCGACGAACCGGGCCAGTGGCAGCGGGAAGGCATGGAATACCTGGTGTGGCGGCGGGCCTTTGTACACCCGGACAAGCGTGAAGAAGCCGCCAAGGTGCGTTTTCGCCTGCGCAACGACGAACTGACCAGCCTGCGCAGCGAAACCGGCGAAGGGTTGAAAGAATTTCGTCTTGACGCCGCGCCCATCGGCACCCTGCTGGGTGGTGGTGACGACCGCACCCCGGTGCGGGTCGAGGAAATTCCTCCGCTGCTCGGTGCTACGCTGATCGCGGTGGAGGATCAGGATTTTGTGCATCACTTCGGGGTGTCGCCCCGTGGCATCGCGCGCGCCATGGTGGCTAACTTCAGAGCGCGCGGCGTGGTGCAGGGGGGGTCTACCATTACCCAGCAGTTGGTGAAGAATATCTTCTTCGACCACAAGCCCAGCCTGTGGCGCAAATTCAACGAAGCGCTGATGGCCATCCTGATGGAGGTCCACTACGACAAGGCCTATATCCTGCAGGAATATATCAACGAGGTGTGGCTGGGGCAGCAGGGCAGTCGCGCCATTTACGGCTTCGGGCTGGCATCGGAATTCTATTTCCAGAAACCATTGAGCCAATTGGAACCGCACCAGATCGCACTGCTGGTGGGTCTCGCCAAGGGCGCTTCCTTCTACAATCCATGGCGCAATCCGGAGCGGGCCCTCGAGCGTCGCAACACTGTGCTGGATGTGATGCTCGAACAGGGTTTGATCACCAGTGAGCAGCACCAGCGCCTGCGCAAAAAGCCCCTTGAAGTGGCCTCTGCTGGCGGCGCGGCGCAGAATCCCTACCCGGCATTTACCGAGCGCCTGCTGGCGGAATTGCGCCCCTATTATTCCGTGGAGGAACTGCGTACCGCGGGCCTGCGGGTGTACACCACCCTGTCGCCTTCAGTGCAGCAGCTGGCGGAGGACGCCGTGAGCGATGGCGCCGCCAAGCTGGAAAAAGACCGTGGAATTCAGGCGGACTCCCTGCAGGGGGCGACGGTGATTCTGGAAAACCACAGTGGCAATGTACTGGCCATGGTGGGAGATCGCCGCCCCCATTACCCGGGTTTCAACCGTGCATTGGAAGCCCGCCGTCAAATAGGTTCGCTGATCAAACCGGCGGTGTACCTGACCGCGCTGGAGCGGGCCCACGAATACAATCTCGCCACGCTCATCGATGACGCGCCTCTGCGGGAAGTAACCGAGGACGGCCAGGTGTGGATGCCGTCCAATTTCGGCAACCGCAGTCACGGCCTGGTGCCGCTTTACGTGGCGCTTTCCCAGTCATACAACCAGGCTACTGCGCGCCTGGGACTGGAGCTGGGTATTGAAAGTGTGCGGCAGACCATTCGCAGACTTGGGGTTCAGTCCAGCCTGCCACGGGTGCCATCGTTGTTCCTGGGTACCGCGGAGATGACGCCTTTTGAGGTGGCCGGCATGTATCAGACGATGGCGAACGGCGGTGAGCATGTGGAACCGCGCACCCTGCTGGCGGTGTCCGACGCCGACGGCAAACAGGTGCAGCGCTTCCGCCCCAAATCCAACCGCGGGGTGGATGAGGTGCCGGCGTACCTGTTGCGCTACGGCCTTGAACAGGTGATGCGCGAGGGTACCGGTAAGAGTGCCTACCGGCGTCTGCCCAACAGTGTGCCCTTCGCCGGCAAGACTGGCACCACCAACGACTATCGCGACAGCTGGTTTGCCGGCTTCAGCCCGGGAGTGACAGCGGTGGTATGGCTGGGGCGTGACGACAACGAGCGCACCAGTCTTACCGGTGCCACCGGTGCCCTCAGTGTGTGGACTGAAATCATGCGCAAATTGCCCCATCGCCACGGGCGCATCCGTGCTCCTCGTGGGGTGGAGTGGAAACCGGTCAACGAAAAGGGCCAGTTTATGGATCCGCGCAATTGTCAGGGCGGGCGCGAGATCCCATTTTCGGTAGAAAGCCATCTGGAAACGGATCCGCGCTGCGAGAGTCGAGGCTGGTTCCGCAAGTGGTTTGATGGCGATAAAAAGGACGTAGCGCCGCGGGAGGATATGACCCCGGGTTGGGGTATTGATCCAGAGCAGCAGCGCAAGGAAGAGGAGCAGCGCCTGCAGCGTCGCCGTGAGCAGGAGCTGCGCGAGCAGTTGCAGTGGGAGCAGCAACAGCCAGTACCCGAGCAGCCGCAAGAGAATCGCAACCTGCAGCCGGTACCGCAAACGGAAGAGGAGCGTCTGCGGAGATTGCGGGAGGCGGGCGATGAGCAGGAGCAGCGCTACCTTGAGGAAGAGCGCCGCGCCCGCGAGGAGCAGCGGATTCTCGAACAGCGCCTGCGGCGGGAAGAAGAATTACGGCAAGAAGAAATGCGTCAGAATCAGCGCCGCCGCGGTGCTCCGGTGGAGGAGGCCGAGCCCTGGCCCCCGGAAGAGCCGGAACAAGAAGACCAGTGGCCGTAAGTGGATTGGTCTGGCAATCTTGGCGCCTGTTCGGTCATAATGTCCTGACGAAAAGTATTCTCATTTAGCAGTTCAGCACGATGCAGTACCGCTTTGATAAATTCGTTCTGGATACCGCACAGCTGCGCCTCACCGCCGACGGCAATGGCATTGAGGTCGACGCCCGGCAACTGCAGTTGCTGGCGCTCTTGATTGGCAACTATCCCGAGTACCTGGAACGGCAGCAGTTGCTGGAGCAGTTGTGGCCCAACACGGTGGTATCGCAATGGTCCCTGGGGCGCCTGGTATCGGATACCCGCAAACTGTTTCGCGAGCAGGGTTATGCCGGTGCGCTGATCCAGACCTTGCACGGACGCGGTTATCGGCTGTCTCCCGAGTTGGCGGAACAGCTGCGGTCGCTGCCACCCGCCGATTTGCCCGAGTCAGGGCGGGGCGAAGTGGAGCCAGGCGCTGCGTATAATTCGTCGGAAAGCCGCTCCAGCACTCCTGTCATTCCCGCTACCACTCCTGTTGCGACTCAACAGGCCTCGTCCACGACTGCCGGTATTTCATCCCCGGCAGCGGATACGCCTGCGCGAGCCCACTGGCCACTGCTGGCGGGTATGGGGCTTATGGTGTTGCTTACGGCCTTGAGCGTGTACCTGATTACTGCGCGGCAAATTCCCGATGCCGGGGAGCCGCTGGTGATTGGGGAGGCGTCGGATGTTGTCGGGCGCGTGTTATGGGTAGATGACCACCCCGACAACAACCTCGACGAGCGCCGTTTTTTTGAGACTCAGCGCGTCGCCGTCTATCTGGTAACCAGCACCGAAGATGCACTGACCCTGCTATCCATGTACCGCTACGACGCGGTGATTTCGGATATGGGGCGTGGCAGGGAACCGCTGGCAGGCTTCAAGCTGATGGAGCGGATGCGCAGCAAGGGAGACCAGACCCCGTTTTTTCTTTACACCATCATGCCCTCGGCGTCCCAGCGGGCACTGGTCCAACAGCGTGGTGGTGACGGAGTGGCCGTCACTCCAGAGGAGTTGTACGCCTTGGTGTTGCCATTATTTGAGTTGACGTCGCCTCCCAGGCCAGACCTGCAGGCCCCGTAAACTCTCGCTGTGCGCGCGCCTTTCAAAAAGATTCACAAGCTTTCAAAGACAGCAATGACCCTTTCTCGCTAATTTTTGCGCCAGTCAATGGCCCTCGGCTCTTCTGTCGGCGGCCAACAGGGGATGCAACGAAAAAGCGAAAAAAGGGGGAAGTATGCTGGGGGCTGGATTGGGGGCTTTGTTTGCGGAATCTGCGCCGGAGCAGGGGCAGGAAGGATCATCTGCGGACATACTACGTGAAGCGGGGAGCGCTGGGCAAATAGTCCTGGCGGTGTCCTCGGCGAGCACACGCAAGGCTGAGACTGATCTGTTCAGTCGCCGGGAGCGTCAAATCGTCGCACAGATTGCCATTGGTGCAACCAGCGCAGAAATCGCTACGCGGCTCAGTATTTCCATTCACACGGTAAAAAATCACCGTAAAAATATTCTGCGTAAGATTGGCTGCAGCAATTCCGGGCAAATGATCGCGAAATGTGTTGGCCTGGGCATTATTTGAACGGCGTGTTCATCCTGCGTAATGTGCCCTGACAAAACTCCGCGGCAAGTACGGTGGCAATACCGGTGCAGTACAGACGGTGTGTGTGGTACTGGTGGTGCGGTATTGGTGGTGCGGTATTGGTGTAGTATCGAAATCGGTTTGCCAATTCATTTGCCTGTGGGGCGTCGCCGTTGACTGGTTCCAGTGCAACTTCCTTTTTCTCGTTCTTCACGCCGACCGGCATTCTGCTGGTGGTGACGACTCTGGTGAGTCTGATTGCCCTGTACTTTTCGCCA
The DNA here is from genome assembly GCF_029869925.1 of Microbulbifer bruguierae. Taxonomy (NCBI): domain Bacteria; kingdom Pseudomonadati; phylum Pseudomonadota; class Gammaproteobacteria; order Cellvibrionales; family Microbulbiferaceae; genus Microbulbifer; species Microbulbifer bruguierae. Next base: position 2,259,773 of record NZ_CP118605.1, on the reverse strand, counting down.
CGCCTGCTGGAAGAGTGCGCCTTCCGACCCTATCGGGTATGGAGAGGACAGAATCGCGATTCGATCTATCTGTCCGGGTTTGTACATGCCAATCTGCTGCATCTGGCAGTAAACATGTGGTGCCTGTGGCTGTTTGGGCGCGAGCTGGCGCATCGCATCGGCAGCACGCTGTTCATTTTGCTCTACGCGGTGGCGCTGGTAGCGAGCCATATCCCTACGCTGTTCAAACAACGCGACAACCCAAACTACGCCAGCGTCGGCGCATCCGGTGCTATTTCCGCGGTGGTTTTCGCCTATATTGTTTACTACCCACAGTCTGAGCTCTACCTGCTTTTCCTGCCGATTCCTGTACCGGCCTGGCTGTTTGGCGTGCTTTACCTTGCATACAGTGTTTACGCCAGTCGCAATAAAAACAGCCGGATCAATCACGATGCGCATTTCTGGGGTGCAGTCACCGGACTGGTGTTTGTACTGTTTACCGATCCGGCCGCGTGGGCGCGCTTATTGTGAAGTTCTGTCGCATAACCGAACCAAATCCCTAAGCAAACAATAAGAACCATTCGAGGGAACTTATGACTTTTTCACGCGTGATCGGCATCGCCGGTCTTTCGCGATAACTGCTATTGAAAATAATTATCAATTATATTCATTTTTGCTAAATCCTGACCTATACTCCGCGCCGAAGATTCGGTCACTTAGGGAGATAGAGATAATGTCAGGATCACGTATCAAGTCCTTGCCCCTGTCCATGGGCGCTCAGACTATTGCCGCCGCACTTGCCTTTGGCACCCACACTTCCATCGCACTGGGACAGGAGTCCACTTGTGAAGACAAGGGCGACAAGTCCTGTGTCACCAAGGAAGCAAAACCCGCCATTGAGCACATCGAGATCCACGGCGTGCGCAATTCTGTGTATCGTTTCGACCGCTCCGGCGATCCGCGCCGGGTGGCGGATCTGGTGGATACCCCGCAGACCATCAGCGTATTGACCCTGGACCAGATTCAGGAGTCCGGCAAAACCGACCTGGAAGATATTCTCGCCGCACAGTCCGGGGTCACCCTCGGCACCGGTGAAAACGGCAACGCGTTTGGCGATCGCTATATCATCCGCGGCCACGAAGCCCGCAGTGACGTGTTTGTCGATGGTCTGCGTGACCCGGGTATGACCACCCGCGAAAGCTTTGCCACCGAGCGCGTGGAAATCACCAAGGGCCCGAGTTCCACCTTTGCCGGCCGCGGCTCTTCCGGTGGCGCGGTCAACAGCATCACCAAGAAGGCCTCTACCGAATACAACTTTGGTCGAGTGGACCTTGCCGGTGGCACCGACGATCACAACCGCTTCACCGTTGACTACAACCTGTCCCTGAGCGAAGTGCTGGCTCTGCGTATCAATGGCCTGTCTTCGGCGCAGGACAAGCCCGGCCGCGACGGTATTGAACAGGAGCGTGACGGCGTGCAGCTGTCCGGCCTGTATCAGGCATCCGAAGACCTCTCGGTTATCGCCGACGTTTATTATCTCGACGCCCACGACAAGCCGGACCTGGGCAGTTACTTTGATCGCGACGCGCGCAAGCCGGTAAACGATATTCTGGTGTATGCCCAGGACAATGATTTCCTGGATTCCGAGGTGACCACTTTCACTCTGCGCACCGAGTACCGCTTGTCCGATAGCGTGCGCCTGTACAACGCCACCCGCGCGGGCCAGACCGAAAACGGCTATATCACCACTGGCCTGCGCGGCACCAACCGTGCGGACGAAGATCCGGAAGCGCCGGGCGCCGCCACCATGACCCTGAGTACGCATCAGGGCTGGCAGGAAGTGGATTACACCACCACCCAGTTCAACCTGTTCTGGGATACCGAACTGCTGGGCCGCGCGCATAAACTGGTGTTTGGCCTCGAATACACCGACGAATCTGTGGACAACGGCGTTTACGACATCGACTACGGCAACGAAGGCAACTGCCTCACCAATGGGCGCGGCGGGGTTTCCGCGGCCTACTGCGTGGTGGATGCCAGCGGTAATCTGGTGAGCAATGTAGGCGGTTTGATGAACCGCAGCTTTACCCGCGGTAATGCGGATGCGCTGTACAGCATCGAAACCGTCTCCGTCTATGTGATGGATACCCTCGCTCTGACCGACGATTTGGATGTGTTCTTCGGCTTGCGTCAGGACAGTTTCGACTACCGCAACGCTACCACCGGCCGCGACGGCGAACAGCTGTATGCCTATTCCGATTCTATGTACAACGGTCACCTGGGCCTGGTGTATGACGTGGCGGAACACGGTAATGTCTACGCTACCTATAGCACTGCCACCAATATCAACGGCGGCGAGTCCGACCTTGGTGCCAACTGCGGTTACGGCGGTATCTGTGGCACCCCGGACCAGGCGGTACAGGCAGACCCCGAGCTGGTGGAAAACTTCGAGCTGGGCACCAAATGGGAATTGTTCGACGAGAAGCTGATGGCCACCGCGGCGCTGTTCCGTATGGCCAAAAGTGACGTGATGGAAAGTGTCGGCGACAGCTACTCCACCCTGGGGACCCTGAACACCGGCAGAAATCGTGTGAAGGGTATCGAGTTTGGTCTCTCCGGCAATATCACCGACAAGTTGAGCGTGCAGGCGTCCGCATCGCTGATGGATTCCAAGGTGCTGGACTCTTTCAACCAGGACAATATTGGCCTGGCGCTGTCCAACTTTGCTGACGAAAGCTACTACCTGCAGCTGCGTTATCAGCCCAGTGAGCGCTTTGCCTTCGGCGGTGACTACAGCTACCAGAGCCAGATGTACGGCGGCCAGCCGGATACCGCGGCGGGGTACAGTCAGGAAACCGGGCAGTACAGCATCGTGGTACCGAGCTATCAGGTGGTCGGTCTGTTTGCGAACTACAACGCCACGGAAAAGCTGACACTGCGCGCCAATATTGGCAACCTGTTTGATGAAGAGTACTGGACTGCCGCGTACCGTTCCGGTTCCTTTATGTACCTGGGCGACGGCCGCAGCTTCCGCGCTACCGTCACTTACGAGTTCTGATCCGCGCCGGAAGGTTTAACAAAGGTGGGCCGATGGTTGTTATAGAAAATATGCTCGCGCCACAGGAAGTGGCACATTTCCGTGAGGTGTTACTGTCGCTGCCGTGGGCGGACGGAAAAGACACCGCCATGGGGATGGCGGCAGCGGTCAAAAACAACCATCAGGCCGACCCCGCCAACCCTGCGGTGCAGCGTCTGGCCAACCAGTTGCTGGGGCGCATGGGCGAGGCGCCCAAGCTGATTTCCCGTGTGTTGCCGCACCGGATTTTTCCGCCGGTGTTCAACCGCTACGGTGAAACCGAGGAATACGGGTGGCACGTGGATGGGGCCATCATGCGTATCCCCGGCTCCAGCGACGTGTTGCGCAGCGACATGTCCATGACGCTGTTTCTCAGTGAGCCGCAGGAATATGCGGGTGGGGAACTGGTGGTCGCCACGGAGTTCGGCGAGCAGCGGGTAAAACTGCCGGCCGGTTCCGCGGTGCTCTATCCATCCAGCAGTTTGCACAAGGTCACCGCGGTGACTGCAGGCCAGCGTATCGCGGCGATTACCTGGATGCAGAGCATGGTTGCCGATGACGGCATGCGCCAGACCCTGTTTGAACTGGACCAGAGTATCCAGGCCCTGCTTGGACAGGGGCAGGTGGACCGAGCCGAACTGGATCGACTCCACCACATCTATCACAACCTGATTCGCCAGTGCGCGATGATCTGATCTGATCGGATTGCCCTGATCGGGGTTGGCCTGATCCGATTGGCGGTCTGCGCTTATTGGCGTTGCAGTAAGCGTGCGGCCTCTTCGGCGAAATAGGTCAGCACGCCGTCCGCGCCCGCGCGCTTGAACGCCAGCAAGGATTCCAGAATCACCGCTTCCCGGTTGAGCCAGCCGTTGTCGAATGCCGCACAGTGCATGGCGTACTCACCGCTCACCTGATAGGCAAAGGTGGGCACCTTCAACTCCTCCTTCACTCGCCGCACCACATCCAGATAGGGCATGCCCGGCTTCACCATGATCATGTCTGCACCTTCCGCCAGATCCAGCGCGCACTCGTGCAGCGCCTCGTCGGAATTGGCCGGGTCCATCTGGTAACTGAATTTATTCGCACCTTTCAGGTTGCCGGCGGACCCCACCGCGTCGCGAAACGGGCCGTAGTAACTGGACGCATACTTGGCAGCGTAAGACATGATCTGGGTGTTCACATGACCCTCGCGCTCCAGTGCCGTGCGGATTGCACCGATTCGTCCGTCCATCATGTCTGAAGGAGCCACCACATCCGCGCCCGCCTGGGCGTGGGACAGCGCCTGCTGTACCAGTACTTCCACGGTGTCGTCATTGACGATGTAACCCTGATCGTTCATCAGTCCGTCCTGGCCGTGGCTGGTAAACGGATCCAGAGCCACGTCGGTAATCACACCGAGTTCCGGTGCGGCGTCTTTCAACGCGCGCACCGCGCGCTGGGCGAGGCCGTCTACCGCGAAGGCAGCGCGGGCGTCGTCAGACTTGTGTGCGGCATCCACGACCGGAAACAGAGCGACCGCAGGGATGCCGAGCTTGACCAGCTCCTTTGCCTTGGCGGTGAGCAGATCTACGGTCAATCTCTCCACACCGGGCATGGATACGACCTGCTGGGTCTCACCGCGGCCTTCAATCACGAACAGCGGCAGGATCAGGTCGTCGGTGGTCAGGTGGTTTTCCCGCACCAGGCGGCGGGAGAACTCGCTGGCGCGCAGGCGGCGCGGGCGGGAGTGGGGGTAGGGGCCGCGATTGGGGCTGAAACTCATACTGTGGGCACTCCGGAGAATGGATGGACGCGACCGGGTGTTCATCGGTCGCGGCTTGGCAGGCCGCCATGATACCAAACACCGCGCCCCGGAGTTTCAGATACGCAGAGTCAGTCTTGCGGCTTCCGGAAATGCGCCACCAGCATACGTCCGGCGGCGGCGATGTGCTGTTCCAGCAAGCTACAGGCCTTCGCGGTTTCTCCACGCTGTAACAGTTCCAATAGCTGGTAGTGCTCGCGTTGACTGGTCTCCAGATAGTCGAGACTACGGGACTGGAATCCGATATGTCGCTGGCACTGGCGGTGCAGCTGTTCAACCGTGTTAAACAGCGCTGGACGCTCCGCCGCGCGGTACAGGCAGGTGTGGAATTGCCAGTTGTTGCTGCCGATGGTCGCGGCATCGGGCAGGGGTTTACCTTCCGTGCGCTCCAGAGTGTCGAGGATATCCCGCGCGCGCCCGAGTATTTCGCCGTTCAGCTTTGGCGCGGCGAGTTCCAGTAGCAGTGGTTCGAGGCGCATGCGCATCAGGTAATGGTCTTCGGCCTCCTGCGGGTCGAACAGCGGTACTGCCACGCCGCGTTTGCCGTGGTCGGTAAGCCAGCCCTCCGTCTTCAATCGCGCCAGTGCGTCCCGCACCGGAATGCGGCTGACGCCGTAGCGCTCTGCCAGTTCGCTCTGCGTCAGTGGCGTGCCTGGGGCAAAACGACCGTATTGCAGGTCGGCTTTCAGCTGCTGGTATAGATCCATTCAGCGCCTCCTTACCAGCAGCCAGTGGCACACGAGCCCGCCGAGGAGCCCCCAGAAGGCCGCTCCGATGCCGAAGAAACTGACCCCGGATGCGGTGATGAGAAACGCGATCAGTGCGGCATCGCGACTTTCCGGGTCGGCGGTCGCGCCCGCCAGACTCGAGCTTACAACCCCGAGCAGTGCGAGTCCCGCGACCCCCGCGATCATCTCTTGAGGGAGCGCCGCAAACAGCGCGACCACACTGGCGCCAAACAAGCCGGTAAGCAGGTAGAAAAAACCCGCGGCGATCCCCGCGGTGTAGCGCCGCTGAGGATCCGGGTGTGCTTCGGGGCCGGTGCAGACGGCGGCGGAAATGGCCGCGAGATTAAGCGCAAAACCGCCAAAAGGTGCCAGCAGCAAAGACGCCAGACCGGTACCGCCAATCAGCGGCGAGGCCGGAACCTTTTGGTAGCCGCTGGCGCGCAGGGTGGCAACGCCGGGAATGTTCTGCGAGGTCATGGTGACGATAAACAGTGGCAGGCCTACGCCCAGAAGCACAGAGAAATCGAATGCCGGTGTGACCCACTGGGGTTTGCCCAGCGCCCAGCTGAGTTTTTCCAGATGAATCTCACCCAGCAGCCAGCTGACAACAAATCCAGCCGACAGCACCAGGATGATGCCGTAGCGAGGCAGCCAGCGCCGCCCCGCGAGATAGGCCGCCAGCATGGAACCCAGCAGCAGCGGGTTTGCCTCCAGCGAAGTGAATATCGACAGCCCGAACTGCACCAGAATGCCCGCCAGCATGGCACTGGCAATGGGCAGGGGCACCCGCGACATGATGCGCTCAAAGGCGCCGGAAATGCCCAGAATCAATGTCAGCAGTGCGCTGAATAGAAAAGCGCCCACGGCCTCTGGCAGGGAGACGCCACTGAGACTGGTGGCCAGCAGCGCCGCTCCCGGTGTGGACCAGGCAGTGAGCACCGGCGCGCGGTAATACCAGGAAAAGCCGATACAGGTGAGCCCCATGCCGAGACCGAGGGCGCCGATCCACGAAACCATCTGCGCCTCGTTGGCCCCTGCCGCTGCCGCAGCCTGCAACACGATGGCAACCGAGCTGGCAAAACCCACCATGACCGCGACAAAGCCGGCGCTGACGGTGGACAAGGTGGAATCGGCAATGAGGGAGCGCTGTGTAACCTGCTCCATGAAAATGTATACCTTTAAAAAAATGTATACATTTTATAGCGGGAGAGATTGTTCAAAGCAACAAGGGCTTTGGAAACTTTCAGGTTGGGGTGGCAGAAAATGACGGCACCGGCACTGAAGTCAATCAGTGCACGGTGCCCGATCCAAGACTAAGCGAGCTTTGCAAACACCCGACGGGCCGCTTCAATTGTGGCGTCGATGTCTTCGTCGCTGTGGGCGGCGGACATAAATCCGGCTTCGTAGGAGGCCGGTGCCAGGTAGATGCCCTCATCCAGCATGCCGTGGAAGAAGCGGTTGAAACGCTCGGTGTTGCAGGCCATCACCTGCTGGTAGTTGGTCACCTGCTCTTCTTCGGTGAAGAAGAAGCCGAACATACTACCCACCTTGTTGGCAGTGAGGGGGATACCGGCTTCTTTGGCCGCCGCGAGTACACCTTCTACCAGGCGATCGGTCTTGGCGGTGAGCTCATCGTAGAGGCCTGGCTGCTGGATCAGCTGCAGAGTTTCCAGGCCCGCGACCATCGCCATCGGGTTACCGGATAACGTACCCGCCTGGTACACCGGCCCCAGCGGGGCGATTTTTTCCATAATCTCGCGCTTGCCACCGAAGGCGCCCACCGGCATGCCGCCGCCGATCACCTTGCCGAGGGTGGTGATGTCCGCCTCGATGCCGTAGTAACCCTGGGCACCGGTAAGGCTGACGCGGAAACCGGTCATCACCTCGTCCAGGATCAGCACCGCGCCCGACTGGTCGCAGACTTCACGCAAGGTTTCCAGGAACCCCGGCACCGGCGGGATGCAGTTCATGTTGCCCGCCACCGGCTCGACGATGATGCAGGCGATCTGGTCGCCGATCTCGGCGAAGCACTGCTTCACGCCTTCGATATCGTTGTAGGTCAGGGTGATGGTGTGATCGGCCAGGGACGCCGGCACACCGGGGGATGAGGGCACGCCCATGGTCAGGGCGCCGGAGCCGGCTTTCACCAACAGGGAGTCGGAGTGGCCGTGGTAGCAGCCTTCGAATTTGACGATCTTGTCGCGGCCGGTGTGACCGCGAGCGAGGCGGATGGCGCTCATGGTGGCTTCGGTACCAGAGTTGACGAAGCGCACCAGGTCCATGTTCGGCCAAACCCGGCAGAGTTCTTCCGCCAGTTCGGTTTCCAGCTCGGTGGGCGCGCCGAAACTCAGGCCGGACTGGGCCTGTTCGATCACTGCTTCGATCACGTCCGGGTGGGCGTGGCCCAGCACCATGGGGCCCCAGGACTGGACATAGTCGATGTAGCGTTTCTCGTCCGCGTCATACAGGTAGGCGCCCTCGGCGCGCTCGATAAATACCGGGGTGCCGCCCACCGCGCGGAAGGCGCGCACCGGCGAGTTGACGCCGCCGGGGATGACTTTCTGGGCTTCGGCAAAAAGGGATTCGGACTTGCTCATAAGAATTCGGAAACCGATTGGGAATTGGGTTGGGTGAAGGGAATTCCGGAATGGAAAGTGCGCGTATTATCCGCGTCACCGCCGACTGCCGCAAACCGCTCGATCAGACGTACGAAAACTGCGGACTGGTTGCTCCCGTCAGTCTTTGCAGGTCCAGAACAGACGGTTGGGAACCGGTCGGCCCATCCCCAGGCGGCGGCTGCCGGCGATAGCGCTCCAGGTGAATTGCTGGCTGCGGTTTACCGCTTCCAGGATGGTGAGGCCGTGGGCGATATGGCAGGCAATAGCGGTGGTCAGGGTGCCGCAGATACCGTAAGCCGCCGGCGGCAGTCGCTGCCAGCGGAATTCCCGCACCAGTCCGCGCACATCGTAAAGGCGGTTTTCCAATTGCTGCTCGCTGGCGGGGACGCCGGTCAACAGTAGGTAGCGGCAACCGCTTTCCAGCAACTCCTGGGCCTGGGCGTCAAACACGTCCGCTTCGCCGGCCATGGCGCGGGCCTCCCGTCGGTTGGGGGCAACCAGTGTTGCCAGGGGCAGCAGCAGATCGCTCATGGCGCGCCACAGGGGTGGTGCCAGCAAGCTCTCCTTATCCGCGAGGGTGGCGTCCGGGTCTATCACCAGGGGGATGTCCGGGTAGTCCCGCAACACTGCGTGCAGGGCGTGCACATTTTCCAACGAACCCAGGTAGCCAATCTTGATCGCCGCTACCGGCATGTCTTCGAGTACCGCCCGCGCCTGCTCCACCAGCAGGCTGTCGTCGACCGGTGCCACCCCAACCAGCTCGCGGGTGTCGCCCACGGTGATCGCCGACACCACCGAGGCGCAGTGGCATCCCAGGCTGACCGCCGTTTCTGTGTCGGCGCCGATGCCCGCACTGCCGCTGGGGTCGTGGTGAGTAACCGTAAGAATGACGGGTTGGCGTGTATCCATGATGTTGTCGGGCACTTCCCTTGCGGCCGGTGAATTAAGTCTAGCGCTGATCCTGCGGCAGGCGCTGCCAGCGCGTAGTCTGCCGCGCCCCGCCAGATCTTAGAACGGTCTAACCACTGCGAGTATGATAATTGCGATCAGTGCGAGAACCGGCAATTCATTGAAGATACGGAAGTAGCGCCCGCTCTTGTGAATGGTGCCCGCAGCGAATTTTTTCACATAGCTGCCGCAGATGTGGTGGTAACCGATCAGCAGAACCACGATGGTCAGTTTGGCATGCAGCCAGCCTGCAGATTTGTAGTATTCCGGATTGAAGGTGATCAGCCAGATGCCGAACACAATGGTGGCGATCATTGACGGTATCGCGATGCCGCGGTACAGGCGCCGCTCCATGATTTTAAAGCGGTCTTTACTAAGGGCGTCGGTGGCGTCTACGTGGTAGACAAAGAGGCGCGGCAGGTAAAACAGTGCCGCGAACCAGCAGACCATGGAAATAATATGAAAAGCCTTTACCCAAAGCATTGGAGCTCCTTGTCCGGAGAGGTATCCGGGTTGCGCGTTTATTGTCGGTAACCGTTATTGTCGATAATAGTGTTCAATATGTTGCGGCAGGATAATACCCGCCACATCGCTGTCCAGTACACCCGGGCTGTCCAGGTGGTGATCGCGGCCAATAAACAGGGCGTCGGCGCCGCGTATTTCCAGCTGCTGCTGTGCTTCCAGCAGCGTCGAACGCCAGCTGAGCGGCGCCAGTTGCAAGCGCTCTCCAGGCAGGCGCAGCAGATCAATTTTTTCTTCCCGGTTTTCATTCGGCAATTCCGGTTCGGCTTCACTTTTTGGGCGCAGCAGAAAATTGGCGAGGTCGGCGGTGCGCAATGCCATTGGCGTGTTTTCGCTGCCAACGAGTAACCATGCGGGCTGCTGGTCGATCAATCGCTCTGCCTGCGACCTATCCAGCAATTGCGGGGTTACCGCAATGGCGCGCTCCATCACACTGGTTACGCCAACCCTGCTCAGCATCTGTGCGCGCCAGCTGGGGGTGCCTTTTTTACCCAGGGCGCGCAGGGACTCCTGGTACGTGCCCTCGGTGGAGAAAAGTTTGCGGCTGACCAGGCAGGCCACCACGATGGTCATCATGCCGGGAAACAGCACGTTGGGGTTGTAGGTAAGCTCGAGGATGGCCAATAGCGCCGCCAGGGGCGCATTCAGCAGTGCCGCCATCATCGCCGCCATGCCGATCATGGCGTAGAGCCCGGGACTGGTGGTGGCGGCGCCAAGCCACAGATTGGCCAGGTGACCGGCGGCTCCGCCGATACAGGCACCGAGGATAAGGCTCGGGCCTATGACGCCGCCGGGAATGCCGAGCCCGGTTGCCAGGGCGGTGGCCACAAGCTTGGCCAGGATAATGGTTGTTACCGTGGCAATGCCAAGCTGGCCGAGCATGGCCAGCTGCAGGGTGTCGTAACCGGTGCCGAGAATTTCCGGCACCCACAGGGCGAGTAAACCGGTGGCCGCACCGACCAGGGTGAAGCGCAGCAGTGGGTGCTTTTGCTGCAGAGGCACCAGCCTGCGCTGGCTGACAATAAAAATGGACGCCAGCGCGCCGACCACCAAGGCACAGATAAAGAGAATCGGCAGCTCCGCCAGGGAGTGCAGCTGCAGCGCTGGCACACTGAACGCCGCCTGGTGCCCGAACGCCAGCCGGGTGGCGGCACTGCCGCTGACCGCGGCGATGATCACCGGCAGAAAACCGGCGACTGTGTACTCCATCATCACCACTTCCATGGCGAAGATCACCCCTGCGAGCGGCGTATTAAAAGATGCGGAAATGGCGGCGGCGACGCCACAGCCGAGTAGTGTGCGCATGGAGTTGTGGGGCAGGCGGAGCTTGTGTGCCAGCCAGCTGCCGCTGGCGGCCCCGAGGTGCACCGCGGGGCCCTCGCGACCGATCGACTGACCACTGAGCAGGGCCAGGGAACCGGCAAAAAATTGCAGAGCAGCATTTTTCATCGGCATGCGCCCCTGGTGATTGTGTAGCCGGTCCAGTACATGCACGACGCCGGTCGGTCTGCCGGAGGGGGCAATCCAGGTGAAAATCAGTCCGAGCAACACCGCGCCACCAAAGGGTAAAAGAAAGCGCCACAAAAGCGGCAGTGACTCGAAATCTTCCCGTTGTGGCAAGTAGAGAATTTCCGGGGCTTCACTGAGCTGGCGGAAGGCGATGATCACTAGCCCGGCAACGGTACCGATAAGCAGCGCCAGCAGTACCAGTAATGGCAATGCCTGTTGTGCCGCCAGCTGTACCTGTACCCGGTCCAGCAACCGGGCTTTGCGCAGGTGTGGCGGAATGGCGGGAGATGAAGGTGACTGCTTGCGGCGCCGCACAGTGAGTCCTTTATTTTCGGATGCTTATGGTAGAGTGCACGGCTCAGTATACAGAGGTGAACGCCCGCCAACAGGCGGCGCCAGTGTACGACCAGGGATAGTGACCAATCTGATCAGCGAGGAGTAAACATAGTGAGTGTCATCAAGGCGGCAATTGTAGGTGGAACGGGATATACCGGTGTGGAGTTGCTGCGCCTTTTGTCCGGTCATCCCCAGGTCGAGGTGACAGCCATTACTTCCCGCGCCGAAGCGGGTACACCCGTGGCGGAACTCTTCCCCAGCCTGCGCGGTCACTACGATCTGAAATTCACGGCGCCGGACGTACAGCAACTGGCGCAGTGCGATGTGGTGTTCTTTGCCACTCCCCACGGCGTCGCCCAGGCCCAGGTGCCAGAGCTGGTGGCCCGGGGGGTGCGGGTCATTGACCTGTCGGCAGATTTCCGCCTGCAGGATATCCCAGCGTGGGAGCAGTGGTACGGCCAGCAGCACGCCTGCCCGGAATTGGCGGCAGAGGCGGTTTACGGCCTTCCGGAAGTGAACCGGGCGCAGATTGCCGGGGCGCAATTGATTGCCTGCCCGGGCTGTTATCCCACCGCGATCCAGCTGGGTTTCATCCCTCTGCTGGAGGCCGGGTTGATTGAACCCTCGGGACTGATCGCCAACGCCGCCAGTGGCGCCAGTGGCGCTGGTCGCCAGGGCAAGACAGATCTTTTGTTTGCAGAGAACAACGATAGTTTTCGCGCCTATGCCGCTTCCGGTCACCGGCACCTGCCGGAAATTGAGCAGGGACTGGCACGGGCTTTTGGCAGTGAGGTCGAGCTGACCTTTGTGCCGCACCTGCTGCCGATGGTGCGGGGTATCCACGCCACACTGTATGCCACTCTCAAGACAACTGCGGATGCGGCCGGCAGTCAGGAGGCTCTGCAGCAATTGTTTGAACAGCGCTATGCGGCGGAGCCGTTTGTGGATGTGATGCCGGCGGGTTCGCACCCGCAGACCCGCAGTGTGCGCGGCACCAATATGTGCCGGATTGCGGTGCTGCGGCCCCAGGGGCGGGACAAGGTGGTGGTCCTTTCCGTGATCGACAATCTGGCCAAAGGCGCGTCTGCCCAGGCGGTGCAGAACATGAACATCATGTTTGGTTTAAATGAGAACCAGGGGCTAGAGAGCCCGGCACTGCTGCCTTAGAATCGGTGGTAGTGACAAAACAGCAATTTATACGACACTTATAACCAATAGCAGCACGATCGGGTTCCATGGCGCACAAGGTAAAAGGCAGTAAACAGTACCGCATGAAAGTGGTGGCCCACAGGCCGATCCATGGCATTTTCTCTGTGCTGGGGGTGACCTTGCTGGTGCTGTCCACCAGTGCCGGTGCCTTTTTCGCCGGTCAGTACCAGCTGAGCAAGAGCCTGGACGAAAAGAGCCGCGCCCATGCCAAGTCGCTGAGTGAGGTGGTGCGGTTGAACGCGGAGATCGAGTCCCTGCGGGTGCGTACCGCCACCGCCGAGCAGTCCGTGGCTATTGGTGAGCAGGCCAGTGAGTCGGTACGCGCGGAGCTGGTGGCGAAAGATGACCTGATTGCCGAGCTGCGCCAGGAAATTTCCTTTTACCGCGGCATCATGGCGCCCGATGAGGGCAGTGACGGTGTATCCATCGGGCGTTTCAGTATTTCCGAAGCCGGTGAGCGCCGCTATCAGTACAAACTACTGGTGCAGCAGTCCGCCGCGCGCCACCAGGTGGTGACCGGGGCGGTAAATTTCACCATTGTCGGTCAGGTTGACGGCGAGTCGCGACGCTACGCGCTGTCAGATCTGTCACAGCAGGTGGAGAGCGAATCCATCCCCCTGCGTTTCAAGTATTTCCAGAATATCGAGGGAGAGTTGCAGTTACCGGAGGGCTTCGTACCCGAGGGTGTGGAACTGACGCTCAAATCCAGCAAGCGCAACGGCTTCAGTATCGAGCAGCGCTATGGCTGGCTGGTGCAGCAGACCTGAGGGTTACCGGGTCAATTCAGGGGCTGGCTCGCGGCCTTGCTGGAGTTACCAGGCTCCGCTCAATTCAAGAGGTATTGGTTAACTATGTTGAAAAAGAAAGAGAAAACTATGGCTAGCACTGGTGGCAATAACACTACTTTGATCGCCCGTCACACCGAAGTTACCGGTGATCTGCATTTTCGTGGCAACCTGGTGGTCGAAGGACGGGTGAACGGCAATGTCTGCGCTCACAGTGACAGCGAAGCGCGTCTGCAGGTCGTTGATGGCGGGATCATCGAAGGTGAAATCCGTGTGCCCAATGTGGTGGTAAACGGCAATGTGAAAGGCGATGTTCACGCCAGTGGTCATCTGGAGCTGGCCTCCAAGGCGATCGTTGAAGGCAATGTGCACTACAAGCTGATTGAAATGGTCAAGGGTGCCCAGGTTAACGGTTCCCTGGTGTCCAATGTGGAAGTGGATAGCGCCAGCGAGCCGCGTATGCTGGGTTATTCGGAAGAGCCGCTGGAAGGCGCTCAGTAACGTCTCTCGTTTAGCCTCCCCTGAATGGTTTTTGGTGGTAAAACCCGGTTGTAGCGGCAATACTTGACCTGTTTGCTGGGTTTTACCCATAATGCGCCGGCACACCGCCAGCCTGGCGGTGGCTGCAAACTGATCTCGAGAGTCATCTATGTCTGAAGCTGTTTCCTTTTCTCCCGAACCGATTCAGGTGACCGAAAAAGCCGTCGCCAAGGTCAAGGGGTTGCTGGAAGAGGAAGGCAATCCGGATCTGAAGTTGCGGGTCTTTGTGACCGGTGGCGGCTGTTCTGGCTTCCAGTACGGCTTTACCTTTGACGAGCTGGTAGCGGAAGACGACGCTATCGTCGAAAAAGAGGGGATTCAGGTACTGGTAGATGCCATGAGCTACCCCTACCTGGTCGGCGCCAGTGTGGATTATGAGGAGGGGCTTTCTGGCTCCCGCTTTGTGGTCCAGAACCCCAATGCTTCATCCACCTGTGGCTGCGGTTCGTCCTTTTCTATCTGAATTCGTTGAACTCTACGGACGTCAGTCCGTCGCTGGCGGGTTATCTGCCCGCCGGCAAGTTTCTTTCTCAGCCTCAAGTTTCCCCGCTGGGCGCTGTTCAGGCGGGAAAAATCCCCCCCAGAACGCTTTCCCGTTGCGCACCAGTGACCGCAGGGCAATTGCCACTTAAGCCCAGCATGGTCTGTCGCGCCAGCCAGGCAAAGCCCGCGCCCTCAACCCAGTCTGCGTCGATACCGTACTGATCGGTAGGGGCGACTGCCCATGTGGGCAGCCTGCGTCCAAGGCGCTCCAGCAGATCGCGATTGCGCGCACCGCCGCCACAGACCAGCAGCTCGCCGCCGCGGGCAAACTCCTGCACGCCATCGGCAATCGTGGCTGCGGTCACCTCTGCCAGTGTTGCCTGCACATCAACCGGTGCCAGTTCCAGGCCGGCACAGGCCCGTTCCAGCCAGCTCGGGTTGAACGCCTCACGGCCGGTACTTTTGGGCGCGGGGGCAGCAAAGAAGGGGTCGGCCATCAGACGGTGCAACAGTTCCGGGTGCGGTGTGCCGCTTGCTGCCCAATCACCGTTGGCGTCGTAGGCGGTACCCTTGTGCAGTTTTACCCAGTAGTCCAGCAGTGCATTACCGGGCCCGGTGTCATAGCCCCGTACCGCTCCGCTGGCAGAGAGCTCGGTAATATTTGCCATGCCGCCGATATTCACCACAGCTCTGTCGCGGTCGGTTCGGAAAACGGCATTGTGGAAAGCAGGCATCAACGGTGCCCCCTGCCCGCCAAGGGCCATATCCCGGCGGCGGAAGTCAGCGACGGTGGTGATCCCGGTCATGGCGGCGATGGTGTTGGGGTCGCCCAGCTGCAATGAGAAGGGCGTGGAAACGGAGCCCGGCGGGCGGTGGCGGACGGTCTGACCGTGACTGCCGATGGCAGTGATGGCAGAGGGTTTGACGCCCGCTTCGTGCAATACCGCGAGGGTTGCCGCTGCGAACTCTTGTCCCAGTTGCCGGTCAAGCTGACCGGCGCGATCGAGTTCTGAAGGGCCGGGGGCGCAAAGCGCAAGAATGGCCTCGCGCATCTCAGAGGATATCGGGTGGCCGACGGCCGCCCTGGTCAAGCAGTGCAGGGAACCTTCGGTTTCAGAAAACTCCACCAGCACGGCGTCGATACAGTCGACGCTGGTGCCGGACATCAGGCCAATGTAGAGGTCCGTCATTCAGTTTACGGAGTCCTTCTTGTCATCGGTCTGCTTGTTGTTCTGTGCCAGTGCCGGCTGCTCGAAGCGCTCCAGCTGCGCCATCAGCGGTTGCGTCTGGGCCAGAAAACGGTCCATTTCCGAACTGGCGACGGCTTTTGCCTTCGGTAACTGGCGCACGATGGTGGCCGGGTTACGGTGGTGGCCATCTACCAGGAATTCGTAGTGCAGGTGTGGGCCGGTGGCATATCCGGTAGAGCCCACTGTGCCGATGACCTGGCGCTGCTTGACGCGCTGCCCCTGCTTTACGCTGCGCTTGTTCAGGTGCAGGTAGCGGGTGATATAGCGCTCGCCGTGCTGGACGAACACATAGTTGCCATTGGCTTTGGAGTAGCCCGCCTTGATGACACGACCATCGCCGGCAGAGTATACCGGGGTGCCCCGGGGGGCGGCGTAATCTGTGCCGTTATGGGGCTTGCGGGTCTTGAAGATAGGGTGCAGGCGGCGGGGATTGAAATGGGAGCTGATGCGGCCGATATCCACGGGGGTGCGGATAAACGCCTTACGCATGCTCTTGCCGTCAGGGGTGTAATAGTTGGTGTCGCCGTTGCTGTCGATATAGCGTACCGCACTGAAGGTTTTGCCCTGGTTGGTAAAGGTTACGGCCTTGATGGCGCCGTTGCCGATCTTTTCTCCGTCCAGAAACTCTTCGTCAAAGATCACGCTGAACTTGTCGCCTTTGCGAATATCCAGGGCGAAGTCGATATCAGAGCCGAAGATATCCGCCATTTCCATGATCAGGTTGTTGCTGAGGCCGGCTTTGCTGCCGTCCACGAACAGCGAGCTTTCAATCTCTGCCTGACGGAAGGCGGTGTAGCGCTCGGCTTCGCGCTGGTGTAAGGCATATTTGTATTCGTCAGAGCTGTCGCGGCTGAATTCCACCTTGCTCAGACGATCCCGGTGCAGCTCCAGGGTCTTGAGGCTGCCCTCGCCATCGACCTGAAAGGTCAGCTCTTCTCCGGGGACGAGTTTTGCCAGCTGTTTCGCTTCTTTGCCACTCGCGAGTAGCTCATACATCTCTGAACTGCTGATTCCTGCCCGTTGGAACAGATCGGACAGGGTGTCACCATTGCGCACGGTTTCCTGCACGATTCGCAGGTCTTCCATAACGCCTTGCATGACGTCTTCGGAGGCACCGGTGACACCCTGCGATGTGTCGGGGGAGGCGTCCGTGGCGGAGGATACTGGATCTGCCGCGACCTCCTGCGGCTGGGCCTCGGGGGCACTGAGGGTGACCGCCAGTGCCGTGCGTTTGGCTTCGACCTCCGGCGGCGAGATAAACAGTGTCAGAGCCAGTGCGAAGCTTGCGGCACCGGCCACCAGGGCATGGGTTCGCGGAAAATGCTTGCCCATGGCGCCAAGCAGGCGTGGGTTCTTGCTTTGATCTTGCATGATTCTATACAGGGGTAGCGCTGACAGTGGTTGTTATCGGGGTTCGGCCGCGAAGCTTTAACAAGCCGCTGTGCCTAAAAAACGAACACCCGGATGACTTTATAACAAAATTCCCGCC